>NZ_LR134327.1:333879-667758 GCF_900636915.1 Aggregatibacter aphrophilus ATCC 33389 | reverse complement strand
TTGGGCAGTAAGTGGCGCAATAAAGTGGAGCATCATGGGGCAAAACCGGCAGTGGATGTATTTAAAGACGTGCTTGTCATTTAGTTCGCTAACCTGTTGTTCTCATTAAAACCCTGATGGGATAGCGATCCTTATTTTCTTTAACAATTTGGATGAATTAATCTATTTGTATAACGACAATGTGGCCGTTATACTTACCAAACTCCTTATCATAAAATCAGTTAGCGAAATACAGTGTTTAATCTGCTGATTTTTCTTACTTTTTTAGGTAGGGAGCAGCCGCTTTCGGGCGGCTGTGTGTTGAAACAGATATTTTTTGTGTTTCTGTACATAACAATAATGCAGCCGCTTTCGGGCGGCTGTGTGTTGAAACTTAAAACCCAAAAATTCAGATTCACCATTTTTTGCAGCCGCTTTCGGGCGGCTGTGTGTTGAAACACCCATTATGCGGCCGAACTCTCCCCATCGTCGCCAGCCGCCGCCTTCGGGTGGCTGTGTGTTGAAACGGCAAAGGCCACGGACAAGCAAAACCGATTGAACGGCAGCCACCTTTGGGCGGCTGTGTGTTGAAACAAGATGTCGAGCAAGTCGTGCTCATTTTGTGCGGTGGCAGCCGCCTTCGGGTGAGTATATATTCTATCTTTATGAAAAATAAGTGATATATAAGTTTCAAGCCTTTCTGCAAAAACGTCTGGAAAATCCACCGCACTTTTCTTTCATAAAAATAAAAAGCTGAACCTCTTTCGAGATTCAGCTTTTCTTTTGGGGTCAGATTATTTTAACCGCTCTTTTTGTTGACCTATGCTGAAATATTATTACATTTTCGGAATTTCAACGCCTGAAGAGAGTAGGTCTTGAATATCCGATTTCAATACATCAGCTTTTGGCCCGTAAATGGCTTGAATGCCTGTGCCTTTGACGATAAAACCCATTGCGCCTGCTTGTTTCCAAGCCGCTGCATCGCCCACCAGCTCAGGGTTGTGAACGGTGATACGTAAACGGGTCATACAAGCATCTACCTCAGCAATATTGTTGCGTCCACCCAGTAAATTTACGATTTGCACTACTTGCGCACTGGCATTAGCGACTTTTTTCTCCTCTGCAGGGGCTTCGTCAGTGCCTTTCGCATCGTAGTTGCCGTTGCGACCGGCGGTGGCTAAGTTGAGTTTCTTAATCATGAAATTCGCAATTAAGAAGGCAGCGACGGCAAACACACCGGATACCCAAATGAAGTTGATAAGATCCATGCCGATGCCTGCTTTAATCGCCATTGGCGTACGGGTTAAAAACTCAATATTACCGAATGAGTGAACGCGTAAGTTCACAATATCTGCCATGGCAAATGCGCAACCTTGGATAGCCGCATAAACAAGGTAAAGCGGTAGTGCAACGAACATAAACATATATTCGATCGGCTCTGTTACACCGGTTAAGAACACGGCAAGGGCAGAAGAAAGGAAAATCCCTTTGTAGATGGTTTTCTTATCTGGATCAACGTTCACGTACATGGCGAGCGTAATTCCCATTAGAATACCGCTTGAGCCGATCATTTGACCCACTTTAAAGCGCGCCGGTGTCACTGTTGAGAGGAGCTCGTTATATTGCGTCATATTGCCCGCGTCTTTCAGGTTGATTAAATCACTGATCCAAGCGAGCCATAACGGGTCTTGTCCGAATACTTGTTTGCCTTGTTGCATACCGGTTAAGAATTCATAGGTACCGCCCAATGAGGTGTAGTTCATTGGAATGGTGAGCATATGGTGTAAACCGAAAGGCAGTAAAAGACGTTCTAATGTACCGTAAACAAAAGGCGCAAGGATAGGCGCGGAGTCTTGTGAATTGGCAATCCATTCACCGAAATGGTTAATTCCGGTTTGCACTACCGGCCAGAACACCGCTAAGATTAACGCCACTAAAACGGAACGATAAATCACCACGAATGGTACAAAGCGTTTACCGTTAAAGAAGGTAAGCACTTCAGGCAGTTTGCGGAAATTGTAGTAGCTATTAAAGGTGGTTGCCCCTACAAAACCGGCGATGATCCCTACGAATACACCCATATTTAATGCAGGTTGTCCGAGGATATTCACAAAGTAGTTGGCCACTGGAATGTCGCCTGTCAAGATGGTACCGACGTGGGCATTCGGATCAGTCAACATTTCAATTTTTACGCCGAAGAAGTGACCGGTAATTAAGTTGATTAAAATAAAGGCAAGACCTGCGGCAAACGCACCGCCTGCACGCTCATTCGCCCAACTGCCACCAATGGCTAAAGCAAATAACAAATGCAGATTGCCGATAATGCCCCAACCGATTTGCGCGATGATATTACCCACGCGCGCCAGCCATTCGGCATCGCTAATTAACGGTAATGAGTTACCGATACTTACCATTAAACCTGCGGCAGGCATCACGGCAATTACCACCATCAGGCATTTGCCGAATTTTTGCCAAAATTCAAAACTGAGCAATTTTTTCATGTATGTTCTCCTACAATGTAAGCTCGACTTCCAAACCGAAATGGTCGGAAACTACCGGTTTATTTTTGCCATTAAAAACCACTTGACTCGATAAAACCCTTTTTGTTTGATTTAAAAAAATATAATCTAATCGTTTTTCTTCGCTGTGGCCTTTCCAACCATCAATCGCTTTCTCAACGGTAATCCCGCTATCTTTCTGTTCCGCCATCTCAAAAGTATCAAGTAAACCGAGAGATTTAATTTTCTGATAAGCGTTTGGATCGCTGATTGCATCCGTATTGAAATCACCCATCAAAATTTTAAGATTTCGGCTTTGGCTACGCTCCACGATATTGCGAATGTTGTCCAGTTGATTTTCACCTGCGCAATTCGGCAAGTTGATATGGCAGGAATAACAATCTACAAGTTGGCCTTGATATTCCACGGTTAAGCCAAGAATTTTGCGCGAGAGGATAGAATCGAGGCGCTGATGTTGGCTGCAATAAAAAGCATCCACTTCATAAACCGGCAAGCGGGTTAAAAAGGCGATGCCTTCGTCATATTTATCGTAGCCAATATGCGAATTGCTCCAAAACAGCGAATATTTTTGCGTCGCCCGTTGATTGATTTTATTTAGCAACACAACGCCATAGTTATCCTGCTTTAATGCTTGTGAAATCGCGGGCGCTGACATTAATTGGTTCACCTCTTGTAGGGCAACGATGTCGTAGCCCTTTTCAACAATGGTGTCGGCAATAATGTCGATTTTTTCCGCCTGGTTATCTTCTAACCAAGCGTGTACGTTGAGGGTGAGTAGTTTCATATGTTCCCCTTAATCCTCACAATGCCAAATATCGGTGTTATATTGTGCAATGGTGCGATCCGATGAGAAGAAACCGGCTTTGGCGATGTTATGAATCACTTTTTCGTTCCAGCTATCTTGATCTTCATAATCCGCCAGAATCTGTTCTTTCGCCGTGACATAAGCATCAAAGTCAATTAAGGTCATAAACCAGTCTTTATTGAGCAATTCATCATGCAGACGTTTTAAACGGTTTTTATTGCCTAGTTTCACCAGCGTAGAATCAAGGATAAAATCGACCGCTCTTTTAATGTGTTTATCCTTTTTATAGTAATCTTTTGAAACATAACCGGCAGTTTCATACAGTTTAATAATGCTTTCCGAATCTTTACCGAAGGTGTAAATGTTTTTCGCGCCGGCTAATTCGGCAATTTCCACGTTCGCGCCATCCATTGTGCCCAAAGTTAATGCGCCATTCAGCATAAATTTCATATTGCCTGTTCCGGAAGCTTCTTTTGAGGCAAGGGAAATTTGCTCTGAAATATCTGTCGCCGGAATCAATTTTTCCGCCACGCTGACATTATAGTTTTCCACCAAATGCACGTTTAAATAGTGATTCACATCCGGATCGTTATTGATTAACTCAGACAAGCAAAGAATTAAATGAATAATATCTTGTGCAATCACATAAGCCGGTGCGGCTTTCCCACCAAAAATCACGGTAATTTTACGTTTCGGCAGTTTGCCCGCTTTGATTTCAAGGTATTTATGAATCACATAAAGCGCATTCATTTGTTGGCGTTTATATTCGTGGAAACGCTTAATTTGAGTATCGATAATGGAATTTTCGTCCAACTCAATGCCTTTATTTTCTTTAAGATATGTTTTCAGTGCCAATTTATTCCAGAATTTAATTTCAGCTAATTTTTGATGCACTTTTTTATCATCTTTAAAGGCAAGCAGTTTTTCCAGTTGCGTTGCATCATGTAAGTAACCATCGCCGATAAGTTGTTTAATATAAGCGGCTAGCTCTTGGTTGGAAAATTCTAACCAACGACGGAAGGTGATTCCGTTAGTTTTATTATTAAACTTCTCGGGATAAATTTCATAAAACGCTTTGAGTTCGGAATTTTTCAAAATCTCCGTGTGTAATGTCGCCACACCGTTCACGGAGTTTGAAAAATGAATATCCATATGCGCCATATGGACGCGTTTTTGCTTATCAATAATTTGTACATCAGGGTTCGGATATTCTTTCTGCACCAATTTATTCAGTTTTTTGATGATTTTAACTAAATGTGGAACCACTTCTTCTAAATAAGCTAAAGGCCATTTTTCTAAGGCTTCGGCAAGAATCGTATGGTTCGTGTAGCCCACCATATTGCGCACGATTTCTACCGCCTCTGCAAATTTAATACGATGTTTTTCCGTTAATAAGCGAATCAATTCCGGAATCACCATAGACGGGTGAGTGTCATTAATTTGCACATAGGCATAATCGGCTAAATCATGTAAATTACTGCCTCGTTCAATGGCTTCATCAATTAATAACTGCGCCGCATTGGAGACCATAAAATATTGCTGATAAATACGTAATAATTCACCGTTTTTATCGGAGTCATCCGGATAAAGGAATAAGGTCAGATTTTCTTTGATTTTTGTTTTATCAAAGGTAATGCCTTTTTTAATCAATTTATGATTAATGGATTCAATATCAAATAAGTTGAGATGATTTTTGGTGTCTTTTTTGTAACCTAGAATATCAATGCGATCTAATTTAGAGGTTAAGGTGAAATCTTTAAATGGCACCTCATAACGGATGTCTGTAGGAATTAACCAAGACTCTTTTTCAATCCAGTTATTTGGTTCGGCATGTTGCTCATTGTTTTTAAAGACTTGTTTAAACAAACCGCAATGATAATTTAAGCCTACGCCCTCCGCA
The DNA here is from genome assembly GCF_900636915.1 of Aggregatibacter aphrophilus ATCC 33389. NCBI lineage: Bacteria > Pseudomonadati > Pseudomonadota > Gammaproteobacteria > Pasteurellales > Pasteurellaceae > Aggregatibacter > Aggregatibacter aphrophilus. The sequence goes on along the minus strand of NZ_LR134327.1, from coordinate 662,555 downwards.
TTTAACCCGAGTGTGGACATGGAGTCAATAAAACACGAGGCTAAACGACCTAATCCGCCGTTCCCTAAAGACGGTTCCGGTTCAATATCTTCAATATGGCTTAGTGATTTGCTTGCCTGCGCCAATTCATCTTTGATTTCTTGATATACGCCAAGATTGATTAAATTGTTAGACAGTAATTTACCAATCAAAAATTCCGCAGAAATGTAGTAAACCTTACGTTTAGCCGTATTTTTTTCTTTATTCGCAGCAAGGGTTTTAACATAGTTTAATAACTGTACGTAAATCGCATGATCACTTAATTTTTCAAGTTTTTTGTTTGTTGTTTGCTGTACAAATTCACTAAATTTAATCATTACTTGTTCCTTATTGGCACGCCCATATAACATGGTTATTTGGGTTAAAAAATCTTTTTTAGCTTTTGTTAAATCGCTTTCTTGCATTCGCCATTCCCAGTTTCCACCTATAGTAGAAGGAAGATTCATTCTGGAACTAGCCGGCAAATCTAAAATATCTTGCATGGTGGCAATAACCGTATTACTTACGGTAGCAAATAATTGGCGAATCATTGCCTGACAGACAGATTCATCGGTAGCGCGATGGGTATAAGCGTTGATATATTGTTGTTGTTTTGTGGATAAATCCGCATACCAGCCATTAATCACATCATTATCGTGTGTGCCGGTATAGGCAATGCAATGTGGAATGCAATAATGTGGGCTATCCAGGCTTTCGCCACTCACATTTTCAAAACCAAATTGCAAAATTTTCATGCCGGGATAACCGCAATCTGTGAGCAATTTCTCCGCTTTTTCATCAATATTGCCAAGATTTTCGGCGATAATCGGCAAATCACCTAGCTGTGCTTTTACCGCTTTAAACAAATCGTATCCCGGCCCAGGTTGCCAAGTGCCATATTTAGCAATGTCTGCTTTGCCATCCACTTGCCAATAATCGGAGAAGCCTTTGAAATGATCGATACGAAGTACATCGTAAATTTTAAAGCTTTCTTCAATGCGATGAATCCACCAGGCATAGCCTTGTTTTTTATGTTCAGGCCAGTCATAAAGCGGATTGCCCCAAAGTTGTCCGGTGGCACTAAATTGATCGGCGGGAACACCGGCAACAAAGAGCGGTTTGCATTCTTTATCTAATTGAAAGAGTTCCGGCATTGTCCATACTTCAACACTGTCCTCGGCCACATAAATCGGCATATCGCCAATAATTTTAATCCCTCTTTGATTAGCGTAATTTTTCAATGCCAACCATTGTTGGAAAAAGAAATATTGCGTTACTTTGAAATACTGAATTTGCTCTTTCAGCATCGTACGATATTTTGCAAGTGTCTTTGGCTTGCGGGCAACAACCAGTTTATCTTCCCATTCTTGTAGGGCCTTATTGCCGAAATGCTCTTTGATTGCCATAAATTCCGCATAGTCTTCCAACCAAGTGCGGTTGTTTTTTTCAAAGTTTTTGAAGTCTGCTTGACGTTTTTTATCGGCAAGGAAATGTTTGACGGCGATTTCTAAAATTGGACGGCGCGTATAAAAAATGCGCTCGTAATCCACTTTTGTTGGGTCATCACCAAAATTAACTGAAGCATAATCCGTTTCTTGCAATAAACCCATTTGGGTGAGTAAAGCAAAGTCAATTAAATGTGTGTTACCTGCAATAGCAGAGAAGGATTGATAAGGGGAATCACCGTAGCTGGTGGTGGTTAATGGAAGGATTTGCCAATAGGTTTGTTTCGTTTCAACTAAAAAATCCACAAAATCATAAGCGGATTGCCCAAAGCTACCAATTCCAAATGCATTGGGTAATGAGGTGATGTGCATTAAAACACCGCTTGACCGAGTAAGCATAATTTTTCCCTTCAGAAGTAAAAGTTGGAGAGATTTTAATCTAAATTCTATTTTACGCAACAGCTTTTACGTAAAAGTTTAAACGTTAACGTAAAAGTGTGATTTTGATCACAAAAACTATACGTATAAGAAGAAAGGTTTGTGTTATTCTATTGAATATTTGAAGTGAGGGAATGAAAGTAAAAAATGGAGTGAAAAAGTGAGTAAATACAAAGCGGTTTATAACGATATAAAAAGCAAAATAACCGATGGAATTTTACCTCCTAAGCAAGAATTACCCAGTGAAAGTGAGCTTATGCAAGAATATGGTTTTTCTAAAGATACCATTCGTAAAGCCCTTTCTCTGCTTGAAATGGATGGTTACATAAAAAAGCAACAAGGTCGCACGTCTATTGTTCTTGAACATAATTTATCAACGCCTCAACAGCTTTCTGAAATCAAAACTGTTGGTGAGCTGAACCGTCCTTTAACCCATCAAGTGAAAACAACCTTAACCAGCTTGTATATTGTGCAAGGAGAAGAGGAATTAATGCAGATCTTTAACGTAAATGATCAAATTGATTTTTACCGTATAGGTCGTGTTCGTGAAATTGACGGGGAAGCGGTGGAATACGAAGTCTCTTACTTTGATCGTCGTATTGTTCCTTTTATTAATCGTGAGATTGCGGAACAATCCATTTATCACTATTTAGAAAGTGAACTAGGTCTAAAAATTAGTTATTCACAGCGTGAAATAGTGTTTCGTTATGCCAATGAAGAAGAAAAAAGCACCATGGACCTCGGTGAGTATAATATGGTTGTGAACGTTACCAGTACCACTTATTTAGCCGACGGACGTCTATTTCAGTACGGTAGCATTAGTTATCGTCCTGATAAAATTACCTTTGCTTCCACTGCGAAGCGACATGTTTAAAAAAAAGAGAACTTTTCCGTATTTTGTTGAAACACGTCTAAAAACGACCGCACTTTTCTTTTCCATAAAACAAAAAAGCTGAACCTCTCTCGAGATTCAGCTTTTCTTTTACCAGTAAAGGAGTATCTGTGAATTAGGCTAATTCCGCACGTAATTTTTTCGTGATATCCACCATCACTTTTAATGCGGCGATGGTTTCCGGCCAGCCGCGGGTTTTTAGGCCGCAGTCCGGGTTTACCCATAAGCGTTCTTTTGGCACCACTTGTAACGCTTTGCGAAGAAGATGTTCGATTTCTTCTGCGGTCGGTACGCGTGGGCTGTGGATATCGTACACGCCCGGACCGATGTCGTTCGGGTATTTGAAATCACCGAAAGCGGTAAGCAATTCCATGTCGGAACGGGAAGTTTCGATGGTGATCACGTCGGCATCTAGGGCAGCAATGGCTGGTAAAATGTCGTTAAATTCGGAATAACACATGTGTGTGTGAATTTGCGTATCATCTTTACAACCCATTGAACTTAAACGGAAAGCTTCGCCAGCCCATTGTAAATAAGCGTCCCAATCGGCACGTTTGAGCGGTAAACCTTCTCGGATTGCCGGTTCGTCAATTTGAATGACTTTGATACCTGCTTTTTCTAAGTCCAACACTTCATCGGAAAGCGCTACAGCAATTTGTTTACACACCGTTGAACGTGGAATGTCGTTACGCACGAAAGACCATTGTAAAATCGTTACCGGGCCGGTCAACATACCTTTCATCACTTTGTTGGTGAGGCTTTGAGCATATTGCGACCAACGCACGGTCATCGGTTCCGGACGGGTCACATCGCCGTAAATAACCGGTGGTTTGACGCAGCGGGAACCGTAACTTTGTACCCAACCGAATTTGGTAAACGCGAAACCATCGAGCAATTCGCCGAAGTATTCCACCATGTCGTTGCGTTCTGCTTCGCCGTGCACTAACACGTCCAAATCCAATTTTTCTTGCTCACGCACCACGAATTCAATTTCTTTTTTCATTGCCGCTTCGTAATCTGCCAAGCTGAGATCGCCTTTTTTGAAGGCGGCACGGGCATGACGAATTTCCGTGGTTTGCGGGAAGGAACCAATGTTGGTGGTTGGCAGCAACGGTAGATTTAACCACGCATTTTGTAACTTAATCCGTTCCGCAAATGGCGATTTACGTTGAACGGCATTTTTCGGCAGATTTGCCAAACGTTCCGCCACACAAGTGCGGTGGATTTCACGAGAGTTTTTACGCGCGTCAGCTGCTGCTTGGCTGGCATCAAGCTCTGCTTGCACTGCTTCACGTCCTTGCTCAAGTGCGGTCTTAATGACGCGTAATTCTTGAATTTTTTGTAAGGTGAACGCCAACCATTGATAAAGCTCCGGCTTGTTGGCTTGCAGTTGGATTTCCACTGCCAAATCATAAGGCGTATGGAGTAGGGAACAGCTTGGCGCAATCCATAAACGCTCACCTAATTTCGCTTTTAATGGTTCAACCACATCTAACACTTGGTTTAAGTTCGCACGCCAGATATTACGTCCGTCAATCACGCCTACGGAAAGGATTTTGTCGTAATCGGCAAAGGCGGAAAGTTGTTCCGGTGCACGTACCAAATCAATGTGAAGACCAGCTATCGGTAAGGCTTTTAATAAATCGGCGTGTTCCGACACGGAACCGAAATACGTGGCAAGCAACAGTTTGGCGTTTACTTGTGCAGCAAAAGTGGCGTAAACCTCTTTATAAGCGGCAACCCATTCTGCCGGTAAATCAAGGGTTAAGGCAGGTTCATCAATTTGAATATATTCCACCCCTTCAGAACTCAACGCGTTTAAGATGTCCACATAAACCGGCACGAGTTTGTTTAACAAATCGAAACGATTAAACGCTGCACCTTTTTCTTTACCTAACCAAAGGAAGGTTAATGGGCCAACGATGGTTGGTTTTACGTTGTGACCAAGGGCTTTAGCTTCGCGGATTTGTTGCACATAGTGCGCCGGGTTGGCTTTAAATTGGGTGTCCTTGTGGAATTCAGGCACGAGATAGTGGTAGTTGGTATCGAACCATTTGGTCATTTCAATGGCGAATTGTGTTTTGTTGCCACGCGCCAATTGGAAATATTGATCCAAGGTTAAGTTTTGGCTATCAAAACCAAAACGCGTAGGAATGGCGCCTGTTGCTACTTGCAAATCCAAAATGTGATCGTAGAAAGTAAAGTCCGCAACCGCCACGAAATCCGCATTCGCATTGGCTTGATGTTGCCAGTTAATTTCACGCAATTTTTTTGCAATGTCTAATAAATCGGCTTCGGCGATTTCACCGCGCCAGTAACGTTCTTGGGCAAATTTGAGTTCACGCTTGGCACCTACACGCGGGAAGCCTGCTAAATGAAATATTGTCATCATAATTCCTTGTTTTGTGTTAAATGATTTAGACGGCTAAACGTCTGTACGTGTGTAGAATGAAGGAATTAGGATTATTATGCAAATTAATAATTTTCCAAATTTGTATGAATAATTTTAATATTTTGGTTTTGACGTAATAGCACAGAACGTAAAAACATTTTGATTTTCGACCGCACTTTTATTTCGTAGAACATTAAAGCGCAGTCGGTTTTGGTGTATGATACGAGTTCATTATTTTTCTTATTAATATGAATCTTTCTCATGAAACCAATCTTTCTCGAACTTCGACACCTCAAAACCTTACTCGCTTTAAAAGAAACGGGCAGTGTTTCTTTGGCTGCAAAGCGGGTTTATCTCACACAATCCGCACTTTCCCATCAAATTAAACTGTTGGAAGATCAATACGGCTTGCCGTTATTTGAGCGTAAAACTCAGCCGTTGCACTTTACACCGGCTGGCGAGCGTTTGATTCAGCTTGCCAATGATATTTTGCCTAAAGTGATTGAGGCGGAGCGTGATTTGGCGCGGGTGAAACAAGGGGAAGCAGGGGAGTTGCGCATTGCGGTGGAATGCCACACTTGCTTCGATTGGCTCATGCCCGCCATGGATTTATTCCGTCAGCATTGGCCGTTGGTGGAGTTGGATATTGTGTCCGGTTTCCACACCGATGCCGTTGGGTTGCTGTTAAGCCATCGTGCCGATTGGGCGGTGGTGCAAGAAGTGGAAGAGACTCCGGACATTGTGTATAAGCCGTTGTTTTCCTATGAAATGGTGGGATTGTGTGCGAAAGATCATCCGCTGGCAGCGAAAGATGTTTGGCAGGCGGAAGATTTTATTGATCAAACTTTGATTACTTATCCTGTACCGGATGATATGTTGGATTTATTGCGTAAGGTATTACACCCGAAAGGCGTTAATCCGACCCGCCGAACCAGTGAGCTCACCATTGCCATTATTCAATTGGTGGCCAGTAAACGTGGTGTTGCCGCATTGCCGTTTTGGGCGGCAAAACCCTACTTGGATCGTGGTTACATCGTGGCGCGTAAAATCACCGAACAGGGGTTACACAGTAATCTTTATGCCGCAACGCGAGAGTTGGATTCGCAAATTGCTTTCGTGGATGATTTCTATGAAACCGTGAAAGCCCAAAGTTTTTCTACCTTGCCCGAATTATCCATATTAGAAGAGATCTAGTTGTATGTCTGACGTAAAGACAAATTCCCATCCCATTTGGGCGGCTGCGAAAGCCGCCTTGCCCTATAGTGCGCCGATGCTTGCCGGTTTTTTGTTCCTTGGCGTGGCTTACGGCATTTACATGAAAGCGCTTGGTTTTAGTTTTTGGTACCCCGTGCTGATGGCATTGTTAATTTATGGCGGCTCGGTGGAATTTATCATTGCCGGCGCATTAAGTTTGGCATTTGCGCCGTTAAATGCGTTGTTGATTACCTTGATGGTGAGTGGACGACAGCTTTTTTACAGTATTTCTATGTTGGAAAAATATGGAAAGTCATTAGGCAAAAAACGCCCGTATCTCATTGCCACCCTGGTGGATGAATCTTTTTCCTTGAATTACATGGCAAAGGTTCCGTCGCATATTGATCGTGGCTGGTATATGTTTTTTGTCTCGTTTTATTTGCATATGTACTGGATGATCGGCGCAGGCCTCGGCAACCTGTTCGGTAATATTATTCCCTTTGATTTGAAGGGCATTGAATTTGCTATGACGGCGTTATTTTTAGTGATTTTTGCCGAAAACTGGGCTCAGGAAAAATCTCATGAAAGCTCTTTGTTGGGTTTGGCGATTGCCGCGATTTCCCTCATCGTTTTCGGACGTGAATATTTCTTATTGCCAACGTTAATCGGCATTTGGACAGTGTTGACTTTCCGTCGTCCGAAATTGTCCTCAAGATTGGAGAGGATAGAAGAATGACATTAACCGAACAAATCATCACCATTGGCATTGCCGTATTAGGTGTGCAATTTACCCGTTGGTTGCCGTTTTGGGTTTTCCCTGCTAACCGCCCGATTCCGGAATATATCCGTTATTTAGGTAAAGTTTTACCTGCGGCGATGTTTGGTATGTTAGTGGTGTATTGTTACAAAAACGTGGATGTGTTTAGCGGCTTTCATGGCGTTCCCGAATTTCTTTCCGGTGTGATCGTCGTTGCGTTACATTTGTGGAAGCGCAATATGTTCTTGTCCATCGCTGCCGGCACCATGTTATATATGTTCTTAGTTCAACGGGTTTTAGTGGCGTAAAAACGTTCTTCGAGATAACCGCACTTTTTCTGACATGATAAGTGCGGTTATTTTTTTAGGTGTTTTTTATTGACGTAAAATTGCTTCAAAACGGGCAGCTTTGACTAAAACTTTTCTTGCTAATGCCTCAAGGTGAGGTTTGTCGGCAAGTTGTTCCAATCGTTGATACAAATAAACCGACTGTGGGTTGCCTTGCTGCCAATAACTGTCCTCAATCATGCCTGCCACAGAGACGAGTGAATCAAACTGACGTTTGATGTATTGCTGTTGCTCAGCTTGTTTTTTGCGAAGTAGTGTTTCGTCTATACCGTTTTCAATAATTTCATCCAAAATTTGATGGGTCAATTTGATTAATTCTTCAGCACGATTAGGTGCGCAACTGAACGCAATTTTCCCTTCAATTTGCGGCGTATGCGGATCTTGGCTGAACCAACTATTGACGGAATAAATGCCCGATACTTTTTCACGTAAAACAAGGCGAAGTTTTTCTTGTACAATTTCACCAAGGATTTCTAAGGCATATTTCTGTTCCGGATGCCATTGATTTTCAGCGGTAAGATAAATTTCCACATCAGCACGTGGTTCACTTAATCCGCGCATAATGAATGCTTTTTTAGGAGTATGAATATAACCGGGCTGATAAGCGCGGGCCTGTGTTTTTATTTCCACTGTCGCTAAATATTGCTTTGCCAATTTTTCGAGCTCGGATCGGGAAATATCACCAATAATGAAATAAGTGAAATCCGTTTTACCTAAAATCTTTTCTTGATAAATTTGACTTAATTGTGCAGCTGTAAAGCTAAGCTGTTCATTTTGATTTTGGGTATAAACCGTAGCCGTGTTAGGTCGGCGCAAATAGGAAATAGCTTGCATAAACTTTGTTTCGGCATCAATTTGTTTAAAATAATCCTGTGTTTCCCGATGATATTTTTGTAACACATTATTTGAAACGGGAGCGGATTGGAGTTTCAGACGGAAAAGTGTCAGTAACCTACTGAGATCTTGCGGTTTTGCCACGCCGGTAAAACCTTGCTTATCGTCATCAATAACCGTTGCCAACACAAGTGGGCTTTGACCAAAGAGGTTGCTGACATCTGCCTGCGTTAGTTCACCTGTGCCGGTATCATCAACTAAGGTAATCGCCGTTCGCAATAAATGATAATCTTGGTTTGGTACAGATCGTAATCCACCGCTTGTTACTGCTCGAAAATGGACTTGGTTCGGTGTTTTATTGCTGTAGTGATAAATTAATTTTGCCCCGTTACTGAGGCGAAATTCATCAATATTGCCTTTATCCCAGTGTTTTTCTAATACTAATGAACCGTCTTTGAATTCAAAGTGCGGTTGTTTTACGATGTGTTTTTTGTTTTCCCATTGATTTTGATCGGAACGCATTGCTTGGTTCCAACGCTGTTCTATATAAGTTGCATCAAAAGGAAGTTTTTTCTCCGGTAGTAGTTGTGTTATCAGTAATAGCTTAGCGTTTAACGCTAACATTTGATTAAATGTTACATTTAAGTCAGTTACTTTAATTTCATTCAAAAAACGTCGATTTAGATTATAGCGTTCTTTAGCGCTTAACATGATTTGATGATTTGCCGCGATTGCAATCAAATCATTAGCAATTTTTAAGCTGCCGGGACGAATATTTTGTTGTTTTTCATTGAGATTATGTAGTCGTGCAATTTCACTGTTAAGCTCATCGGCGGTAAATCCATGTTGTTTAATTTCGGCGATAAAAGCAAAAAGTGCGGTGATATTTTTTAAATAATTGGTATCGGCTAATTGCAAGGAAAAGACGCTTTGCAAGGTTTGTTTACCAAGATGAGAGCGATAGAAATTCGCCGAATCCAACCAGTTATTTTGGTTTTCTTCCCATTTTTGTAGACGTAAATTGACTAAACGAGTCACAATTTGTTGAATGAGATCTTGTTTGTAGTCAGTGATCGTTTCCTTTTGTTTATCTTCTTCAAAAAAACTTAACTCCAGTGCCGGGATATTGGTGCCTTGTTCGGCAATACTTGCTACCCGCCAATGGTGAATCAACGGAATGCTAAAATCAATTTTATCTAATGGGCGTTGTGTGTGAGAACTCGGTTTATCTAGTTGTTGTGATATTAACTGTGTAATTTTGTGCGTATCGATATCACCGACGACAATAAGAGACATATTATCCGGTCTATACCATTTATGATAAAAATCGGCTACGCGATCACGGGAGATGTGACGAATAATATTCATATCGCCAATCGGGTCACGTAACACATAGCGCGAACCTGCCATTTCAATTGCACTTTTTTTATCTCCGAGACGTAACATTGGGCTTAGTCGACGTCGCCATTCTTCTTGTACCACGCCGCGTTCACCATCAAGGTCTTTTGGTAAAATTGTGAGATGATTCATCCATTCATTGATAACATCAAAAGCAAGGGATAGTTTTTGCGGGCTATTACCGTCTAAATTCAGAGTATAAACGGTATTTTCAAAATCAGTGAATGCATTAATATCGCGGGCAAATTTCATACCCAATTTTTCAAGGGCATTAATGATGGTATTTTCAGGATATTTTTTCGAGCCGTTAAACGCCATGTGTTCTACTAAATGGGCGATGCCTTTTTGATCATCATCTTCATGCATTGAACCGGCATTTACCACTAAACGAATATATACCCGATCTTTGGGATCACGATTATTCAAGATGTAATATTGCAATCCGTTTGTCAGTTTGCCGTGTTTAATATTGGGATCGAAAGCTAAGGCATCAGGATCTATTCCGGCTTGACAAGCAATGACTAAGCGAAAAGAGCAGAGCAGTACGAAAAGTGCGGTCAGTTTTTTCATCGTTTTTTGATTGGACATAACAAAGAAAACCTACGCTAATTCACATTAGCGTAGAAGTATGAAGTAATTATTATGAACTAGAATTTATAGCCGACTTCCAGCCAAAACTCGCGGCCGGGCGTGTAAATACCGTATTCATCGTTACTTGAAATTGGTTTCACGGTTTTTGATTTACGGGTTTTATTTAGTACATTTAGTATGTCAACTTGCAAATAAATACTGTGATTACCTGTAATGGTCGGTTGCCAACGAATACTACTGTCCCATTGGGTGTGTCGGCCGTAGTGATAAGAACGATAACGGGAAATTCCGTCGTTAAAATCACCTTCCAAAACGTCATAACTGCGAATCGGTGCTTTTATATACACTTTGTTTGACCAAGTGATGTTGTAATCGGGGATTGCCATATCCAAGCCGAAGCGGGTAATCCAGTCTTCTGTAGAACTATTGACTTTGTTCAGCATTTCTCTGCGGGTAAGTAATTTACCATCGAGATAAACCAATTCATTGGGATCAAGATCTCGACCTATATCCGCCCGTTTGGTTTTTAACCAATCAAATCCCAGAGAGCTTGTCCAGTAGCTTTTACCCAATTGCCAAGGTTCAATATTATTCATTTGGAAAGTGTAAACTTCGACGCTGAAGTCACTGCCGTTATGATAAAAATTAACTTTATTGGCATCACGTTTTAGCACAATACGATTTTTATTTTTGCGATGAATATAATTAAGTTTAAATGCCAGATTATTGAATTCTTGATCAAAACCGATACTAAGTTCATCAGCGTAAGGGGTTTTTAAGGAATGAAATTCTTGGTATTTACGACTGGTATCACGGTTTATTTTTAAAATCTCATTCGTTAGCTTTAATGAAGCGAAAGAACGTCCATAATAGCGATTTAAACCTAATGTGAATCCGGTTTCCTCCCACGGTTTATAGCGTGCAACAAAACGCGGAGCGATATTATTGTTTTGTAGATAGTCATCACGTTCAATACGTACACCCGGGCGTAGCTCCAATTTTTTCCACTTAATTAAATCTTCGGTATAAAAAACAAAGTTTTGATAACGGGTTTGGGCATTACCTTGGTGGGTAACATTTGTTGTCTCAATTGGGCTAAGGTTAGGATATTTTTGAATAATTTTGGAATGTACATCCTGCGGGCGGTTAAATTTATAATGGGTTGCCTGATAAATTCCACCTATAGAAATAGAATGGTTGGCAAAACCTAAATTAAAGGGATCTACGGCAAATTCTGTGGAGAAATGAATGTTGTCTTGCGTAAGGGAACTATTACCATAACCACCTTTTTCATAATCATAAAGCGGATCAAAGTTTTCATCGAAAACAGAAACGATTTCAACATTGGCAGAGGAGGATTTCCGCTTGTCTTTAAAGTGATCGTAAGCAAGTGTATTTGTCAAAATGCCTGAATTAAAAGAATGTACCCAGGCTAATGTTGAACCGAGGGCTTGATGATAATCACTGACGTTACTATCAATATTAGTAGCATAGTATTTTTGTTCTTTATAATTAGAATAACGGAAGCCCAGTTCAAAACGATCTTTTTCACTTGCCGCCAAATTGAAGTTCAACAATAAATTATCTGAATCGCGTTTATGATTTTGCTTGTCTAATTTAACGTCGGGAGCATAACCAATTAATCTATTCTGTTGAATGCGGGCGTGGCGTTTACTGTAACCGATCACCATGCCCAAATTTTCCGTTAAGCCTTTTTCTGCCATGATGCTGAACGTCTGTTTATGGTATTTAGGTTGAAATTCGGCAACACCGCCAGCATCAGGTCTAATTTTATCTAAAAGAGTTTTTGCTGAGCTATCTGCATTAATTTTTGCCCAACCGGAGTTGGTGGTGCGATATTTTAGTGAAACACCGTCTTTACCATTATATTGTTTGGTTTTAGCTACGACTGCGCCTCCCATGAAACCACCTAAACTTGCGGAAATGTTACTATCGTGAACTTCGACTTTTGATAGCATAGATGCATCAAAAAAATAAGCTTGCGTATTACTAATACCCGGAACAACCTGCATGGCTCCATCAAAGATTTCGTTATCGACGGTTAAATCATTATTTACGTTTACGTTATCGACAAAGTAAGCAGTTTGGTTTGCATCGGCTCCATTAATTGAGATATTTTGTGGTTTAATTTCGCCGAGCTGAAAACCATTTTGGTCACTGTCTTCATAACGAATGTGCGGATTGGAACGTAGATAATCGGTGATGTTATTATTGGTTGTCGGTATTTTTTCCATCTCATTGGAAGTAACAGCCTGGGTGGAGGAAAGGGATTTATTACTATCTCCATATACTATAATTTCCGGTAACATATTGGATTTATTTGTTGATTTTTCTTCCGAAAGAACATGCTGTGCGTAAAGCGCCGTACAAATGAAAAATGCGATCTTGGTTTTTTTATACATAGTGTTTCCTCTGATTCTGGCCATAAATAAAAACGATTCGCATTATATTTTTGTTTGGCTTAATGTAAATAATAAATTTATAAAATATTTGATATAAAATTTTGTAATTTTGACTACCTTACGTAGTGAAAGGTCCAGGGTGGCTTTTTAGTTAATTAATTGGGCTCATGTTTTAGGGACGTGACAAATTAAGTGCAGTGGTTTTTCCTCGTGTTTTTACGGTGCATGGGCGCATTTAAAACGACAAGGCTTTTTGCTATAATCCGACACTTAATTTATTGAATTGATTTTTATGGGGTTTATGATGGCAATGTCCCATTTTCCGACGTTTCATGAAATGTTTCCTTATGAAAAACGAAAATTAAAATTATTGCGGGAAGGGTTGCGCTATGGGGCGCGTCGTTTGTTTTTTGCCGAACAATGTTCGGCATTGGTCAAGTTTATTCAAGCCAACCCGTTGTGGCAGCCTATTTTTACTCAGCATCCTTATCGGGTGAATACGTTGTTAAGTCAGTATTGCGATAAGCGTTTTAATTCAACACAACGTTTACAGGCTATTCAAACGAATTTTGCAGTGGTAGAAGCGAAGTTTGGCAAAGCCTTATGTGAAACGTTGATTGCCCAACAACCGATATTGTTATCACAGTTGACGGAAACGTTGGCATTGCAATTACGTTTAAATGATATTGATCCTTATGAAGGATTTTTTGCGGTTGGATTAACCGACAGTGATCAGCGTACGATTTATTCCGCCAGTTTTACATTTTTGTCAGGCAATCGACTATTGGTGGCGTCCATTCAGGGGCCAAAGGGCGAAGAGGCGCAAGAGCTGGTTCGAGTGGCAACCAAATCATTACACGGTGTGCGACCGATGTTTATGTTGGTCAATGCCTTTAAATTATTAGCCACACAGTTGAATTGTCGTTTAGAAGGCATTCCGCATAAAAATCAGGCGAAATACCGTTGGAATGATTCAGCAAAGTTATTGTTTAATTATGATGAATTTTGGCAGGAAAATGAGGGGAAGTTGACTGAAAATTATTGGCAAATTCCGACCGCACTTGAGCGTCGTCCGTTGGAGGATATTCAGAGTAAAAAGCGGTCTATGTACCGTAAACGCTATGAGATGTTTGACAAGATGACAGCCGATATTCAATCCCTTTTTACAGAGAATACCCATGAATAAAATTATTACGGTGGACGGACCAAGCGGCGCCGGTAAAGGTACGTTATGTTATGCCTTGGCAGAAAAACTAGGCTTTGCATTGTTGGATTCCGGGGCGATTTATCGCGTGACCGCATTGGCAGCATTAAAACGCAATGCGGATTTAACCAATGAAACGGAATTGGCGGAGTTTGCCCGTCATTTAGATATTCAATTTGTACCGCAAGACGGTGAAGTGAATGTGTTATTAGGCGGTATGGATGTAAGCCGTTTGATTCGTACACAAGAGGTTGCGGATGCTGCATCAAAAGTAGCGGTTTTCCCGCAAGTTCGTGCCGCATTACTACAACTTCAGCAGGATTTTGCGAAAAATGATGGTTTAATCGCCGATGGCCGTGACATGGGAACGGTGGTGTTTCCTGATGCGCAAGTAAAACTATTTTTAGACGCCAGCGCGGAAGAGCGTGCAAAAAGACGGTATAACCAGTTGCAAAATAAAGGGATTAGTGGTAACTTTGCACAGATTTTAGCCGAGATAAAAGAGCGTGATTTGCGCGATAGAAATCGTGCCGTTGCCCCTTTAAAACCTGCTGAAGATGCGTTTTTGCTTGATAGTACATCGTTAACTATTGATGAAGTTATTGAGCAGGCGCTGACTTATATTCAACAGCGTCTTGATATTAAGGTTTAAAATTTTACGGTTTATTCACGGATGAATGAACATTATCATCAGCCCCACTTTTTATGGATTGGAAGTGGACGTTATTTATTTAAAATTGAAGATTAATTATGACAGAATCTTTTGCTCAACTCTTTGAAGAGTCATTGAAAGGCCTTGAAACCCGTCAAGGCGCAGTCGTTAAAGGTACCATCGTTGCTATCCAAAAAGGCTACGTTCTTGTAGATACCGGTTCTAAATCCGAATCTGCAATTCCTGCTGAAGAATTTTTTAATGCGCAAGGCGAATTAGAAGTTCAAGTTGGTGACGTTGTTGATGTAGTGCTTAAAGCGGTAGATGACGGTTTTGGTGAAACAGTTGTTTCTCGCTCAGATGCTAAACGCAACGAAGCTTGGATTGTATTGGAAAAAGCCTACGATGAACAAGCGACTGTGCTTGGTTTAGTGAACGGTAAAGTGAAAGGCGGCTTCACAGTTGAGTTAAACGGTGTTCGTGCATTCTTACCAGGCTCATTGGTTGATACCCGTCCGGTTCGTGATGCTGATCACTTATTAGGCAAAGAATTAGAATTTAAAGTAATCAAACTTGATCAAAAACGTAACAACGTTGTTGTTTCCCGTCGTGCAGTAGTCGAATCTGAAAGCAGCCAAGATCGTGAAGAAGTATTAGCGAACTTGTCTGAAGGTGCTGAAGTTAAAGGTACCGTTAAGAACTTGACCGACTACGGTGCATTCGTTGATTTAGGCGGTGTTGACGGTTTATTACACATTACCGACATGGCTTGGAAACGTGTTAAACACCCAAGCGAAATCGTGAACGTTGGTGATGAAATCACTGTTAAAGTATTGAAGTTTGACAAAGATCGTACCCGCGTATCTTTAGGCTTAAAACAATTAGGCCAAGATCCTTGGGCTGCAATCGCTGAAAACCACCCTGTAAACAGCAAATTAACCGGTAAAGTGACTAACTTAACCGACTATGGTTGTTTCGTTGAAATTTTAGACGGTGTTGAGGGTTTAGTTCACGTTTCTGAAATGGATTGGACTAACAAAAATATCCACCCATCTAAAGTGGTTAGCTTAGGTGATGTAGTTGAAGTTATGGTATTGGAAATCGATGAAGAACGTCGTCGCATTTCTTTAGGTTTAAAACAGTGCAAACCAAATCCATGGACTCAATTCGCTGAAACTCACAACAAAGGTGACAAAGTTGTTGGTAAGATCAAATCTATCACCGACTTCGGAATCTTTATCGGTTTAGAAGGTGGCATTGACGGTTTAGTCCACTTATCTGACATTTCTTGGAACGTTCAAGGCGAAGAAGCTGTTCGTAACTACAAGAAAGGTGACGAAGTTGCTGCCGTTGTATTACAAGTTGATGCAGTGAAAGAACGTATTTCTTTAGGTATTAAACAACTTGAAGAAGATCCGTTTAATAACTTCGTAGCAATCAACAAAAAAGGCGCGGTATTAAACGCTAAAGTTGTTGAAGCTGATGCAAAAGGCGCTAAAGTTGAATTAGATGGCGGTGTTGAAGGTTATATCCGCGCAGCCGATTTAACTAATGAAGTTGCTGCAGGCTATGTTGTTGAAGCGAAATACACCGGTGTGGATCGTAAAGCACGTATCGTTCACTTATCTGTTCGTGCGAAAGATCAAGCTGAAGAAGCAGCTGCTGTGGCAAACGTGAATAAGCAAGAAGAAGTTGCTATTCCAAATGCAATGGCCGAAGCCTTCAAAGCAGCTAAAGGTGAATAATTCACTTTATTAATAAAACCGGCATAGCAATATGCCGGTTCATAAAGAGTTAGGAGAATAGTATGACAAAGTCAGAACTTATTGAACTTTTAGTGAAAAAAAATAGCAACATTCCCGTTAAACATGTTGAAGAAGCGGTAAAAGCAATTTTAGAACAAATGTCATATGTATTAGAAAGTGGCGAACGTATTGAAGTACGCGGATTTGGTAGTTTTTCTTTACATTGTCGTCAACCTCGCATAGGGCGTAATCCTAAAACTGGTGAACAAGTTAAATTAGAGGCAAAATGCGTGCCGTATTTTAAGGCAGGCAAAGAGCTAAGAGAACGTGTTGACGTTTACGCATAATTTATTTAACTAACTTTTTCATAACGGCACTTTTAAGTGTCGTTTTTTGTACTCATTTTTGGCATAATGGGCAACAACTTTATTTCAAGGAGAAACCAAATGATTAAATATATTTTGGGATTAATCATCGTCTTGGCTATCATTTTAGTTGCTGTTACCGTGGGGGCTAACAACGATCAGGTAATTACCTTCAATTACATCTTTGCACAAAGCCAATTCCAACTTTCTACCTTAGTTGCTATTTTATTCGGTTTGGGTCTCATCCTCGGTTGGTTTATCACCGGTTTTTTCTACCTCAAATTAAAACTTAAAAATATCGCATTAAATCGTCAAATCAAACGTCAAACCCAACAAATTAACGAGTTAACGACCAGCAGAGATAAGGTTTCTCAATAATGCTTGAATTACTCTTCCTTCTTTTGCCGATTGCTGCCGCGTATGGTTGGTATATGGGTCATCGTAGTGCAAAAAAAGATCAGGAAGATGTCAGTAATAAGCTCTCCCGAGATTATGTTACCGGAGTTAATTTCCTTTTAGCTAATCAAACCGAGAAAGCCGTCGATTTATTTTTGGATATGTTGCAAAAGCAAGAAAACGAAAATGAAATTGACAGTAATTCACAGTTTGAAGCTGAGTTAACTTTGGGTAATTTATTTCGTTCTCGAGGCGAAGTGGATCGCGCATTGCGTATTCATCAAGCTTTGGATAACAGTCCTAATTATACATTCGAACAGAAATTACTGGCTAAGCAACAGTTAGCCCGAGATTTTATGGCCGTTGGTTTTTTTGACCGGGCCGAACATCTTTATATTTTAATGGTGGATGAACCGGAATTTGCTGAGGGAGCGTTACAACAGCTTGCGGTAATTTATCAAAAAACGAAAGAATGGAAAAAGGCCATTAATGTCGCTGAAAAATTGGTGAAAATTTCACCGAATAGTAATCGAATTGAATTGGCTCACTATTATTGTGAATATGTGCAAAATCTGCCTGATGAAAGCAAAGAAGAGCCAAAACAAATTTTGTTACAAGCCCTCAAGGTTTCACCGAATTGCGTTCGGGCGTCAATGATGTTAGCGGATTTATATATTAAACAGAAAGAGTACAAAAGTGCGGTAGATATTTTAGAAAATATTTTAACGCAAAATGCCGCTTATATCGGCGAGGTATTACACAGTTTAAAATTCTGCTATCAACAACTAAACCAATTGGATAATTTTGAATTATTTTTAATTAAGGCAAGCCGCGAAAATAATAACAGTGCGGTAGCTTTAATGTTAGCGGATTTAATTGAAGAAAAGGATGGTTTTGCCGCCGCACAGCTTCAGCTTTACCAACAACTACAGCAGAATCCGGCGACACTAATTTTTCATCGTTTTATTCAATATCAAATTAATGACGCAGAGAAAGGCCGAGGAAAAGACAGTTTGATTCTGTTACATAAAATGGTGGGTGAGCGGATTAAGCAAACTTTTGGTTATCGTTGTAGGAATTGCGGTTATCAAACTCACAAATTAATTTGGTGTTGCCCTTCTTGTCGCCAATGGGAAACGATTAAACCGGCTAGCTCAATTGAACATAATTAGGGGCTAGCCAGCTTTATTTATAAGGAGAAAACTATGACGAATAAAGTCATTATTGCATTAGATTATGAAAAAGAAACCGATGCCTTGGCATTGGTTGATCAGTTTGATCCGCAAACCTGTCGTTTAAAAGTGGGAAAAGAAATGTTTACTACCCTTGGCACGAGTTTTGTGAAACAGCTACATAGTCGTCATTTTGATGTTTTCCTTGATTTAAAATTCCATGACATCCCAAACACGGTAGCAAGAGCAGTGTGTTCTGCCGCCGATTTAGGGGTTTGGATGGTAGACTTACACGCCAGTGGCGGTTTACGCATGATGGAAGAAGCTAAAAAAATTCTTGAACCTTATGGCAAAGAGGCGCCATTGCTTATTGGAGTGACTGTGTTAACCAGTATGGAAGATTTGGATTTATTGCAAATTGGCATTAATTCGTCCCCGATGGAGCATGTTATTCGCTTGGCGAATTTAACTCAACGTGCGGGATTAGATGGCGTGGTATGTTCTCCGCAAGAAGTAGAAATTTTACGTAATAATTGTGGACCCGATTTTAAATTAGTCACACCGGGTATTCGCCCGATTGGGACGGATTTTGGTGACCAACGTCGTGTCATGACGCCTGCGGCTGCTATTCGTTCCGGAGCAGACTATCTGGTGATTGGTCGTCCGATTACACAAGCCGAAAATCCGGTTGAGGTTTTAAATTCTATTAATGCGTCTATTGCTTAAATTATCATGACAAGTCATTTAGTTTATTCGACAGAGGTAGGACGCATTAAGTCCGAGAAGCCTCAAGAGCAAGTACCGCAAGGCGATGGCGTTGTACGTATTCAGTTGCAAAAAAGCGGACGAAAAGGCAATGGTGTTAGTATTATCACAGGCTTGGGGCTTGCCGAAACCGAATTAAAATTACTTGCGGCAGAGTTAAAAAAACGTTGTGGTTGCGGAGGGGCGGTAAAAAACCACACTATTGAAATTCAGGGTGAGAAACGTGATTTACTGAAACAGCTACTGGAACAAAAAGGCTATAAAGTGAAATTAGCCGGTGGTTAAAATGAAAAAAAGTGGGTACTAAACCCACTTTTTTATTTCTAGTGAAAATATCCCAGTAAAATTGTTGCAATGAGTGAAATCAGGGCAAGAAAGAAAAACAATGGCTTAGATGACGGATTTTTCTTACTGAAATATTTTGCTGAGAACACAATATAACCTACCAATAAAAGGATTTTGATGATAATCCAAATTGGTAAACCGTAGTTGAACATGACCAACATAATCACACCGCTTAAGATTAAGAGTGTATCTACTAAGTGCGGTAAGAT
This sequence comes from Aggregatibacter aphrophilus ATCC 33389, assembly GCF_900636915.1. Classification (NCBI taxonomy): domain Bacteria; kingdom Pseudomonadati; phylum Pseudomonadota; class Gammaproteobacteria; order Pasteurellales; family Pasteurellaceae; genus Aggregatibacter; species Aggregatibacter aphrophilus. Next base: position 642,973 of record NZ_LR134327.1, on the reverse strand, counting down.
TTTCAAGAGTTTTATGCTACGCCAGTCTTTTTGGCTTAATTGCATACCTCCACGAACAAGCAATAATCCTAAACTTAAGAATGCGCAAAGGATATGCGTATAAGTTAGATAAATTCCCATTTTTCACTCCAACATTAAAGGCAGTAGTAAAACACTACTGCCTTGAAATAGAAATAACTTAATATCGTTATTCTTCGGTATTTTCAACCGCACTTTCCTGTTCGCCTTCGTCATCATCTACATCACAGATGCGCTCTAGGCTGACAACATGTTCATCTTCGCTAGTGCGGATGAGGCGAACCCCTTGTGTGTTACGTCCCACAATGCTGACTTCGCTGACGCGTGTACGAACAAGGGTTCCTGCATCAGTAATCAACATGATTTGGTCAGTATCGATCACTTGTGTCGCGGCAACGACTTTGCCATTACGCTCACTCACCTTAATGGAAATCACACCTTTAGTGTTACGGGATTTGGTTGGATATTCTTCCAATTTGGTTCGTTTCCCATAACCATTTTGCGTTGCCGTGAGGATTTCTCCATTATTTTTCGGCACCACCAAAGAGACAACTTTGTCGATATTCAAATCTAATGTTTCTTCCGCATTGTCATCAGAAACATCTTCAATTTCTACCGCACTTTCGTCGTCACTTAGATCATTGGTGAGAGCCAATTTTATCCCGCGAACACCGGTAGCTAAACGCCCCATTGCGCGTACGGCGGTTTCACTGAAACGAACTACACGGCCTTGAGAGGAGAATAACATGATTTCGTTGCTACCATCGGTAATATCCACACCGATCAACTCATCTTCATCACGCAGATTCAAGGCGATGATCCCGCTGGAACGCGGACGGCTGAATTCGGTTAAGGCGATTTTTTTCACCACACCGCCGGCGGTTGCCATGATGACGAATTTATCTTCTTCATATGCGGTTACCGGTAAGATCGCCGTAATTCGTTCATTTTCCCCTAACGGCAAAATATTGACGATTGGACGACCGCGTGAACCACGGCTGGCTTGTGGAAGTTGATACACTTTCAGCCAATATAAGCGTCCACGACTGGAGAAACAGAGAATCGTGTCGTGAGTGTTCGCAACTAATAGTTTTTCGATGAAATCTTCTTCTTTCATCTTCGTTGCCGATTTACCTTTGCCACCGCGACGTTGTGCTTCGTAATCGGTAATCGGTTGATATTTCACATAACCTTCGTGGGAAAGAGTAACAACTACGTCTTCCTGTGCGATTAAATCTTCCAAATTAATATCACCGGAAGCGGCCGTAATTTCCGTTCTGCGTGGGTCATTAAATTGTTCGCGGATTTGTTCCAATTCTTCTCGAATAACTTCCATTAAGCGTTCCGGGCTACGCAAAATGCGAAGCAATTCGCCAATGGCTTCCAACAATTTTTTGTATTCATCAAGAATCTCGTCGTGGCCTAAGTTGGTTAATTTTTGTAGACGAAGATCTAAAATGGCTTGAGCTTGAACTTCGGTTAAATAATACAAACCGTCACGAATACCGTATTGTTCATCCAAATCTTCCGGACGAGCCGCATCCACACCTGCTGTGGCCAACATATCGGCAACATGACCAAGTTGCCATGGACGGGCAATTAATTCGCGTTTGGCTGTTTCCGGGTTTGGTGCTTGGCGGATAAGCTCAATAATCGGATCGACGTTTGCCAAGGCAATGGCCAAGCCTTCCAAAATATGCGTACGTTCACGCGCTTTGCGCAATTCAAAAATAGTACGGCGTGTCACCACTTCACGACGGTGTAAAACAAAAGCTTCGATTAATTGTTTTAAATTTAATAATTTAGGTTGGCCGTGATCTAAGGCCACAATGTTGATGCCGAAAGTCACTTGCATTTGGGTGAGCGCATAAAGGTTATTTAAGACCACTTCACCTACGGCATCACGTTTGATTTCGATAACGATACGCATACCGTCTTTGTCTGATTCATCACGCAGACCGCTAATGCCTTCGATTTTTTTCTCTTTGACGAACTCGGCGATTTTTTCGATTAATTTGGCTTTGTTAACTTGGTAAGGAATTTCGTTAACAATAATGGTTTCACGGCCTTTTTCATCGGTTTCGATTTCGGCTTTTGCTCGCACATAAATTTTACCGCGGCCGGTTTTATAGGCTTCTTCAATGCCTTTACGGCCGTTAATTAGGGCTGCTGTTGGGAAATCCGGACCGGGAATGTGGCTCATTAATTCATCAATAGTGATATCGTTATTTTCAATATAAGCCAAGCACCCGTCTAATACTTCGCCTAAATTGTGTGGCGGAATATTAGTTGCCATCCCCACTGCAATACCGGAAGAACCGTTAACCAGTAAGGCCGGGACTTTAGTCGGTAACACCTCAGGAATTTGTTCGGAACCGTCGTAGTTCGGCACGAAATTCACGGTTTCTTTGTCTAAATCTGCCAATAATTCATGGGCGATTTTGGTCATACGGGCTTCCGTATAACGCATTGCCGCCGGCGCATCACCATCCACCGAACCGAAGTTACCTTGACCGTCTACCAACATATAACGCAGTGAGAAAGGTTGCGCCATACGCACCAAAGTGTCATATACTGCGCTGTCGCCATGCGGGTGGTATTTACCGATAACATCGCCCACAATACGGGCAGATTTACGATAAGGTTTGTTGTAGGCATTGCCGCCTTCATGCATGGCGAATAATACGCGGCGGTGTACTGGTTTTAAACCGTCACGCACATCAGGTAACGCACGCCCCACAATAACAGACATGGCGTAATCAAGGTATGAAGATTTTAATTCTTCTTCAATACTCACCGGCGTAATATCTTGGACTAAATCAGTCATTTAGAACTTCCTAATCATTAAATTTAATCGTGAAAAAATTGGCGTGATTATAGCACAAAAGGGCTTTTCTCCCTAAGAAAAATTGCGAAAATCTTGCATCGGATTGCATAAAAGTGCGGTCGTTTTTTAGGATATTTTTAGTGTTTTTGCTACACTAGGCACATTATGTAAAAAGTGGAGCATAATCATGAATGTTGATCAGCAAGAAATTGATAAATTTGAAAAAATGGCAATAAGTTGGTGGGATCCAAACGGTGATTTCAAGCCTATTCATCAGCTAAACCCACTACGTTTAAACTACATTTTGCAACAAGCCGGCGGGTTGGCTGGCAAGCGTGTTTTGGATGTCGGGTGCGGAGGCGGTATTCTTGCAGAATCAATGGCAAAACAAGGCGCTTTTGTTACCGGTATTGATATGTCTTCAGCACCTTTGGCTGTGGCTAAAACACACGCCGAAGAACAGGGGCTGAAGATTGACTATCAACAAATTACCATTGGAACAGTTATGTGAAAATATTTTGCAAAAACAGACCGCACTTTTAGCAGAAAATGAGTAGGCAGAATTTGGCTTTGATGTGATTACCTGTATGGAAATGTTAGAACATGTGCCGGATCCCGCATCAATTATTGAAAATTGCGCCAGGCTATTAAAATCCAATGGCGTCTTATTTTTTTCTACCATTAATCGAACATTAAAAGCTTGGGCGTTGGTCGTGTTGGGCGCTGAGTATGTGCTGAAAATGTTGCCGAAAGGCACTCATGATTATGATAAGTTTATTCAGCCGGCCGAATTATTGGCTTGGACGGATAAGGCAGGATTAGAATGCGTTGAGATGGTGGGGTATCACTATAATCCGCTAAGCGGAAATTTTTGGTTAAATAACGATGTGAGTGCCAATTATATGGCGGCTTTTCGCTTAACGACGTTTGATTTAATAAAGTAAAGTGCGGTCTGATTTTGATGTGTTTTTAAAAACGAAAAGGTGGTTCTGAAACCACCTTTTTTAGATTATTTTTTATTGTTTTCGCTACAGTGATTAATGTCACTGCATTTGCCGTAAAGGTACAGGCTATGGCTGGAAAGCTCAATGCCGTGTTGTTTACTGATTTCTTTTTGGCGATTTTCAATTAATTCATCATTAAATTCAAACACTTTTCCACAATCGGTACAAATAATGTGATCGTGGTGTTGTGTTGGGGCTAATTCAAAAACCGATTTGTTACCTTCAAAATTATGACGAATTAAGATTTTCGCTTCATCAAACTGATTTAATACACGGTAAACTGTGGCTAAACCGATATCTTCACCATTTTCCAAAAGCATTTTATAGACATCTTCGGCAGAAAAGTGCTGATCGTGATGTTTTTGCATTAAGGCTAAAATGGTTAAACGCGGTTCTGTGATTTTCAATCCCACTTTTTTTAATAGTTTAATGTTTTCTTCAGACATAACAGCTCCTTTTTTGCTATTAAGCTAATTCAGCTAAACACATCTCATCGTAGACCTGTTTAACCCATTTATTCACACGTTCAGACGTTAATTCCGGTTGGCGATCTTCATCAATACATAAACCGACGAATGTATTGTCATCAATTAATGCTTGAGAAGACTCGAAGGTGTACCCTTCGGTTGGCCAGTTTCCTACAATAATCGCGCCATGCGGTTCAACAATGTTGCGCACAGTTCCCATCGCATCGCAGAAATAATCTGCGTAATCTTCCTGGTCTCCACAACCGAAAATGGCGACCAATTTATCCGTAAAATCAATCTGTTCTAACGTTGGGAAGAAATCGTCCCAGTCACATTGCGCTTCGCCGTAATACCAAGTTGGAATACCGAAAAGCAAGAAATCATATGCTTCAATATCTTCCTTGCTGCTTTTTGCGATGTCGCGAATATCAACTAAATCACTACCTAATTGCTTTTGAATCATTTTAGCAATGTTTTCTGTATTGCCGGTATCACTACCATAAAATAAGCCAACAACAGCCATTTCTTTTTTACCTATTTTTCAATTTTAAAATAATCTTGCAAAATCGTGACAATTAATTCGGAACGACTAACATTCAGAGTTGATGCTAAATCTTCTAATTGTTGAACCAGACCTTCATGCAACTTTAACTCAACACGTTTTAACCCACTAGATTTATCGCGCTTTAATTGATTGCGTTTATTGATACGAATCTGTTGTTCTCGGGTCAGTGGATTAGTTTTCGGACGTCCAACTTTGCGAATATCGCTAAATAAATCTAAAGTAATGCAGTCAGAATCTTGTTTTGCCATTTTTTTAACCACTGGCGTGTAAATTTACTTCCTTTAATAAAAAGAATTATTTAGGAAGTGATAATGATAAGCTACAACCAAATTGGTAGGAAACTATACCATAATTCAAAGGCAAATGAAATTTTATTTAGATTCGTATTGACTATCAATTTTATCTAAAAAATTTGCTATTGCACGAATGACAAACTGCGGTTTTTCCGCATGCACCCAGTGACCGCTACCATTAATGATAAAGGCGTTTGCCTGTGGGCATTGTTTGATAATTTGTGACTTATATTGTGGCAAGATATAAGAGGAGTTACCGCCTTTGATAAACAAGCAAGGTTGTGGAATATGGCGGGTGTGCCACCCCATAAGGTTGGCATAATTTTGTTTAAGTGCGGTCAGATTAAAACGGAAGCGCTCGGGGGATTCGCCATCAAACGATTTCAGCATAAACTGTTGCACGCTTTCATCTTCAATGTGTTGTGCCAAAATCGGTTTAGCCTCTTGACGGGTGTGCGGTTGGGCGGCTTTGACCGCAAATAATCCGGCAAATACCGAATCATGGCCATGATTACCATAAACGACCGGCGCAATATCAATGACGACCAAACTTTCCACCATTTTCGGGTGTGATGCCGCCAGCGCCATTGCTGTTTTACCACCCATAGAATGTCCGATAAGCACCACTTTTTTAATGGATAAAGATTGAATCACTGCAAACACATCTTCCGCCATTGCATCATAATTCATTTCATCGCTATGGAAACTTTGTCCGTGATTGCGTAAATCCACGCGTAAAATGGCGTAATCATCACTAAATGCACGGGCTATCACGCCTAAATTATTCATATCGCCGAATAAACCATGAATAAAAACCAATACAGGCTTGTTAATTGCTTGTTTTAATTCATGAAATTGGAAATTGAGTAATTTTTGCATGGCGTGAATTTTTGTCTAGAGAATTTGTTAATAGCCCGCTATAATGTGCCAAAAGATTAAATAGATCAAGCAAGTGGAGAGATAAAATGAAAATTATTGAAGTCGATGAAGAGCTTTATCAATACATTGCCGGCAATACGCAATCTATTGGCGAAAGTGCGTCGGATATTTTGCGCCGTTTATTAAATCTTTCTCCGCGCAATGCTTATGTTAACTTATCGGAAAATCAATCCGGTCTTACACCATCTTCTTCGAATGAACAAACGCAGGTGACCGAGCAACCAACCGTTTTTGAAGAAGAAATCAACAAACCGGTGATCAGAAAACAATCTGACGAAGTCATGCAAAAAACCATTACGAAATTGGAATCTTTGTTAAATTCTGAAGAATTCAAACAGGAAAACAAAGCGGTTGTTCGTTTTTTAAATATTTTGACAATTTTATACCGCACCAATCCGGAAGGTTTTGCGCTTGCTACCGAATCTCTACAAGGGCGCACCCGTGTTTATTTCGCCCGTGATGAAGGTACTCTGCTAATGGCGGGGAATCATACCAAACCGAAACAAATTCCTGACACGCCATATTGGGTGATAACCAACACAAACAGCGGTCGCAAAATGTTAATGTTGGAAGGTGCGATGCAGTCTATGCATTTGCCGGAAGAATTAATCGAACAAGTGCGGTCATATTTTACGGCGAATTAGTAATGATCCCGCCTTGGCGTTGTTTTTCCAATTCACCATTGTTTTCCGAACGAATCGCCTTGCAAGTTTTGCAGGGCGAAACTTTTACATGGCGTCGGCTTGCGACAACGCTCCAAGCTCTTTCCTCCTATCTTGCACAACAAGGTGTAACCAAACAAAGCGGCATTGCGTTATGCGGGAAAAATAGTCTTGAACTGGTTCTGTTTTATTTGGCGGCGATTCAGCTTGGTGCTCGGGTGCTTCCCCTAAACCCGATGTTTCCAACGGAAAAAATCCTTGAGCTGTGTCGTGTAAATGACATTGAGTTTTTCTTGATATCCGAGCCGTCTGAAACAGCGTTTGAGCCACTCAAGTGCGGTCAATTTTTCAAACGTTTTTTCACCTTAACCCAGGCAATGACGCAAGCCCTGGAAATTGACCATTGCCACGATTTCAAATTTGATGATACACAACCTGCGACCATGACGTTAACCTCCGGCTCTAGCGGCTTGCCAAAAGCGGTTGTGCATTCGGTTCGGGCACACTTAGATAATGCCAAAGGAGTGTGCGCTTTGATGGATTTCACAGCAGAGCACTCGTGGTTGTTGTCTTTGCCTTTATATCATGTGTCGGGACAAGGCATTGTATGGCGTTGGTTGGTGAGCGGAGCCACATTGGTGTTGCCCGGTGAGGATTTTTATGTCTCGATCAATCAGGTTTCTCACGTCTCGTTGGTGCCGACACAGGTGCAACGCTGGTTGCATTATCTCAGCGAAAATCGAAGCACCTTTCAGACTCAAGCGGTGTTGCTTGGTGGCGCACAAATTCCCCTTGCGCTTACGCAAGCGCTAAAGTCCGTCGGAGTCAAAAGTTATGCCGGCTATGGTATGACGGAAATGGCTTCCACCGTTTTTGCTAAGGTTTATGATGGAAAAAATGGTGTTGGCCGACCTTTAAACGGACGGGAATATCAGTTGGTGAATGATGAAATTTGGCTACGCGGTGCCGGGGTGGCGTTAGGTTATTGGCAACAGGGACGAGTGGTGTCTTTGCTAAATGAACAAGGTTGGTTTGCTACCAAAGATAAAGGGGCTTGGGTTGATGATGAACTTGTGATTTTAGGACGAATTGATAATATGTTCATTTCCGGCGGCGAAAATATTCAGCCGGAGGAAATTGAAGCAAAGATTTTACAATCAGACCTGGTTCGTCAAGTGTTTGTGTTGCCCATTAGTGACAAAGAATTTGGGCAACGGCCGGTCGCGGTGGTTGAATTTAAAGAGATATTCAATCAAAGTGCGGTCAAAAATCTGCAAGAATTTTTACACGGGCGGTTGGAACGTTTTAAACAGCCCGTTGCCTATTATCCACTGCCGTCGGATTTGGTCTGCGGTGCAATTAAGATTTCACGGAAAGTGCTGGCAGATTGGCTGGCAAAGCAATTAGGATAACTATGAAAATATCGTATTTTTTAACCGCACTTTGCGCCGCATTTGTGTTGAATGTGGCTGTGTCGCAAAGTGCATTTGCTGATCAAAATAACAACGCATTGCCGACGGAAAAAAGCCTTAAAGCGGATCTTGCTGCGGCAAATAAAATGGCCGATAGCGATGAGAAAAAGGCGTTGATTGACAGCTTGCAAACTTCATTAGATTTGTTGCAACAAATTCAAGCTCAACAAAAAAACAATGATGCATTGCAAAATACGATTAATGGCGCTGATGCCGAAATTCAAAAAAATAACAGTGAGTTACAAAATCTCAAGAAGCAACTTAACACCGCCAAAGCAGAGGATTATCAGTCTCGTACCTTGGCTGATTTGCAGGCTCAGCTTGAAAAATTAACCAATCAACAGCAGGAGACCCAGGCGGCATTAAGTGTCGCGAATGGTCAATTGGCGGGGCAAAGCTCTGTTTCCGAGCGGGCGCAAACCACATTAACTGCAAATCTAAAGCGCACTCAAGAGCTTAATCAAAAACTTAGCAATAGTGGCATCTCAAGTGTTTTGAAGCAGCAGTATCAGTTGGAATTACAACTAATCGATTTGAAAAATACCTATAACCAAATTCTGTTGAAGAATAGCGATCAGCTCACGGTGTTGTATCAGAGCCGTTATGATTTATTAAGCGTTCGCGTACAAGTGCAACAGCAACAATTGGCAGTGATTCAGGAAGTTATCAACCAAAAAAATTTAGAGCAAACGCAAAATCAAGTCGATCAAGTTCAGCAACAAAGTCAAAATGCAGTCAAAAATGAGTTTATTCAAAAAGAATTGGAGCGTAATGCACAGCTTAGCAAATATTTGTTGGAACAAACAGAAAAAACCAACACGCTTACGCAAGATGAGCTGCGGATGCGTAATGTGTTGGATAATCTGACGCAAACCCAACGTACGATTGATGACCAAATCAGTTCTTTACAGGGCACATTGGTGCTATCGAGGATTATTCAGCAACAAAAGCAAAAATTACCGACAAATTTAAACATTCAAGGCCTCTCCAAGCAAATTGCCGATTTACGCGTGCAGATTTTTGATATTACGCAAAAACGTAATGAACTCTATGACTTAGATAGCTATATTGAAAGAATCCAGCAGGATGAGAATCAAACTTTCAGCGCGGCGGAAAAAACACAATTTATTAATTTGTTAATTGAGCGTCGCAAGATTGGTTCGGATTTGATTAAGTCATTGAATAATCAGTTAAATCTTGCTATTTCATTAGAGTTGACACAACAGCAAATTACGCAAATTAGTGATCAGATTCAATCTAAATTGGATCAACAGAGTTTTTGGGTAAAGAGCAACAATCCGATTAATTTAGATTGGATTAAAAACTTGCCGATGTCTTTAAGTACCCAGTTTGACGGTATTGTCAAAAAATTAGGCTTTCCAAACGACTTTGATAATTTGCCGTATTTGTTGACTTATGTTTTTATTTTAGTGGTTATCGGCGGCATTATTTTTAAATTTAAACCGGCAATTAAACATCGCTTGGGATTAATCAACGGCCAAATTAATACACTACGTTCCGACAGCCAATGGCATACGCCTATTGCTTTATTCTATACGGCTATTCTGTCTTTATCCGCGACTTTATGGTTCCTAGCCATTTGTCAAATGATTGGATTTTTCTTCTTTAGAAATCCGAATGAATTTTGGCAATGGTCACTGAGTATGGCGGGATATTGGTGGTTCTTTAGTTTTGTGTTGGCGGTGTTGCGCCCGAACGGCATTTTAGTGCGTCATTTTGGCTTTACGCAAGAAGGCGCGGAGAAATTGCAATCCATTACCAAGCGAATTATTGTTGCTATAGTTTTATTACTTAACACGTCAATTTTTAGTAATGTGATGGACAGCGGATTGGCTAATGATGTGCTAGGTGAAATTAATACGATTGTAGCGCTTGGTTTTTGTGTCGCGATTATTGCTCCGCGTTTTAATAAAGCGGTAAAAACTTTTGGTGATAGTGCACAAGATAATCGGGATAAAGTGATTCTAAAAATCGTTCGGATTTTGCTTCGTTTAGTGCCGGTGGGATTAATCGTGCTAGTGGCCTTGGGCTATTATTACACCGCGTTGAACCTGATTTCTCATGTGATTAATACTTATATTGCGTGGGTCGTTTGGTCACTTGTCCGCCATACGGTGTATCGTGCTATTACTGTTGCCTCCCGTCGCTTGGCCTATCGTCGATTACAGGAGAAACTCCAACAAAAAGCTGTTGAACCCAATGACGGAACATCATCTGATGATGTTGTGGTGGTCACTGAACAAGAAGAGGGTTTAGCGCTAAATGAAGTGCGTAGCCAATTGATGAGATTTGCCGATTTGTTTGTATGGACGGCCTTATTTGCTATTTTCTATTATGTTTGGTCGGATTTAGTCACTGTAGTAAGTTATTTACGAGACATTACGCTGTGGCAACAAACGACAACCACTGAGACTGGGATGGTGACGGAAAGCATTTCGTTATTCAATTTAATTGTTGCCTTGGTGATTGTAGCGATTACCTATATCTTGGTGCGTAACATTCCGGGGATTTTGGAAGTGCTTGTGTTCTCCCGCGTAAAATTGTCACAGGGCACGCCTTATACCATCAACACGTTATTAACCTATATTTTGGTGGCTATCGGTAGTGCTTGGGCATTCGCCACACTGGGGATGTCGTGGTCGAAATTGCAATGGTTGTTTGCTGCACTTTCCGTTGGTCTGGGTTTCGGTATGCAGGAAATTTTTGCGAACTTCGTGTCAGGTATCATCTTATTATTTGAACGCCCGATTCGCGTGGGAGATACCGTTACTATTAATGATGTCAGTGGTACGGTAGCAAAAATTCGCATTCGTGCGATCACTCTTATTGACCCCGATCGTAAAGAAGTCATTGTACCAAATAAATCCTTTGTAACCGGGCAGGTGATTAACTGGGCACTTTCTAATACCGTAACCCGCTTGGTGATTTCTATTGGCGTGGCGTACGGTTCCGATTTGGAACTGGTGAAACGTTTATTGTTACAAGCCGCAAACGAACAGCATTCCGTATTGAAAGATCCGGAACCACGAGCTTTGTTCCTAAGTTTTGGCGCGAGTACATTGGATCATGAATTACGCGTTTATGTAGGGCAACTTTCCGAACGTATCAACACTATTGATGCATTAAACCGACGGATTAATGAATTATTTGCGGAACACAATATTGATATTGCTTTCAACCAACTTGATGTCTTTATTAAGAATAAAGATACCGGTGTGATGATGCCGTTGGTGGATGTGAAATCGTAATTTGCAGTAAAGAGAGAAAATTATGGCAGGAAATACTATCGGGCAACTGTTTCGCGTGACCACTTTCGGTGAATCCCACGGCATTGCGTTGGGCTGTATCGTTGACGGCGTACCACCAAATATGGCGTTATCGGAAGCGGATATTCAACCGGATTTGGATCGTCGAAAACCAGGAACATCGCGTTACACCACCCCCCGTCGTGAAGATGACGAAGTACAAATTTTGTCCGGCGTATTTGAAGGTAAAACGACAGGTACCAGCATCGGCATGATCATCAAAAATTCGGATCAACGCTCACAAGATTATGGCGACATTAAAGATCGTTTCCGTCCGGGGCACGCAGATTTTACCTACCAGCAAAAATACGGTATTCGTGATTATCGGGGAGGTGGACGTTCTTCTGCTCGTGAGACAGCCATGCGTGTCGCCGCTGGAGCCATTGCAAAAAAATATTTGCGTGAACAATTCGGTATCGAAGTACGTGGTTTTTTAAGTCAAATCGGCGAGGTAAAAATGGCACCCCAAGCCATTGAAAACATTGACTGGGCAGAGGTGAATAGCAATCCGTTCTTTTGCCCGGATCAAAGTGCGGTGGAAAAGTTTGATGAATTAATCCGTGAACTGAAAAAACAAGGTGATTCCATTGGCGCAAAAATCACTGTGGTAGCGGAAAATGTACCTGCAGGGCTGGGCGAGCCTGTGTTTGATCGCTTAGATGCCGATCTTGCTCATGCTTTAATGAGCATTAATGCTGTGAAAGGCGTTGAAATTGGTGATGGCTTTGCGGTGATAGAACAGAAAGGCAGTCAACATCGTGATGAAATGACACCTGAAGGCTTTCTTTCTAATCATGCAGGCGGTATTTTAGGTGGTATTAGCTCTGGTCAACCGATAGTCGCCACAATTGCCTTAAAACCTACTTCCAGTATTACCATTCCGGGACGTTCCATTAATCTTGATGGCGAACCGGTAGAGGTCGTTACCAAAGGTCGCCATGATCCTTGTGTTGGTATTCGCGCTGTGCCGATTGCCGAGGCCATGATGGCGATTGTGTTATTGGATCATTTATTACGTTTTAAGGCACAGTGTAAATAAGCATAGTGAGACGATAAAATGAAAAAAACGTTACTTGAATTCCTCAAAAGTGCGGTCATTTTTAGCGGCGTTTTTTATACCGCCCAAGTGATTGCCGCACCGCAAGATTGGCAACAAATTAAGCGCCCGATTCCGGCAGAAGACGGAAGACCTCAACCCATCGGAAGTTATACCAATGGCTGTTTGATCGGTGCACAACCCTTGCCTTACAAGGGAGTGGGCTATCAAGTCATTCGCATGAATAAAAACCGTTATTACGGCCACCCTGATATGATTAGTTATTTACAACGTTTAGGTGAGCGGGCTAAAGTAGCAGGCTTGCCAACGATGTTGGTGGGAGATATTGCCATGCCCGGTGGCGGACGTTTTTTAACAGGGCATGCCAGCCATCAGATGGGATTGGATGCGGATATTTGGTTACGCATGGGAGCAATGTCTGATACGGATGCGCTAAACTCTGACGGTAAGGGGTTATTGGTGGTAAATCGTAAAGCACAGCGGGTGGATGAGAATATTTGGAATGCAAATCATGCAAAATTAATTAAACTCGCGGCGGAAGATCCAAAAGTCACCCGTATTTTCGTGAATCCGGCAATTAAGTTAAAACTTTGTGAAACTGCCGGAACTGACCGTCATTGGTTACATAAAATTCGACCTTGGTTCGGACACGATTCCCATTTCCATGTGCGGATCGCTTGCCCGCAAGGAGCACAGTATTGTGAAAATCAAGCACCAGTGCCAGCCGGTGATGGTTGTGGTGAGGAGCTTTATTCTTGGTTTGAACCCGCCAAGCCAGGTGCGCCACCAAGCAAACCGAAAGTCACCCCTCCGGAACCGTTTTTATGTCAACAGGTGTTAAGCTCTCCAAATCGAAGCGAATGGTTGGAGTAACATATGGAGTTTGGGGTTGATATTTTAGCCATTTTATTTGCGGTAGCGTTCATTGCCGGTTTTATCGATGCGATTGCCGGTGGTGGCGGGTTAATAACGATTCCCGCCTTATTAATGACAGGCATTCCCCCAGCTGCTGCTCTTGGCACAAATAAACTCCAAGCCTGTGGCGGTTCATTTTCAGCCAGTTTATATTTTTTACGCAAAAGAGCGGTTAAATTTTCGGAAGTTTGGTTGATTTTGCTGATGATCTTTCTTGGTTCTGTAGCCGGCACAATTTTGATCCAATTAATCGACGCCTCCTTAATTAAGAAAATTCTGCCATTTCTCATTTTGGCCATCGGCTTATACTTTTTACTTACGCCTAAATTAGGCGATGAAGATCGTAAGCAGCGCCTATCATATCCCATCTTTGCTTTTTGTATCGGCTCATTAATGGGATTTTATGATGGTTTTTTTGGTCCGGGCACCGGCTCCATTATGAGTTTGGCTTGTGTTACTTTACTTGGTTTTAATTTAGCCAAAGCCACCGCACATGCCAAAGTGATGAACTTTACGTCTAATCTGGCTTCGTTAATTTTCTTTTTAATCGGCGGACAGATTTTATGGACGGTTGGCTTGGTAATGATGGCAGGACAATTTATTGGCGCAAATTTCGGCGCTAAAATGGTCATGACCAAAGGCAAAACCTTAATTCGCCCAATGGTGGTGGTCATGTCTTTTATCATGACGATAAAAATGGCCTTTGATCAAGGCTGGTTTAATTTTTAACGGTATAAAGTGCGGTGAATTTCCGCAAAGTTTTTTATGACAGATTCTCAACAGAACATTCGTTTAACCGCACGTGTCGGCTATGAGCCGCATTTTTCATGGTCGTATTTAAAACCCAAATACTGGGGTGTTTGGCTCGGTATATTGGCACTGTTATTGCTGGCTTTCGTGCCTTTTCGCCTGCGTGATAAATTGGCTGCCAAACTGGGCGTGTTTATCGGACATAAAGCGAAAAAACAACGCAAACGGGCGCAAATTAATTTGCAATATTGTTTTCCTCAATGGACGGAGCAACAACGCGAGCAGGTGATTGATGAAATGTTTGCCGTGTTGGCGCAAGTAATGTTAGGTATTGGCGAAATTGCCGTACGTTCTAAAAAACATTTGCAAAAACGGAGTGAATTTATCGGCATTGAACACATCAAGCAGGCAAAAGAGCAGGGGAAAAACGTAATTTTGTTGGTGCCGCATGGTTGGGCAATTGATGCCTCCGGCATTATTTTACACACGCATGGCATTCCGATGACATCTATGTATAACCCTCACCGCAACCCGTTGGTGGATTGGCTTTGGACATTGGCGCGGGAACGCTTCGGCGGCAAAATGCATGCCCGCCAAAATGGCATCAAACCGTTTTTAGCGCATATTCGTCAGGGTCAGATGGGCTATTATTTACCGGATGAAGATTTTGGCGAAGAGCAGAGCGTGTATGTGGATTTCTTCGCCACGTACAAAGCAACCCTGCCGGGCATCAATAAAATGGCGAAATTGGCGAAAGCGGTAGTAATTCCCATGTTCCCGCGTTATAACGCCGAGGCGGGCAAGTACCAAATGGAAATTCATCCACCAATGACCTTAAGCGATGATCCGCAACAGTCGGCGCGTGCCATGAACGAAGAAATCGAAAGTTTTGTCACTGCCACTCCGGTCCAATATGTGTGGATCTTGCAGCTGTTGCGTACCAGAAAAAATGGTGAAGATCTTTATCATTAATGTTCGGCAAATCGCCTTTTTATGGTAATATGCCGCCCGTTTTATAATTTCAATCCGCGTTCAAAAATGACCGCACTTTTAGGTAAAAAAATGGAAAACAAACTTGCATTAATTGCATCTTCAATTAAATCAATTCCTAATTATCCGAAACCGGGAATTATTTTCCGTGATATCACCAGCTTGGTCGAAAATCCAAGTGCATTTCATGCCGCAATTGAACTCATCGTGCAGCATGTTAAAGCGAAAGGAATTACCAAAGTTATCGGCACCGAATCTCGTGGCTTTATTTTTGGGGCGCCCGTGGCTTTAGCGCTAAACGTGCCTTTTGTGTTAGTACGCAAACCGGGTAAATTGCCACGTGAAACCATTGCACAATCCTATGAATTGGAATATGGTCAAGATACCTTGGAAATCCATACGGATTCTATTCAAGCTAACGATAACGTATTAGTTATTGACGATTTGTTGGCAACTGGCGGTACAGTCGAAGCAACCATTAAATTGGTACAACGCCTTGGTGGAGATGTAAAATATGCCGCATTCGTGATTAATTTACCGGATTTAGGCGGCGAACAACGTTTACTTGGGTTGGGTGTTGAACCTTATACTTTAGTGAATTTCGAAGGCGAGTAATTTGCCTTCTTTAGCATGATTCAAGCAAGGATAAAGCATGAGTTATCAAGTATTGGCAAGAAAATGGCGACCAAAAACCTTTAACGAGGTTATTGGGCAGCAGCACGTCTTGGCGGCACTTGCAAATGGTTTACGTGAAAATCGCTTGCACCATGCTTATCTTTTCTCCGGCACCCGTGGTGTGGGCAAAACCTCCATCGCTCGGTTATTTGCTAAAGGACTGAATTGCGTCAACGGCGTGACGGCCGAACCTTGTGGTGAGTGCGAGCACTGCAAGGCCATAGAAGAAGGCAATTTTATTGACTTAATCGAAATTGATGCCGCTTCCCGCACGAAAGTGGAAGATACCCGAGAATTACTGGATAACGTGCAATACAAACCGGTGGTTGGACGCTATAAAGTGTATCTTATCGACGAAGTGCATATGCTTTCCCGCCATTCCTTCAATGCGTTGTTAAAAACCTTGGAAGAGCCGCCGGAATATGTGAAATTCCTGCTTGCCACTACAGATCCGCATAAGCTGCCGGTGACAATTTTGTCCCGTTGTATGCAGTTCCATTTGAAGGCTTTGGAGCCACAACAAATCTCTGCGCATTTGGCCGATATTTTGCAACAGGAAAATATTCCGTTTGAAGATCTGGCGTTGGATAAGTTAGCCAATGCAGCCCAAGGTAGTATTCGAGACAGTTTAAGTTTAACGGATCAAGCCATTGCCATGAGTAACGGCAAGGTGACGCTGAGCGTGGTAAAGGAGATGCTTGGCTTATTGGATGAAAGTCAAGCTATCGACATCATTTATGCCTTACAACAAGGTAATGGCGAAAAACTTATGCAGGTGGTGAATGCTGTTGCCGATAAAGCTGGGGATTGGGATGAATTATTACGGGAAGTGGCGGAAAATTTACACAAAATCGCCATGCAACAATTATTGCCACAACCGAATATTGATGAATCCAATCAAATTGGTTTTTTAGCCAAGCATATTGTACCGGAAGATGTGCAATTCTTTTATCAAGTATTGGTTACTGGCCGAAAAGAACTCACCTTGGCACCAACGCCACGCATGGGGGCGGAAATGGTGCTATTGCGTGCCTTGGCATTTCATCCGAAATTAGTGAATCATGTCATTGCTACGGAACCGGCGCAAAGTGCGGTAGAAAATGCTACTAAATCTTCGATGCCATCCGCTGCACAATCGGTTCATGCCATTGAAATGCCGGTAGTGTCTCAAGCTATCAAGGCACACTATCAGGCAAAAAAACAGCCGATTCATCAAGATGTTCCCCATCAAGCCAATCTTCAAACTACACAGGCTCAATCTTTGGAACAACCCGCCGAAGCGTTGGTGAATTCGCCGGTGCTTAATGCATTAGAAGGCCTGAATCAATTAGGGGCTATGCCAAGCCCTAGTGCATCAGAAAAAAAAAAGTCTGAGCACTTAAGCGAAAATTCGTTGCCAAAAACGACCGCACTTTTAGCCGATAAAGAAAATAGGGAAGCGAAAAGTGCGGTAGAAAATTCAACCGAATCCGATACCGATGAAAATGATGGCGAGCTGCTTGGTGAGGACTATCGTTGGGAGTGGAGCAATCCAGAACTTGCCAATGTGCAAGAAGGCCCAAAACCTTCCGAAATCAAGGCCGCCATTCTGCAAGACATCACACCTGAATTACAACAAAAAATCGTCAATTTAACTCAAGAACAAGATCGTTGGGCACGCTTAATTGAGCAAAGTGGTGTAGAGAATCTCACTAAAGAATTTGCTTTGAATACCTTTATTTGGCAGGAATCAGATGATGAATTAAAACTTGGTGTGCGTTCCAGCCATTCTCATTTGAATCAAGAAAAACATCGTAGTGCTTTGCAACGAGCAGTTTCTCTTGTGCTAGAAAAAACGTTGCAGTTGACTGTGGATGTCAATGATGATGCAGCTTACTTAACGCCAACAGATTATCGCCGTAAAACTTACATGACATTGCGTGAACAGGCAGAAATAGATGTATTGCAAGATAAGAAACTGAAATTATTAGAACAGGCATTTAATTGCACGATTGACGTGAAAAGTATTCGCCCGGTGTAAGGTTGATTTCCAATGCGTAAGATTTTATTTGTGATTTTTGCTGTGTTAGCTACTGTTCCTTCTTACCTTTTTTATAGCGTGGAGATTTTTTCTCCCGTTCATATCGAATTCCAACAGACTGAGAATTTAGCTTATCACCCGATGAAAACAGATAGCGGTTTGACTTGTTTCCAAACGGAGGAAAATATTAACTCGATTCAGCAAGATAAGTTTCGTTTATTGATTTGGAATGTGCATAAAGGGTTGGATCATGGTTGGCAAGAAGAATTGGAAAATTTAGTACAGGGTAAAGATTTTCTGTTGTTACAGGAAGCCACCAATACGCAAAACTTAGCCGAGAAATTTTCATCGCAATTTCCTACCGCACTTTATGCTACGGCCTTTGCTTATTTAACACAGCAATCCGGCGTGCAGATTCTTTCAAAATTTTCACCGCACTTTTACTGTGCCGGTGCAGAAGTTGAGCCTTGGATTCGCATTCCTAAAGTGGGGGAGGCCATGACATTTCCATTGGCTAATGGGCAAGCCTTGCTCGTGGTTAATGTGCATTTGATTAATTTTGAAATCAATCTTGCTGCTTATCGTCAACAACTTAGCAGACTGATGTCATTGGTGAACCGACATCATGGGCCGATTGTGTTGGCAGGAGATTTTAATTCTTGGAACGGTTATCGCTTAGCGTTAATTCGCGAACTGGCAAAGCAATATGATTTACAGGAAGTGAATTTCTCTGAGGATCATCGCCTGCGCTTTTTAGATTATCCGTTGGATCATGTCTTTTTACGCGGTTTATCCGTGACTTCCGCAACCACCCGCCCAACTGAGGCTTCCGATCATGCTCCATTGTTGGTGGAGGTGGATGTATTTCATTAGACTGCTGCCGTCACCACAATTTCAACTTTCCAGCGTGCGTCCGCTAATTTTGCCTCAACAGTGGCGCGCGCAGGGGCATTGTTTGTATCACCCCATTCATCCCAAGCATGATTCATTTCAGCATAATCCAACATATCGGCAAGGAAAATTTGAGCATTTAAAATACGACTTTTATTCGTATTGGCTTTGGCGAGTAATTTATCAATTAATGAGAGAACTTCTTTCGTTTGTGCGTAAGCATTTTCTGTTAGCGTTGTTTCTGGAACTTGACCCGCTAAATAAGCAACACCGTTATAAATTACCATTTCCGATAAACGGGCACCGCTGTCGATACGTTGAATGGGGTGCATCTTTTTCTCCTCGATTGTTTCAGCACAAAAATAACCGCTGGAGATTATACCAATTTGACGGAAAAAGCTCTAAAATTCTTGAACCTTTAAACTGATAATAAGTCCTATTTATGAAACTACTAATTTCTAATCAGCATGGCGCCATCGTAATGGCCTTAATGCCATTTTTATACGGAATGTTACTCGGTCGCCCTATTTGGCAACATGTTTTCTTCTTATTGGCATGGTTTTCGTTATATTTAATGACCTATCCGTTCTTAAATTTATTTAAAGGCAGAAATTTAGAACTGTATATCAAATGGTCATGGATATATTTCTTCGCTTGTGTCATTTTTGCCATTCCAGTGGTAGTTTATAACTGGCACACTGTATTATTTGTTGTTGCCATGTTGCCGTTAGTTTTAGTTAGTATCCATTATGTTAAGCAAAAAGATGAACGTGCATTTTTAAATGATTTAGTTGGGATTATTATTTTTGCTATCGCCGGTATGGGGTCTTATTACTTCCCTGACCGTGCGTTTGACCACAATATTTGGTTGGTCGCTTTATATCCAAGTCTATTTTTTATCGGAACCACATTGTACGTAAAATCGGTCATGCGTGAACGCAAGAATCCGTTATATTTGAAATTCTCTATTGGTTTTCATGTGGTTTGTATTCTTGTCTTCCTCTTGTTCCAACAATATTTAATGGCATTCGCTTTTGTACCGCCGTTAATTCGTGCAATTTGGTTACCGCATAAGAAATTATCGGTAAAGCAAGTTGGGCTCACCGAAATGGGCATTTCCCTCTTGTTTTTCGCCAATTTGTTATATGCTACTTTATGAAGATGATGAAAAAACAGTTAAGAAATTTTGCGATATTGTTGGGGCTATTCAGTTTCTCCGCACAGGCAATCGATGATGTGGCCTGGTCGGTAGAGCAAACTGCGCAGACCATGAGTAAGTTTGTACAAAATAAACTGAATAATGATGAATTAAGAAATTTAGCAAGGCAATTTTTTGCTCAAGATGATGCCCGTACTGCCTTTAATATTATGCGGATTTTAGCATTAAAAGATGATCGAAATGCTCAATTAGATTTAGGTCGTTTTTATTTTGGTGGCGACGGCGTTGAGCAAAATTATGAAAAAGCCTATTGGTGGTTTAGTGAAGCAGCAGAAAAAGGCAGTGTCAATGCGCTGACCAATTTAGGGATTATGTATGTCGGAGGCTACGGTATACAAAAAAGCTTGAAACATGGCATGGAGTTATTGGAGCAATCAGCAGAATTCAACGATTCTCATGCTATGCTCATTTTGGGCATGCTATATTTTAACGAGAACAAAATTAAAAATTTTAATAAATCTTTTCACTGGTTAGAAAAAAGTGCCAAATTAGGTAATGAAGAAGCTATTTTTCGTCTAGGCCTGATGTATGAACACGGTGTCGGCACCAAACGCAACCGTCCAATGGCAATTTCTATCTACCGTGACCTCATTGCTCAACAGAGCCATTTTTCCGGAATGGCACGGGAAAGACTAGAGATGTTAAGTTATTATCAATAACCATAAAAAAATCCATCTAATAAGATGGATTTTTTTGTTGAGTGGTTTTTTCAAATTCTGATCCTTTCTCAAACAGGAATACACTCGATTTTTAGGATGTTTTAGTGAGTAAAACACCCTAAAATTTAACCGCGCTTTGAGTTTATTTTAAGATGGTTCCTACGATACTTCGTGTGTTTTCTTTTACTTCGTTCAGTTGCACGCGGATAAGATCGCCGATTTTATATTGGCGCTGATCTTTAATGTAGAAGGCTATTTCATCATTATTTATGGTGATTTCCTCTCGGTTGTCATGGAGTGTGGAGGCCGGGATAAACATGGAGGCACCGTTTTCCAACAGCATGACACGCAAGCCGCCGCGGGTGACGTCTTGTACTTCGGCTTCAAATTCGACTTTGCTTTCCACCTTATCCGCCAAATAACGACAATATAGCCAATCGGCAATATCACGTTCCACCAAACGATTTTGGCGACGTGCTTCTTGCAAGCGGGCAAGTACCGTTTCTTCCGGTTTGGTAAAATCGCGGTTGGCTAAATGGGCTTTGATTAAGCGATGGTTCACCATATCGGAATATTTGCGGATTGGCGACGTCCACGTGGCGTAACCCTTTAAGCCTAGGCCAAAGTGCGGTGCTAATTCCGCTTTAAATTCTGCGAAAGTGAGGAAACGACGCAAACGGAATTCCAAATAATCTCCTTCAATCGGTTCAATATCATGGCGCATTTGGCAGTAACCTTTTAAGGTTGCCAAATTTTCTGGTGCATAACGGCTTTGTAATTCCGCTTTATTTTCATCATTGGCTAAATTAGCTAACAAGAAATTGTGGGCGTTTTCCAAGAATTTTTTATCGAATCCGCTGTGCGTGTTAAAAATGCCGCACTGTAAGTTTTCATGTAAAAATTGGGCGGCGCAGATATTCGCGATAATCATGGATTCTTCCACGATTTGGTTGGCGATACGGCGATACTCCGCCTTAATTTCTTGCACTTTGCCGTTTTCTGCCAGCACGAAAGAATAATCCGGTTTTTCTTTAAAAAGCAGTGCGTGGGTTTTGCGCCATTGCGTTCTAGTTAGGGTAAATTGGTGCAACCAGTGAATTTGCTGTGCCGTTTCCGGATTTTCCGGTTGCCAAGCATTGTCTTTGTCTTCTAAGTAATCAGAGACTTGGTTGTACGTTAATTTATCTTTTGATTGCACATCGGCTAACACAAATTTTGCCGGCGCACTGATGTTGCCCTGTAAGTCCGTTTGAATGTAGCAAACCAATGCCGGACGGGTTTCGTGAGGTTTTAAGGAACAAAGCTCATCAGAAAGTTCCCGTGGCAACATCGGAATATTGAAGCCGGGCAGATAATTGGTGAAACAACGTTGTTTGGCGTCTTTTTCGATTTGTGAATTTAAACTGATATAAGCCGTCGGATCGGCAATGGCAACCACTAATTTCCAGCCGGTTTGTTCACCGTTTGAGGCAATAGGCTCAATATACAAGGCATCGTCCATGTCCTGCGTGGTTTCAGAGTCGATAGTGACGAAGTGAAGTGCGGTCAGATTTTCGCGCGTTTCTTGATCTTGCATTTCATAGTGATCTTGTCCTTGTACCGGTTCACGCGGTTGTTCGTGACGCGCAAGTGTCACCCACCAAGGTGCCAGTTCATCATCGGCGTGGCAAATAAATTGAGTGATTTGCGCATAGAAAAAACGATCGTCGCGCAAAGGGTGGATTTTTAAGGTTGCCACAACCCAATCGCCTTCCTGTAATTCTTCTTTGACGGCTTTGCTTTGCGCGGCGCCAATGGGCTGATTAATGTTAGGGTGATCAACAAGCACCTGCAATTTCTTGTCTTTATTGAACCGCACTTTCGCGATAAAACGGGTAAGCATCGGCTCGATTAAGGTCTCCGGTTCGGCTTGTTCTTTATCGCCTTGTTTTTCGATAGTGGCACTGATTTTGTCGCCGTGCATCACTTTTTTCATGGCAGGTGGTGCAATAAAGTAGCTTTTTTTATCACATTCTAAAAAGCCATAGGCTTTATCGGAGCCTTTTACCGTGCCTTCTACACGTTCTTTACTGTCATGAATTTGTTGTTTGAGTTGTGCGAGTAATGGGTTGTCTTGGAACATAATTATTTTTATCGTAGGGCAGAGTGGAGTCCGCCGAAGCCGTCATAAAATGGCGGACTAAAATCCGCCTTACAAATAGAAAAGGCAGGTTAAAAAACCTGCCGATAAAATAAAGGAAGAAAAAATTATTCTTCGCCTAACTCGCCCATGGCGGTGATGCTGAAGCCTGCATCAACATGGACGATTTCACCGGTGATGCCGGATGCTAAATCAGAGCATAAGAACGCTGCGGAGTTGCCCACATCTTCAATGGTCACGGTACGGCGTAATGCAGCGGTTTTCTCGAAGGTTGCCAACATTTTCTTGAAGTTTTTAATGCCGGAAGCCGCTAAGGTACGAATCGGGCCTGCGGAAATGGCGTTCACGCGAATGCCGTCTTTGCCTAAATCTGCTGCCATCACACGGGTTGCCGCTTCAAGAGAGGCTTTGGCTAAACACATCACGTTATAGTTTGGAATGGCACGTTCTGCACCTAAATAAGAAAGGGTTAATAATGCCGCGTTAGGATTCAAATATGGACGTGCTGCTTGCGCCATTGCTACAAAACTGTATGCACTGATGTCGTGGGCAATGCGATAACCTTCACGGGTTGCCGCATTCACATAGTCGCCGTCTAATTGATCGCCCGGTGCGAATGCGATGGCGTGTACAAAACCATCAAATTTATCCCAGTGTTTGCTTAATTCTGCGAAGCAGTTTTGAATGCTTTCATCGGTGGCAACGTCTAACGGAAGAACGATGTTTGCGCCAAATTCTTTGGCAAATTCTTCAACACGCGGTTGTAATTTTTCATTTAAATAAGTGAAGGCTAATTCTGCACCTTGTTCTTTCATGGCCTTAGCGATACCGTAAGCGATAGAACGGTTGCTGGCGAGACCTGTGACTAAAATACGTTTACCTGTTAAGAAACCCATAGTTATTCCTAAATTGTTTGAGTTAAAAAGTGGCAAGATTATACTTGTTTTGCCGGTCTTGAGCAATGTGGCGGTTTTTGGTTTAACCAGTTAAGCCGGATTATCTATATCCTTAAATTCCACGTCAAAACCGTGTTCTTTTGCCAACCATTCGCCGAGAGCTTTAATGCCGTAACGTTCAGTGGCATGGTGCCCGGCAGCAAAGAAATGAATCCCTTGCTCTCTGGCGGAGTGAATGGTTTGCTCAGATACTTCACCTGTGATAAAAGCGTCACAATTTTGTGCTGCGGCAAGGTCGATATATCCCTGTCCGCCACCGCTACAAATACCGACTTTACTAATAAAGTGCGGTCCGTTTTCCGTGCAAATTAGCGGTTTGCGGTTTAACACGCGTTCAATGCGTTCGGCAAATTGTTCGGCGGTTGACGGTTCTTTTAAGGTGCCCCACACCGGAATGCTGACTGCGTTTTGTTCTAACGGTTGAAGATTTTCAATGCCAAGTAACCGGCCGAGCAGGGCGTTGTTGCCGAGTTCGGGGTGAACATCTAAAGGCAAATGATAGCCGTATAAATTGATGTCATTGACTAATAAGGTTTTGATTCGCTTGCCTTTCATACCGCGGATACAAGGATTTTCGCTTTTCCAGAAATAACCGTGATGAACAAGCAAGGCGTCTGCTTTTTGCTCAACGGCATAATCAATTAGGGCTTGGCTGGCGGTGACGCCGGTGATGATTTTTTTGACTTCGACCTTGCCTTCCACTTGTAAGCCATTTGGTGCGTAGTCGTTAATAGTATCGCTATTGAGCTTTTGATTAAGCAGATTTTCTAGGGCTAAATTTTGCATAAAGGTTCTCTAAAAGAAGAAAAAGAATGGCGTAATAATAATGGCTTTAGTAGGGAATAAGAAGAAAAAAATGGCCGATGCGAAGATCTTTTGACAAAGACGTGGGGGAGTTTTTGCATCGGCCACTGTGTTTAAGAATGACGACTATCTTAAATAAAAACGACTTCATTATACAATTTAATATATAGCGATCAAGCTAAATTTAAGTTTTTTCGACAAGAAATTTATGCTATGCCAATTAATTTATGCGTTTGTACACTTAATAACCACTTTGGTTTGTTGGGGCGTTGGTTTAATAAACCTAATTGGGTAATGGTTTCCAGCAAATTCATTTTGCCGTTGATTTCGCAAGGGGAAAGGTAGTAGCGAGTCGCCTGAATGTTCTCTTCAATCAACGCACAAAAATCACTGACATCGCCGTCTGCAACAATGCGTACTTCATCGGCAAATTCAATGCAACACTGTTCATATTTATGTTGATATAACCGTTTCGGGCTGGTGGCGATATAGTCAATTTGTGTGGGAATCGGTTTCAAGCCGTTAGTCTCAATGGCAAGAAAATAGCCCTCCGATTTCATTTGATCCAGCAGAAGCTCAATATTCGGCACAATGGTCGGCTCGCCACCGGTGATAATAATATTCTTTGCTGAAAATGACCGCACTTCTTCCATGATTTGCGCTAAGGTCATGCGTTCAAATTGATTGTAATTAGTGTCGCACCAAGGACAGGCGAGGTTACATTTGCCGAAACGTACAAAAATGCTTGGCATACCGGTGTTAAACCCTTCACCTTGTAGGCTCTCAAAAATCTCAACGATATTGTAAGAAGGCGTAAAAACGTCAATTTTTTGCACTGCACTTATTCCTCATATTCACAAAATGACGTTGGGGTTTCCCATAAACGGATGGCAGAAACCGGCAGATTTTCTTCGTCTTTCAAACGACGATAAATAAACTGTGCCAGCTGCTCGGCCGTCGTGCGAAACGGTACACCAAAGGTTTTGGAATCCAGCTGTTGTAACAATGTGGCGATTTTGCTTTCCCGCTCGCTGGTTTGATCGTAAATGAAAGCATGATCCATAGGATCTAAAACGGCACGTTTTACAATGGTTTTGAGATCGCTAAAATCAATCACCATGCCCTGTTTGGCACCGATTGCATATAAATTACCGCACACTTCAACTTGTAATTTATACGTATGCCCGTGCAGATTTTGGCATTTCCCGTCATGCCCATCCAACAGATGGGCCATATCAAAACTAAATTCTTTAGAAACTTTAAACATAATCAGCCTGTTAATGTGGTTAATAATGATCTAAACCGTTCGCTAACATAAAACATCATCGGCAGTCACAGAGGTGGTTGGAAAGAAAAGAGGAAATGTCATGTGATACCTAGTTTTTTTATGTAGGAGGTTTGCGAACTACAAATTGAAAATTGGCGGTATTATACAATGCACGGTGGCTTTTATGTGATTTATTTATAGTGCGTTGATAACACAATGAATTTTTATTTTATGTATGATGAGTTGTTTGTGCGTGAAGGGACGTTAGCAGTAGATTTTCAATATTTTTGAGGGAGGATAAGTGCGACTCTCATCTCACGCAATGAAAAAATATCAACATTTTGGTGATTCTTTTGTCTTATCTAAGGTGGTCTTTTTTTAGAGACAGTGTGAAGCGACTACTTGCAAGTCTGCTATGTAGCCATTATTTAATAAATCAGTTTTTTATGTCACTTAAATAATATTAAAATAGATTAAAGTGCGGTGAAAAATTAAGGTGTTTTATTGCATTCTTTCCTTTTTTGAGGCTTTTATGAAAAATATAAAAAAAACTATCTTTTTACTTCCATCTTTGCTTTTGTTGAACCCGTTAAATAGTCTTGCCGATGTAAAGATGTCTTCTGATAATTCCAATATAAATTCGCCAACAGTGCAAAAAACAACTTTAAAGGAAAGCGGATTAATGCTGGATATTGCAAGGCACTTTTATCCGCCTGAAGTTATTAAATCTTTTATTGATACTATTAGCCAGTCGGGCGGGACATTTCTGCATTTACATTTTTCCGATCACGAAAATTATGCTTTAGAAAGTCGGTTGCTGAATCAGCGTGTGGAAAATGCGATTCAAGATAAAAGCGGAATTTATATTAATCCTTACACCAATAAACCCTTCTTGAGCTATCAACAGCTTGATGACATTAAAGCATATGCAAAATCAAAAGGCATTGAGCTTATTCCCGAACTGGATAGCCCGAATCACATGACGGCGATTTTTACGTTATTAAAACAAGAAAAGGGGGAAGCCTATCTTCAATCTTTAAAATCACCACAAAATGATGACGAAATTAGCATTACCAATCCGGACAGTATTGAGTTTATGCAATCTTTGTTGGCTGAAGTTATTCATATTTTTGGTGACAGTACTAAGCATTTTCATATTGGTGGTGATGAGTTTGGTTATGATGAAAATAGTAATCATGAATTTATTGCCTATGCCAATAAATTAGCTGATTTTTTAAGAGAAAAAGGATTAAAAACCCGAATTTGGAATGATGGTTTAATTAAAAATACCGTCGATCAATTAAATCCTAATATTGAAATTACCTACTGGAGTTATGATGGTGATACGGAAGATGAAGGCGAGGCAAATCGACGTCGTCATCTGCGGGTGAGTCTGCCGGAATTAGTCGAAAAAGGTTTTACTGTTTTAAATTATAATTCTTATTATCTTTATATAAATCCTAAAACCTCTTCAACGCTTTCGCATGATGCGAGCTTTGCTCAAAAAGACGTCTTAAATCATTGGGATCTTAGTGTTTGGGATGGACAAAATACGGAAAATAAAGCACAAGATACCCATAAAATTGCCGGCGCGGCTTTGTCTATTTGGGGAGAAGATGTCAAGGCCTTGAAAAGTGAAGCCATTCAGAAAAATACAAAAGGCTTACTGGAGGCGGTGATTCAAAAGACGAACAGTGAGATTAAATAAAAAGTGCGGTCGGTTTGAAAAATGTTTTTTAACTGACCGCACTTTTTATTACTCAGACTAGAATGATTGTACTAGCAGGGTATGATTGCCATGAAAGATAGTAGATTGTTTAGGATACTGTATTACGTATTAGAAAAGGGGAAAGCTACTGCAAATGAACTAGCAGATAGGTTTGAAGTATCAGTAAGAACGATTTATAGAGATATAGACTCAATAAGCAGTGCAGGTATTCCAATTTATGTTATTCAAGGAAAGGGTGGTGGAATAGAGGTTGCTCAAGAATTTATTCTAAGCAAATCTTTACTGTCCCAAAATGAAAAAGAGCAAATAATGACCGCACTTCAGAGCCTGGAGCATACAAGTAAGTTATATGAAGGAGAGCTGTTAACGAAGCTATCTGCGCTATTTAAAATGAAAAATCAAAATTGGATAGAGATTGATTTTAATAATTGGCAAAACAATGAGGCATACGAAAAAACTTTTAATGATTTAAAGTTCGCTATTTTGAATAGAAATATCATTTCCTTTTCATACTTTAGCAGTAATCAAGAAAAAACATGTCGAACGGTAAAACCTGCTCGCTTATTATTTAAAGGTCAAGATTGGTATTTGTACGCTTTTTGTTTACTGAGAAATGATTTCAGATATTTTAAGCTATCGAGAGTTAAGAATTTAGAAATACTACTATTACATTTTAAAGAAAATTTTGGTGATATAAGACTAAGAAAAGATATAAAGCCCGACAATATGGTGCGAATAAAAGTGAAGTTTGATCGTAGGGCTGCTTTTAGGGTATATGATGAATTTAATGGAGATATTACTAAGGATGATGAAGGAAATTTATATACAGAAATAGACATACCTAATAGCGATACGTTATATAACTATATATTTTCATTTGGAAATTATGTAGAAGTGCTAGAACCGGAGGAGGTTCGGTTCCATATTAAAAACCTGGTAAATGAGATAGCGGATAAATATAAAACATGACAAATGGTGTCAAGTTTTCCCCTGTATAATGGAACCTGTGAAATTATATAGGAGAAAACTAAAATGAAGTATGAATGGAAAAAGAACGAGAAACACCTTTATGGCATAAAACAAACACCTGAGCTTGTAGATGTGCCAAGCCAAAAGTTTATTATGATACAGGGAGCAGGTAACCCTAATAAAGCGGATTTTTCAGATAGAATATCCACGCTGTATTCGCTTGCATATTCAATTAAGATGTTATTTAAATCCATGATGAAGAATGAATCTGACGATAAAATCACAGATTTCACAGTGTATCCTTTAGAGGGGATTTGGGAAAAAACCGACGAAGATGGGTTAGATAAAGATAAGCTAAAATATACGCTTATGATTAAACAACCTGATTTTATTACACAAGAAATTTTTCTAAATGCACTTGAAAATGTCCAAAAGAAAAAGCCAAACGTCTTATATAATAAAGTAAGTTTTGGCTGTATAGATGGTGGTAAAGCAATTCAAATATTGCATATAGGGAGTTATGACACTGAACTTGCCTCCTTTGAAAAAATGGATAAATTAACCAAAGAACTGGGCGTGTTTAGGTGTGCTGATTCTCATAGAGAAATATACTTGAGTAATAAAAACAAAACTTCGGAAGATAAATTGAAAACAATTTTAAGATATTTCGTAAGATAAGAGATGGTTTTGCTCCTTGACCGGTGTTACTTACTCTTTTATATAAGCGAATATCTTCCCCGTATGAGTTAAAACAAAAGTGCGGTCAGTTTGAAAAATGTTTTTTAAACTAACCGCACTTTTTTTGTCAATTAAGCAAATTCGGCTTGATGTGCCATTAATTCTGCTTTGGTGAGGGCAAACACGCCGAAGCCGCCATTAGGGAGATCCAAC
Organism: Aggregatibacter aphrophilus ATCC 33389; assembly: GCF_900636915.1. NCBI lineage: Bacteria > Pseudomonadati > Pseudomonadota > Gammaproteobacteria > Pasteurellales > Pasteurellaceae > Aggregatibacter > Aggregatibacter aphrophilus. The sequence goes on along the minus strand of NZ_LR134327.1, from coordinate 613,468 downwards.
CAATGGAATGGTACATCGGGGTATTGTTCCATTAAATGCACCATGCTGTTGCCAACTTCGCAAATCAATAGACCGTTGTCGGTGAGATAATTAGAAGCCATGCGTAAAATTTCTTTAGTTATGTCTAAGCCGTCATTGCCCGATCCAAGTGCCATTTCCGGCTCATAATGAAATTCTTCCGGCATATCGGAGAGATCTTCCAAGTCGACATAAGGTGGGTTAGCAACGATGAGATCGTATTGTTCTTCCAATAAATGAGAGAACAAATTCGATTGAATCGGGAAAACACGGTGGTTCAGATTGTGGCGTTCGATATTCATTTCCGCCACATTGAGCGCATCAATAGACAAATCAACCGCATCTACATCAGCTTGTGGGAATTGTTCGGCGCAAGCGATGGCAATGCAACCACTACCGGTGCACATGTCTAAAATTCGTTTTGGTTCGTAGTTTAAGAGTCCTGCAAAGCGCTGTTGAATGAGACCGCCAATCGGTGAGCGTGGAATGATGACCCGCTCGTCCACATAAAATTCTAAACCGCAGAACCACGCACGATGAATTAAATAAGCAATAGGGACGCGTTTTTCCAAACGAATCATGACTAAACGAATTAATTCTGATTTTTCCGCCATGGTTAAACGGGCATCGTACAATTCGCTTGGAAAATCCGGCGGTAGGTGTAAGGTTGCCAGCACAAGTTGTTGTGCTTCATCCCAAGGGTTGTCATAGCCATGTCCGTAGAAAATATCGGCACGGTTGAAAATAGTGTAAGTCCAGCGTAGAAAATCTTTGATGCTGTGTAGGTCGTTTTGTACGTTGGCAGAATAAATATCGTCAATTAATTCTTGATTAAAGGCAATTTCGTTCATGATTTTCTCTTATCAATGTTAAAATTGGGGCTAGTTATATCATATTTGAAATAGGAAAGCGAAAATGTTGGATGAAGATGACATTTCTCTTTTTCGCGCCGAAATTAAGGGCGTTAAAAAGTTAAAACAAGATACGTTTTTGCCGCCTCGGCAGAATAAAAAGAAAGCTCAAATTGCCTTGAAGGACATGCGTGAACAACAGGACACGCTGTTTTATTTTTCTGATGAATATGAACCGCTGTTAAACGATGAAAGTGCGGTCAAATATTTGCGTGAAAATGAAGACTCCCATTTGTTGAAACAATTGCGGCGAGGGGATTTTTCGCCCGAGATTTTTTTGGATCTACACGGCTTAACCCGCGAGCAGGCGAAGCTGGAATTGGCGGCATTAATTCAGACTTGTGAGAAAGAGCATATTTATTGTGCCAGTGTGATGACGGGATACGGCACTTACACCTTAAAGCGTCAAATTCCTCGTTGGTTGGTACAACACCCTAAAGTACGCGCCTTGCACCAAGCCCCGAAAGCGTGGGGCGGTGATGCGGCAATTTTGATGTTAATTGATGTTTAGTCAAACTGCTGAATCGCACGATAAAGCGAGGGCAAAATCTGATTTATCATGTTGAGCTGTTGCATGGGAATATGGGACGATTGTTGCGTGGCTTTATCCTTTTGTGCTAAGTGGTTTTGCGCCTCTTTTAACGCGGTTTCAATCGCTTGTTGTAGCTTATCAAAAATTGCCGGTGACAATTGCTCAATATGTTCCAAAATATAAATAATTTTCTTCGCTGCCGGATAAAATTCGGCTAAAAAGAATGTGCTTTGTTGTAGTCGCTTCATTTTGCTGCGATAAGCCCCTAGGGCAGAAATGTAGCTAAGCAAAGAATAATTAATTTTTAATAATTCAAATCCCGCCTGCAAATGTGCTTGGTATTTTTTCGGTTCGTGGTTCATGTTAGACATTGTCGCGCTTAATGCCGCCGCATATTCATGGGCATAACGGCGGGCAATGCGATATTTTAGATTATCCCCTTTACCAAATTGTAGTTGACTGACGATATGCAACAAATATTTGGCATTGCTTTTAATCGCTTGACGACTTACTTTCTCCAATTGTAAATATTTCCAATCCGGCCATAAATAAGAGACGGCAAACCATGAAATGGTGGCGCCAATGAGCGTGTCAATCACCCGTGAATATAGCGCTTGTTCCACATCGAATCCCATCACATCAAAACTGAAAATTACCTGTAACGTAATGAAAAAGGTGGAAAAACTGTAATTATTGGTACGGAAAAAGAAGAATAGAGTGCTGGTGAGAACAATGAGCCCTAATTGTAATTCTAAGGTTGGGTTGGCATAGGGTAGTAAAGAACCGAACACTACACCAAGAATAGTACCGAGGATTCGTTGCTTAAGTCGTAACTTAGTGGCGGTGTAGTTTGGCTGACAAACAAACACCGCGGTGAGCAATACCCAATAACCGCGATCTAACGGTAAAAACTCACCGATCGTACAACAAATAAAAACCACAATAGATAAACGTACGGCATGGCGGAACAGTTGTGAATTAAAATTAAAATGGCTGCGAATGGTGAATAAAATATTTTTCAGGCCGGTAATTTGTTCCGTATAAATTTGAGCCGTGTCGGTTTGTTCAAGCTCGTTTATCTCTTGATCGATATGGCGTAATTGATAGTCCACGCTTTTTAAATTATCCAACAAGGTTTGGATATTAATCAGGATCTCGTTTTCTGTGCCGTGTGTGTTGTAGTAAAGCTCAAAAGATTGGTTTAAGCCATTAATGGCTTTTTCCACACGGGAGTCGTAACGATAGGTTTTGTTTTGTTGCAAGCTGAACGCAACATCACGACAGGCCTGTGCTTGTAGCTCCAGTAGGCGTTGAATGCGGAAAATCAAATCGGTATTTTTTAAGTGTTCAGCCAGCATTTTATAATTAAAATGGCTTGAACTGATTCGCTCGTGAATATCTTGTGCGGAGAAATAATAGCGAATCATTTTCGTGGTACGACTGTGACGATGTTGCCCCCGAATACGATAAAACAGCGCGGTTCTGGCGTCATTAAATGCATTAATGAGCTCGCTGTTTTTCATTGCCATAGTGATATGTTTATTCTCAATCTGATCGATATCGTCAGGATCGAAAAAGGTGGATTTTGCATCAAGGTAATTTGCTAACGCAATAAACGATTTTGCTACGCTTTCCTGGACGGGACGGTTAGGGAAAAATAAATGCACACATAGGGTTGTTACGCTATACAGCAATGTTCCGCACAAAATCATCAGCGGATTCATATACCAAACGGTTTCAGGCAAATAGGTTAATGTGGTATATAACGCTACAACCAAGGTGCCGAATGCGATGGTGCTATAACGTTGGCCAATAGCGCCGATCATTGTGAAGGCAAAGGTCATCGCCGTCATTAACAGCATAAATTGCCAGTTGTGATTAATACTGAGTTGAACGCTGATAGAAGAAATAGAAAAGGCGAGAAGCGTGTAAAACACATTTTTAATTCGACCGGTTAAGCGGTTATCCAAATCCACCAAACCACCGGCGATAATACCCAACACTAGCGGCATACTTTGCTCGGAAATGTTGAAATACCAAATGGCAATCATCGCCAGATTTACGGCAATAAAAATAGGAATGGAGGCGATGACTTTTGCATTAAACCAATGATTCATGCTTAACCTTAGCTCTTCTGCACTATTTATAAAAACGATCGTATTGTGTTGCGTTTCGTTGACGAATTAGCTCTGCCATGTCTTTAGGGATGACCCGTTGCCCCACCGGAAATAATGCGATTCTGGCAATGTTGAAATGAGCCAACCCGGTCGGGATGCCGATAATCGTAAGACATTGGGAAACACCACAAAAAATATGCGTGATAAATAACCACCAACCGAAAAAAATAAACCAAACAACATTAAGTAACGATCCAATAGAATTTTCCACCGCACTTTTGGGTTCTAAATATTTAACATGAATTAAATCATTGCCGAATGGCAGCAAAGACATTTTACAAATTTCCCAACAGCTACGGGTATAAGGAAGCGTGATAATTAATGCGGCACTCATGACGGTAGCAAATAACCAGCCAAGTGTCGTCACAAAGCCCCCGAGGACAAAATTCAGAATATTTAAAATTAAACTTAAGTTCATAAGCATTACTATTTCAAACGTTCAGCTAAATAACCTTGATAGTCGGGAATACGGATATCGCTATTACTATTAAATAATGGCGAGGTGATTAAAAAATCCGCACTGGCAATATTCATTGCCACCGGAATATTCCACACTGTTGCGATTCGCATAAGCGCTTTCACATCGGGATCATGTGGCACCGCATTCGTGGGATCCCAAAAGAAAACCATTAAATCAATTTTATTTTCGGCGATTAACCCACCTAATTGTTGATCTCCACCCATAGGCCCACTGAGCAAGCTGTTTACCGTTAAGCCGGTTTCCCGATGAATGAGATTACCGGTAGTGCCAGTGCCATATAATGTGTGATTGGCCAATAAAGTGCGGTGAGTTTTACACCAGTTTATGAGGTCTGCTTTACAGTGGTCATGAGCCACTAATGCGATGTGCTTACTTGCCGGTAATGTGCGATAGGTTGTTTGCATAATTGCTCCTAAAATAAAAAGTGAGCGGGCGGGCTCACTTTTTGCAGATAAATTTAACGGGATAGATCACCGATTATTTTTGTTTTTTAGCCCAATCAATGAAACGCGCTTGTGTTTCTTTATCGGCTTGTTGATACCAATATTGCAACATTTGTTCTGCGACGTTTTCACCTTGTAAAGTCACCTTACCTTTATTAACTTTACCGCTTGCTGCAGCACTGGCAACAACAGCTGCGGCAGGTGCTGCGGTTGCACTTGCGAATGCCGGTACGGCGGCTGGTGCGCCGGAGGCATTATATTCACCTAAGTCTTTGATTAAGCTCGTTGCTGGGAAGAAGCCTTCCTGCTTCAAATATTCTTGTTGATTAGCAACATTCGCGCCTGATTGGGTTTTTACGCTGATAACAGGGGATTTTTTGAAAGCATTAATGTCGCGTTCATTTTGCAAATGCGGAGCAGAAATCGCGATGTCTTCATTTGAACCTTGGAAAGTCACCACAATTGGATCTGATTCAAATAAAGAGCGGTCAGAACCCATTTGAACAATTTCGGATACACGTACCACCACTTGGTGTTTTTGCGTATCATTGATATTGAAAGAGCGGGTTTCTTTTAAGAGGGATTTGCTCGGTTTTTGGCCGTCAATGGCTAAGAAATCAATGTTTGATGAACCTGTTACCACACCTGCAAAGCTCGCAGTACTGGCTAAAAGTGTTGCAGCTAATGCAGCGAAACGAAATTTCATATTTACTCCTGTTTTGAAGGACATTAATTAAAATTAGATGACACTTTATAGCATAAAGCGTAGCCTGTATGCTATTCCAAATTAGGCAAAATGAAAACAGAAAATTCAGATTAATCGGGATTTTTTGCTTTTGTACAACATTAAGGAGACAAAAATGCAGAAAAAACGCTTTCTTGTTTATGGTCAGGTACAAGGTGTTGGATTTCGTTATTTTACTTGGAACGAAGCACAAAAAATCGGTGTGTTAGGTTTTGTGCGAAATTTATGGGATGGCTCTGTGGAGGTGATAGCTTGTGGTTCCGAGGAGCAAATTGAAACCTTTTCTGCATGGTTGCATCACGGGCCACGCACCGCTAAGGTAACGCAAGTTTTTGTGGAAGATTACCTTAGCGAACGGGAATTTACCGAGTTTCAGGTGCTACATTAAATCTGAGTCTTATTTTGCTATACACAAGCGCAATTAAGAATACTGCTGCTTGGAGCAAGATGATACAAGGACCGGTTGCGCCGTCAATGTGATAACTGACAATCGTGCCTAAAATGCTGGTGCTGATTGAGGTCACCAAAGCAATGGCAATCATATAATCAAAACGTTTGGTTAAAATAAATGCCGTAATGCCCGGTGAAATTAGCATAGCAACGACTAAAATAACGCCCACTACTTGCATGGCGCTCACGATGGTTAAGGCGAGAAGAATCAGCAAGCTGTAATGCAGGAGTCGAGGAGATAAGCCGACAATTTTGGCTTGCGTGGCATCAAAACAATACAGCAGAAAATCCTTACGGCGCAAAAAAACAACCAAAAAAATGACCGCACTTATGACCAGTGTTTGAAGCATTTCTGCATCGCTCACGCCAAGCAAGTTACCAAATAAGATATGGGTTAAATGTTGATCCGTTTCAATTTTGGTGAACAATACAATCCCGAGAGCAAACATCCCTGAAAAGACAATGCCCATGGCGGTATCTTCTTTAATACGACTGTTTTCTTTTAAATATCCCACGCAGACGGAACAAGTTAAACCTGCGACAAAGGCACCGATAGCTAAGGGCAATCCTAACCAGAAAGCCACCACAATGCCCGGCAGAACGGCATGCGAAATCGCATCTCCCATCAACGACCAACCTTTCAACACTAAATAGCAGGATAGCATGGCGCAAATAATGGATACCAATAACGCTGTAATCAAAGCATTTTGCATAAACGGATAGGTGAAAGGCTCGGTGAACCACTGATAAATGGCGGTCATTGTTGCACCTCTTCTTGCGTAATCGGTTTACGTTGACGTAATAAGCCGTATTTTGGTGAGAAAATGAAGGCCAATAGGAAAAGTGCGGTCTGAATACAGACAATGACGGCACCGGTCGCACCATCTAAGAAATAGCTGATATAAACCCCAATGGCACTGGAAAGGATACCTAGGATAGTCGCGATGATAGCAAGGGTTTTAAATCGATCGGTAAGTAAATAAGCGGTTGCGCCCGGTGTGATCACCATCGCGATGACCAAAATAGCGCCGACGGTTTGTAAGGCGGCAACGACACAAGCGCTGAGTAAAGTAAAAAACAGCACTTTGTAATAAATCGGTGTGAGGCCTACGGAAGTGGCATGGACTTCATCAAAGAAAATTAATAACAGATCTTTCCAAAAAATGAGTAATAAAATCAGACTAATGCCGATGATAATCGCCACTTGAATAATATCTTCATCCGCAATGCCTAGGATGTTACCTAACACAATGTCTTGCACATTGACGGAAGTCGGGTTGAGGGAAATGATCAGCAAGCCGAGAGCAAAAAATGTGGTAAAAATAAAGCCGATAACCGCATCTTCCCGTAGTTTGGTAATGGATTTTACCCATAAAATGGACACAGCAGCTAAAATGCCGGAGAAGAAAGCGCCTAATGCATAAGGCAGGGAAAGCGCATAAGCGATGGCAACACCGGGAACAACGGAATGGGAAAGGGCATCACCAATGAGCGACCAACCTTTTAGCATCAAATAGGCAGACAAAAAAGCACATACGCCACCCACTGCGGAACTGAGCAAGATGGCTTTCACCATATAATCATAGGAAAAAGGTTCCAGTAAGAGATCTAACATTATGGTTTTTCCTCTGATTTACAGTGTTTCACAATCGGCGCAGGTGGATCGACTTTGGTTTTACCATAGAACACCGCAGCCCGTTCATCATCGGTAAGCACTGTCACTGCTCGCGGATCTTCGTCATCGTGTAGGTCTGAACCGAGCAACTTAATGTGGCGCAATACGCCGCCAAAGGCCAGTTCCAAATTATGTTGATTGAAGGTCGTGTCCGTTGAGCCGGCTGCAATTACGGTACGATTAATCATCACCACCTGATCACAAAAATCCGGTACAGCACCCAAGTTATGGGTAGAGACCAAAATGAGATGGCCTTCGCTACGTAATTGCCCGAGTAAATCGACAATGGCATTTTCTGTTTGCACATCAACGCCGGTAAAAGGTTCATCCAGTAAAATAATCTGACTTTGTTGGGCAAGCGCGCGGGCTAAAAAGACCCGTTTTTTCTGACCACCGGAAAGCTCGCCAATTTGACGGTGAGCAAGGTGCTCAATATTCACCCGTTGCATGGCTTCTTGCACTTTTTGCTTATCTATTTCACTTGGGCGGCGCAACAAATTCATGTAGCCGTAGCGTCCCATGAGCACCACATCATAAACAGATACTGGGAATTGCCAGTCCACTTCTTCTGACTGGGGAACATAAGAGACCAGGTCTTGTTTTAATGCCTGCTTTATTGGCAAATGACACAACGTAATATTGCCTTGTTGTGGATTAATCAACCCCATTAGACTTTTAAATAGGGTTGATTTTCCGCTTCCATTTACGCCTACAAGAGCACAAGTGGTGCCGCCTTCTAAGTGGAAGGTGACATCGTGGATGGCGGTATGACCGTTGTTATAGCGAACGGTTACATCTTCAACACAGATCGAGGCAATATTAGATGACATTATTTTTCAAATCCTTTTGCGATAGTGGAAACGGTGGTATTCAACAAATCAATATATGTCGGTACCGGGCCTTTTTTATTGGAAAGGGAATCCACATAAAGCACGCCACCGTATTTCGCACCGGTTTCTTTCGCGACTTGTTTTGCCGGTTTAGGTGAAATGGTACTTTCACTGAAAACGACCGGAATGTTGTTGGCCTTAACAGTTTCAATGACTTTACGAACCTGTTGAGGCGTACCTTGCTGTTCGGCATTAATCGGCCATAAATAGGCTTCTTTAAAACCATAGTCACGGGTGAGATAGCTAAATGCCCCTTCACTGGTAACCAACCAACGTTGAGCTTCTGGCACTTGCGCTAATTTTTCGCGGAGTGGTTTATCCAACTCTTTGATTTTTTGTGCATAAAGTGCGGCGTTTTTTTCGTATGTTTCTTTATTCTGCGGATCGTATTTCACCAACGCATTTTTAATGTTCTCAATATAAATCAATGCATTGGAAGGGGACATCCAAGCGTGCGGATTCGGGTTACCGGTATAAGGACCTTCATGAATAGACATTGGTTCAATACCTTCAGTCACAACAACAGCCGGTTTATCTTTCACGTTTTGGAAGAATTTTTCAAACCAACGTTCAAGATTTAAACCGTTCCATAATACTAAGTCGGCAGATTGGGCTTTCACAATATCTTTTGGTGTCGGCTCATAATCGTGAATTTCTGCACCTGGTTTGGTGATAGATTCCACGGTAGCGACATCACCGGCGATATTCTGCGCCATGTCTTGAATGATGGTGAAGGTGGTAACAACTTTGAATTTTGCATAAGCCAAGCTGCTACTTAAACTTAGTGTAAGTACGCTGATGAGGGTTGCGAGTAAACGCATGATTTTTCTCCTTAGTTTTTTAATTATAGAATAACAACATAAGTTGCGAGGATGATTATATTCTTTTATTTTTTAAATGCAAATGATTCGCAAATTGGTTATAGGCATTTTGCCGGTTTAGGTAATCCGGCTAATTTGGTTGCCTGTTTGGCAGGGCCATCGGGAAACAGCCGTTGTAAATAACGGCTATTCCCTTTGTCTTCACCCAGTTTTTGTGCAGTGGCTTTTACTAGCATTCGAATAGCAGGAGAGGTTTTATATTCTTGATAAAAATCCCGCACAAAATGGATAATTTCCCAATGCGCTTCGGTGAGTTCTAAATTTTCTAATGTTGCAATAGCCAATGCCACATCCGGGGTCCAATCATTAATATTTAATAAATAGCCTGACGCATCAGTTTCAATTTGCTTATTATTTACACTCAACATCGTGATAACCTTATTGTTTTCATGGGTTTGATTATACAAAAACGCCCCAGAAAAGGGGCGTTGAATTTATCTATCAAATTAATAATTAATCTCTGGAAGAGAAGAATGAAAGCAAGTTTAATAAGCTGATAAACAGGTTATAGATAGACACGAATAAACTTACGGTCGCACGAATATAGTTGGTTTCTCCGCCGTGGATAATGTTGCTGGTTTCATACAAAATCCCCATGGTGGAGAATACGATGAATAGCGCGCTGATACCCACATAAAGTGCCGGGAAGTGGAAGAAGAAACTCGCTACCATGCCAACTAACAATACAACGAATAACGCCAACATTGTACCGGATAAGAAAGACATGTCTTTTTTGGTGGTCAACACATAAGCGGAGCAGGCAAAGAAGGTAATTGCCGTACCGGCCAACGCTAACACGATAGCATCACCCAAACCCGCGCTTACATACATATTCAAAATTGGCCCAATGGTATAACCCAAGAAACCGGTGAATGCAAACGCAGCCAAAATACCTAATCCACTATTCGCCAAGGCGTTTGTTAAGAAAAGCAAACCATAGAAACCCACAAGCAGAACGATTAACCCCGGGCGAGGTAAATCCATTGCCATAGAAACATAAGCCACCACGGCGGAAAATGCTAATGTTAACGCCAACAAGAAATACGTGTTGCGCAGTACTTTGTGTGTACTAAGTAACGATTCTTCTCTGCTGTCAACAATAATACGAGATTGCATAAAAGCTCCTTTAGTGTAAAGAAAATAATAGGTTGAAACCTTTGTGTAAGGTAAGGGCTAGGACACTAAATGTCAATTATTCCGCATAAATATTTTTAGATAGAGGAATAAAAGTGCGGTCAAAAAAATGATTGTTTTTCTGACCGCACTTTCTATGTTTGCGCGAAGATAGAGCAACTATTTTTCTGCCTTGAAAATCCCTGAAGAGCCTTCGGAATAGTCTTTCGGCTGATCGTCTGAATTTGTCGGCAACGGATTCCCTTTGTCATCCAATAAATTATGTTGGAACAATGCCTTGTCAGTGAGTTCCGGCAATAACCGATTAGAGGATTGTGCAAGGTGTTGATACAGTTTTTGATAATCCTGTGCAAGGGATTTCAACAAATCGGCACTTTCCGAAAAATGTTTCTCCAATTGTTGTTTTTGATTTTCCAACTGTTCTTTTGCGGCGCGTAATTCCGCTTCGGTTTTCACTTGTTTTTTGGCAGATTCTTTGGTGAGTCGTAATAAAAAATAACCAATAATAAAACCAACCACTAAACCGATTAATGCAGCTTGCCACATTTCAGTTGTCCAACTTTGCATAAATAACCTCCTCTAAATTTATGTGAAACAATTGGTTAAATCATAGCTTGAATGTTTTTGTATTTCTATGTGTTAGATCACAGAACGAAAATTTTCCATAAAAAAATGACAACTTAGTTTTTAAACGGTCATTTTGGTTATTGATGACGTGGTACATCAGAACGTTTAGTCTTATCTTCTTCATCGCTACTTGCTAAAACTTGAAGGGTTTTAATTGGTAACAAAGCCGTATCGGCTACAAAGCTAAATGGTAGATCTATTAAATACAACGATTTTATGAATGCATCTGCTAAATCAGCCGATGTTCCGTGAGATCGAGAACGATCATTAAGCGACTCAATATCCATTCGTGTACCGCTGTAAAATTTAGGTTTATCTAAGGTTTCAAGAGTGGCACAAGTATTTAATAATATGGTTATTGATATTGTTGCGAGTATTTTTTTCATGAAATTTTCCTAGGTTATTGAATATGTGAGGCGTTGTGTAGCTTTTCGATTATAGTGTTTTTCTTTGCTAATTCAATGAGTTGATAGGTTTTTCTACATTCCCTTAACAGAAATAAAAAGGGTGAATTGCTTCACCCTGATAAAAACGCTTAAAAAAATGACCGCACTTTACTGCCAATTTTCACGTTTTGCCTTTTGCAATTTAGCATAGGCTGCCAATAATTTTTGATGTTCACTAAAGTTAGCGAGAGTTTCGTCGCTGGCAGGCAGGTTATAGAACGGATTTCCACCTTGAATCGCGCCCCACGCAAATGCCACCGCGTCTTTGCCATACATTTTGTCGAATACCATACGGTATTGTTGTGGCGTGCGTTTGCTGTCCATAAATAATTCAAGGCTGCTAATTAAGCAACGGTAATAATTAGCGCGTTCAGCGGTGAACACGGAGCTGTTCATATTGTATGTCCAGTTCGCCCAGTCTAACGCCATTGCCAAGTCGCCTAAAGCGAGATAAAGCATGGATTTTAATTCACCGATGCGCAAAGTTGTCCAGCCGCTGGCTTTCGGTGCCACGATGCCGATAAATTCACGTACGCGGGTGGCGTCGTCAATGTCTTGTTCGTCCAGTTCGTCCAATAATTCTTGATAGGTTTCTTTGTCGTGGTGGAAGTGCGGTAAATCCAACAGGATTTCTCGCCAGTCCATGCCCATGTTACTGTTGGCGTAAATTAAGTCGTCTGCCGGATAAATATCGGACATGCTCGGCACGATGATGCGACAGGCGTAAACACCTAAGTGATTGTAGTCCATGATGTAAACCTCTTTGTTTTCCTCGCGGAGAACCGCCATGAGATTGTCGTATTCTTCATGGGTATCTTTGCCGGAGAAATCCCAATCGGCGAACTCATAATCCGGTGTGTCTTTGAATAAATCCCAAGAAATTAAACCGCTGGAATCAATAAAGTGGGTTTCCAAATTGGCGTGTTCGGCCACATCATCGTTATTGAATGACGGCGGGGCGAAAACGTCCAACTCTTTTAGGCTACGACCTTGTAATAATTCGGTGACGGTGCGCTCTAATGCCACTTGGAATTTTGGGTGCGCTCCGAAAGAGGCAAAACACGTGCCATTGGTCGGGTTGAGTAAAATGACACAAATCACCGGATATTTACCGCCAAGAGAGGCGTCATACGCCAAAATCGGGAAACCTTCCTGTTCTAGTTTATCAATAGACGCTTGAATGGACGGATAACGCGCCATTACGTCTTGCGGAATTAACGGCAGGCTGATCGCTTCTGCGATGATTTTATTTTTCACATAGCGCTCAAACACTTCCGACAATCCCTGTACACGGGCTTCAAATTGGCTGTTGCCGGCAGACATACCGTTGGAAACATAAAGGTTAGAGATAATATTTTGCGGAATATACACCGTCTGTTGATCTGATTGGCGTACATAAGGCAGCGCGACAATGCCTCGCTCATAGTTGCCCGATTGCAAATCCACTAAAAGTTCAGGTGTCAGCTCTTGATTCGGATCGAAATGTTCAAATAAATGATCGTCTAAAATACCACGAGGCAATAGGGCTTCATCTTCAATAGGGAACCATTTTTCGTTCGGATAGTGCACAAAATCGCTATTGGCAATGTCTTGCCCTAAATAGAAATCCGTCCAGAAATAGTTGGTGGAAAGACGCTCAAAATATTCGCCTAATGCGGAAGCTAATGCCGCTTTTTTACTGGCACCCTTGCCGTTGGTGAAACATTGCGGGCAGTCTTTGTCACGAATATGTACCGACCACACGTTTGGCACGGGATTTAACCACGAGGCTTCTTCAATGTTAAAGCCAAGTGCGGTCAGTTTTTGTTGAAATTTTTCAATACTTTCCTCAAGGGCGGCATCTTTGCCGAGAATAAAGGTTTGTTCGGTCATAATGTTCCTATTTTTGATGTATTTTCTTCTTGAATAACCAATAAAAATATGAATTTTTCTCCTCTTCCGTAAACGGGCGAGGGGAAGATAAACTGAATTTAAAGTGGCAACCCGGCAAACACGGCATAACCTTCTTGCATGCCATGCACACGATAGTCTGTATCTGCTTCAACGAACGCCGCTTGTCCTTGTTTCAAAGTGAGTTTTTGTTGTGCGGCTTCCAATGTGATTTCGCCAGTCATTACTAAGAGAATCGTGCCGTTTAAAGTGCGGTCGGAAATCTCGGTGTTTTTTGCGTAAGGCATATTGCTCAAGGCAAAATCGGCAATGGGCGTCGGATAGGTGTAAACCTGATTTTTAGGTGCCGGCGCGATAATCTGAGGGACAATTTCACTGCAATCGATGATTTTTAGCAATTGTTCGATATCAACGTGTTTTGGCGTTAGACCGCCACGAATGACATTGTCGGAACAGGCCATTAGTTCAATATTTTGTCCGCGTAAATATGCGTGCGGCACGCCGGCCGCTTGGAAAATACCTTCGCCAACCTGCAAATTCACAATATTGAACAAGTAAAAACTCATTAAGCCTGCATCTAACTTGTCTCGGGAAATCTGCATGGCGTGCAATGTGTAAAGCACCCAGTAATCAGGATCCTGCATGGCAAGTTGATTTTGCTCGTAAGCCTTCTGTTGACCCTCAATAATCGGCAAGAGCCATTGTGCTAATTGATCTTGTTTGGCTAACATAATGTCAGCGTAAAAATCCGCTAAATTCTGCGAGGCCAATTTTGTTGCCAGATCCGCAAGTGACGTGCGTTGGCGTAGGGTGTCGAGAATTTTGGATTTGGTTTTAAAACCATGTAAAAGCCAAAAATCGGACAAAGCAATCATCATTTCCGGCTTATGGTTATCGTCCTTATAGGTGCGCTTCGGATCATTTAACGGGATGCCTGCGGCATTTTCCTGCGCAAAGCCAATTTCAGCTTGTTTTTTAGTCGGGTGCAACTGAATGGAAAGGGGATTGGCGACATCTAAAATTTTCAGCAAATAAGGCAAATTATCACCAAACAATTGACGACTTTGTGTACCAAGTGCGGTGGGATTTTTGTGTAGAAAATCAAGTAATGATATTTCACCGTTGGCGATAAGTAATTGTGACGGGGCGGAAATGTGTGCGCCTAACCAATATTCAGCGTATGGTTCTTGATTGTTTGTGACATTTAGTAAGTTCGCAATATAATGTTTGCCACCCCAAGCATAAGGTTGAATACAGCCTTTTAGTTGATAAATACCGGCCATGTTAATTTCCTCTGTCAGTGTTTTGTCGCGTTATATTGGGCACGCATTTTAGCATATTTTCACTTTTGGCTGTTGCTATAAACGTGCTTTTTTTATACATTTAGCAATGTCTAAAATTTTTATTTTGCAAGGTATTTTTTTTCCTTTGTCTAATTAAATTTTAGACGGTTCACCCCATTGAATTAACCTTAGGAGGAATAAAAATGGCGCAAGGACATTATGAATTAAAAACAGCAAAAGACGGTCAATTTATGTTCAACTTGATCGCCACTAACGGACAAATCATTTTAACCAGCGAGCTTTATAAAACCAAAGCTTCTGCGCAAAACGGCATTGCCTCAGTGCAGAAAAATGGCGTGGATGAGAAAAATTTTGAGCTTCGAACCACTAAAAGCGATCAACCATATTTCGTGTTGAAAGCAGCCAACCATCAGGAAATCGGTCGTGGCCAATATTATTCTTCCCAAGCTGCCACTAAAAAAGGTATTGAATCCGTGATTAACAATGCTTCTACCACGGTAATCAAAGAAGCTTAATTGGTATTTTTTTCTAAAATCGGCATTTTCGAATGCCGATTTTTTTGTCCTAACTAATCACGTCCAGTCAGTTTTCTTGTTAAAACGAGATCTTAATCATGTTTTTTGTTTATATATTGAAGTAGTATTCTAAAAATATTTAGCACATGGAAAATTAACTCCATAAAAAAAGAAAATGGATTTCAGTTAAACATAGTGAATAGGAGACGAATTATGTTTAAACAACTTCAACAAGTAGGTAAAGCTTTTATGTTGCCGATCGCCATTTTACCGGCGGCCGGTTTATTATTAGGTATCGGCGGTGCCTTATCCAACAAGGCCACCGTGCAAGCCTATCCTTTGTTGGATAACCCTGTTTTGCAAGGCATTTTTCAGATCATGTCGGCTGCCGGTTCGGTGGTGTTCGGTAATTTGGCACTATTACTTTGTATAGGTTTAGGCATTGGTTTAGCCAAACGGGATAAAGGGGTTGCAGCGTTAGCGGCAACGGTCGGCTATTTGATCATGACCGGTACGATTGCAGCATTGATTCCGCTGTTTTCACCGGAAACCAAAGGAATTGATACGGGCGTGATCGGTGCTTTGGTGATGGGGTTGATTACCGTCAAACTGCACAATAAATATCATAATATTCAATTGCCTCAAATTTTAGGCTTTTTCGGCGGTTCACGTTTTGTGCCGATTGTTACCTCCTTTGCGGCGATTTTTGTCGGCGCCATCTTCTTTTTAATTTGGCCGACATTTCAAAATTGGTTGTTGTCTGCCGGTGAACATATTGCTTCTATGGGCGCAATCGGAACATTCTTTTATGGCTTCCTCATGCGCTTATGTGGTGCAGTAGGCTTACACCACATGATTTATCCTTTATTTTGGTACACCGAATTAGGCGGTACGGAAATCGTGAATGGTGAAACCATTATCGGGGCGCAAAAAATCTTCTTTGCCCAATTGGCGGATCCGAATCACCAAGGTTTATTTACGGAAGGTACACGTTTCTTCGCAGGCCGTTTTGACACCATGATGTTCGGCTTGCCGGCAGCCTGTTTGGCGATGTATCACTGTGTGCCGAAAGCGCGTCGTAAAACCATTGGCGGGTTATTCCTTGGTGCGGCGTTGACCTCTTTTATTACAGGGATCACCGAGCCTATCGAATTTATGTTCTTATTCGTTGCACCTTGGTTGTATGTTTTCCACGCCTTTTTAGACGGTGTATCCTTCTATATTGCCGACATTTTGAATATTTCCATCGGTAACACGTTCTCCGGTGGATTTATTGACTTCCTGTTGTTTGGGATCTTGC
Source organism: Aggregatibacter aphrophilus ATCC 33389 (assembly GCF_900636915.1). NCBI lineage: Bacteria > Pseudomonadati > Pseudomonadota > Gammaproteobacteria > Pasteurellales > Pasteurellaceae > Aggregatibacter > Aggregatibacter aphrophilus. Next base: position 597,049 of record NZ_LR134327.1, on the reverse strand, counting down.
AAGGCAATGAAAATACCAACTGGTTTACGGTAATTTGGGTCGGCGTATGTTGGGCGGCGTTGTATTATTTCAGCTTCCGTTTCTTAATTACGCAATTTAATGTGATGACCCCGGGACGTGCAGAAGAGCAAGAAGACAGCGTGGAACAGCAAACCTCTTCTTTAACGGAAAACGCCCACGAGATCATCAACGCCCTAGGTAGTGCAGAAAATATTGAAAACGTGGATGCTTGCATTACCCGTTTACGGGTGGCAGTGAAAGACGTCAAATTAGTGGATAAACCACGCTTAAAAGCGTTAGGCGCCGTTGAAGTATTAGAAGTTGGTGGTGGCGTACAAGCAGTTTATGGGGCTAAAGCAGTATTATATAAAAGCGAGATTAACCAGATTCTAGGTAAAGAAGATTAATTTTTTCCTCACTACAAATAGGAACGGTCAGAAATTAATTTATTTCTGACCGTTATTTTTTTCTTTAAAGACTAAAGATCTTCCGCTTGTTTCAACGCTTCTGCCAGTTGTAAAAACGCCGGAATTTTTGACCGCACTTTTTGCGGATTAAGCGTCAACGGGTAGGTGCGTTTTTGCGCCACGATAACCGTTAACGGGGCAAACCAACCGGCGGCTTGATGGGATAGCGCCAAATTCCGCTGTTCCAAAATATCAAAGTTTAGTAATTCCAACCAATCAATGATCCGCCAAATGCAATAATGACGTGAAGGGAAGTCTCCCGTTTTTGATTTAAAAAATAGACCGTTAAACGGATTAAACAGACTGAGGAACAAATAGCCGTCATCGGTGAGAACGCGGTGGGTTTCGCGCAACACTTGATGGGGATCTTGGACAAAATTCAGCGTGTTAGTCAGCACACAAGCATCCAACTGCTGTTGAATAAAGGGGAGTTCGGTGAGCTTGGCTTGTACAACAGAATGATGATCGTCTAAAAGTGCGGTCAAATTTTCCGTTATTTTTTCGCTGAGACTAATTTGGTGGCGCAAGGGCAAATCACATTGAATTTCTGCGCTAAGTCCGCCAATTTTCAGAATCTGATAACCACAAATTTTTGTAAACCAAGGGGCAAAATAAGCGTTTAATGCGTTACAATAAGCGCACCCATTTGGCAGTTGTTGCCAACCGGTGGGCATCGCCAGTGACTTTTCATATTTAGCACGCCACATCATGGTAACTCCGAGGTCCTATGTTAATTCCGATTCCTGCGTTAAACGATAATTATATTTGGCTTTATGCACGGGAAAATTTACCGTTGCTCATTGTTGACTTGCCCGAAACCGACAAGCTATTTCACTTGTTGGAAGAACAACATTTTTCCGTTGAAGCATTGTTGCTCACGCACAACCATGCGGATCACACGGACGGTGTTGCGGCGTTTAAACAACGTTTCCCGCAAGTACCGATTTATGGTCCGGCAGAGTGTGTTGAACATGGGCTGACGCAGGTGATTAATGAAGGCGACCTTATCACCGAACATTACCAAATTCAAGTGCTACCCAGTGGCGGACATACAGCGCAGCATGTGAGTTATTGGGTGGATGGGCATTTGTTTTGCGGTGATGCCTTATTTTCCGCCGGTTGCGGGCGGGTATTTACCGGTGATTATGCGCAAATGTTCGCCACCATGCAGCGTTTCGCGGCGTTGCCTGAGGACACCATTGTTTGCCCGGGACATGAATATACGTTAAGTAATTTAGCGTTTGTGCAAAACGTTTGGGCAAACAAAAGTGCGGTGGAAAATCATCGTGTTTTGGTGGCGCAGTTACGTGCTGAAAATAAACCAAGCCTACCGACCACGATAGGCTTGGAAAAACAAATTAATCCGTTTTTAACGGCAACCAACTTGGCGCAATTTACCCAATTACGCCAGGCAAAAGATAAGTTTTAGCGAGTTGAGGGTAAATAAAAATTTAGGGCGGATAAGAGGCAAATAGCGACCTCAAAAGGCATTAGTAGATTAATGAGTTTTTTATAATCAATTACCGTGTTAATCGGTTTTTCTATTTTGACCGTGCCCACTTATTTGATGGTACGCAATAAAATTGCAGATTAATGGCTTTTTTCTTACATCAATTTGCCCAAAACTTGGCAATTCAGCTAGAATATGCCCGTTTTAATTTCTATCTTTTATTTTTCTGTGGGACAAATTTCGCCGCATTTGTATTTTAAAGAGAAAGTGCGGTGATTTTTTCATGTATTTTTTATGACGATTTTAGTTCTGGGTATCAATCACAAAACCGCTTCTGTTGCGTTACGGGAAAAAGTTGCGTTTTCTGACGAAAAGCGCGCTTTTGCCTTGCGTAATATTCAGCAAACCGAATTGGCGGAAAGCGCGGTTATTTTGTCCACTTGCAATAGAACAGAAGTCTATTTACACAATAAACGTGTTTCACCGCAAGAAGCACAAAGTTGGATTACACAGGCAGTGCAATGGTTTTCGACGATCCATCAGTTGGATTTAGCTGAGCTTAATCGTTGTATTTATATTCATGAAAATCTGCCGGCGGTAAATCATTTGATGGAAGTAGCTTGTGGCTTGGATTCGCTAATTTTGGGCGAACCGCAAATTTTAGGGCAGGTGAAACAAGCCTATCAAATGAGTGAAGAGTATTATCAACACGAACATCAGTCCATTTCCGGCGAACTCTCCCGTTTATTCCAAAAAACCTTTGCGACGGCGAAGCGGGTGCGGACTGAGACCAATATCGGCGAAAGTGCAGTGTCCGTTGCTTATGCTGCGTGTAGCTTGGCGCGTCAGATTTTTGAGTCTTTACGCGATCTAACGATTTTGTTAGTGGGCGCAGGTGAGACGATTGAATTGGTTAGTCGCCATTTGTTGCGCCATGGCGTAAAAAACATTGTTATTGCTAACCGCACTTTAGCCCGTGCGGAGACCTTATTGGACAAATTAGAGCGGCCGCAAAATGTTCAGGCGATTGGTCTGGAACGGTTGCAAGAAGGATTGAATCAAGCGGATATCGTGATTAGCTCAACGGGTAGTCCAACCGTGCTCATTACGCAAACAATGGTGGAGATGGCGCAACAACAGCGGGATTATAAACCGATATTGTTGGTGGATATTGCGGTGCCCCGTGATATTGAAGAAAGTGCGGCGGAATTAGACAGCGTTTATCATTACACTGTGGATGATTTGCAAAATATTATCCAGCATAACTTAAGTCGGCGGGAACAGGCTTCGGAGCAAGCAAAAGAGATTATTCGGCAGGAATGTCAGGATTTCTTTGAGTGGTTAAAAGTACATCAATTTTCTAATTTGATTCGCAAATACCGTGAAAATGCCGATCAAACCCGACAAGTTTTATTGGAAAGAGCTTTGAACGCAATACAACAGGGTGAAGATGCCGAACTTGTGGTGCAAGAATTAAGCTATAAATTAATGAATAAGTTAATTCATTCGCCGACACAAGCCATGCAGACGATGGTAAAAAACGGCAATGCTACCGGTTTACAAATGTTTTCCAAAGCCCTTGGCATGGAGCAGGAATAGCTATTTCCTATTTATGAAATCCGCTTTAAAATAATTCAATTCATATTTTGTGGGAGAATAAAATGCGAGAAAATCATCAAATCGCAAATGTTGATTTAGTGAAACAGATGAATAGTGCGGTGGTCTATAAACTTATCGATCAACAAGGGCCTATTTCTCGTATTCAAATTTCAGAAACCAGTCAACTTGCACCGGCAAGCGTGACGAAAATTACCCGTTATTTATTGGCGCGCGGTCTGATTAAAGAGGTGGAGCAGCAAGAATCCACGGGTGGTCGCCGTGCAACCTCTATCGTGGCCGAATATAAAGCCTTCCGTGCCATTTTAATCAGCTTAGGACGTGAACACTTAACTTTAGCGATTATGGATTTATCCACTAAGTTGCTCAAAAAAGAGGTGTTTGATTTACCTGTCCATCAATCTCCAAAAGAATTTGAAGCGTTTTTATTTCAGCATTTAGAAGCGTTCATTCAAGCTAATCAAAAACGCAGTAGCGAATTCATTGCTATCGGGATTACTGTGCCGGGATTTGTGGACATGAAAAGTAATATGATTGAACAAGTACTGCATTTTGAGCTCAATGAGCCTTGGGATTTGGCCAATCATATTGCGGCACACTTTAATTTACCGACATTTATCGGTCATGATGTGCGCAGTTTAGCCCTTGCCGAGCATTATTTCGGCGTGACAAAAGATTGTTATGATTCTTTGTTGTTGCGTATTCACAGAGGGGTTGGTGCGGGAATTGTGATTAATCATGAAGTCTTTTTGGGTTATAAGAATAATGTGGGGGAAATCGGACATATTCAGGTAGATCCATTAGGCAAGCGTTGTATGTGCGGTAATGTGGGTTGTTTGGAAACGGTTGTTAGTAATTCTGCGATTGAAAATAAAATGTCGGAGTTATTGGAAGATGGCTATCAAAGCAAATGGCTTTCTTTAGAGGCTCATGATATTGAAGCGATTTGTAAAGCCAGCAATAAACAAGACGCGGTGGCAACGGAGCTAATTGAACACGTTGGAGTGCAAATCGGGCGTGTGCTGGCGATGAGCGTAAATATGTTTAATCCGGAAAAAATAGTAATTTCCGGTGAAATTACCCAAGCGAAAAATGTGTTATTTGCTGCAATTCGTCGCACCTTAGAAAGCCACGCATTACCTGCGTTTGTGCAAAATACGCCGTTAGAAGCATCCGAATTAAGCAATGAAGATGTTATCGGTGCGTTTGCTTTGGTTAAGCGTGCATTGTATGACGGCAGTTTGTTGCGTCGTTTGATTGAGGAATAAAAACACTCAGGCTGTAAAGTGCGGTCAAAAAACAATGTTTTTTGAATATTGGCTTTATCAACAGCTCCAAAGGAATGAGTAGGTTTCTATGCGAGCTTGTGAATAAAATTAATACGATTTGTTTAATCTCTATTCGAATGTTCCGAAAATATTTATTTTAATAAAAAAATGGTTGACGAGTAGGGTCGATATCCGCATAATACGCTCCGCAAAGTCAATGAGATAGTTGCAAATAAATGGCTATGTAGCTCAGTTGGTTAGAGCACAACACTCATAATGTTGGGGTCACAGGTTCGAATCCCGTCATAGCCACCATATTGCGGGACTGGCGAAATTGGTAGACGCACCGGATTTAGGTTCCGGCGCCGCGAGGTGTGTGGGTTCAAGTCCCTCGTCCCGCACCATTCATTTCATTGATATCAATATAGTAGTTGGGGTATCGCCAAGCGGTAAGGCACCGGGTTTTGATCTCGGCATTCCTAGGTTCGAATCCTAGTACCCCAGCCATACTATTCCAAATTCTATTTTTCAGTACACTTTCTATTGGGGTATCGCCAAGCGGTAAGGCACCGGGTTTTGATCTCGGCATTCCTAGGTTCGAATCCTAGTACCCCAGCCATGTTCCTTATTAATAAAATTAAATTTCTACTTTTTATTTAGTTATCAATGTGATAAAGGCGCATTGTATGCGCCTATTTTGTATTTAATACCCGACTGTTTTCCCTTCAGGATTGCGTGGGTCGGAATAACCATAGAAGCCATTTTCGGTGGCTTGGATGATTTGAACCCGTCCCATTGGGGCTTTTTCTTTAATGTTGTAACCTTGCGCTTTGAGTAAAGACAAGGTATCCGGACTTAAGCCTTCTTCTATACGTAACTCATCAGGCAACCATTGATGATGAACGCGCGGGGTCACGATGGCTTCTGCCGGGTTCATTTTGTGGTCGATGGTATTGACGATACTTTGTAGTACGGTCGTGATAATTCGTGCGCCACCGGGGCTACCGGTGACTAACCACGGTTTATTGTCCTTCATTACTAAGGTTGGCGTCATGGATGAAAGCGGGCGTTTTTGCGGCGCAATGGCATTGGCCTCGCCGCCGATAAGCCCAAAAGCGTTTGGTACGCCCGGTTTGGCGGAGAAATCATCCATTTCGTCATTTAACAGAATTCCTGTGCCTTCTGCCACAATGCCACTACCGAAGTTAAAGTTGAGGGTATAGGTCACTGCCACCGCATTACCGTGCTTATCCATAACGGAAAAATGGGTGGTTTGGTCACTTTCGTAAGGTTGCGGCTTACCCGGTTTGATTTCACTTGCCGCTTTCACTTTACTGTCGCTAATACCTTGGGCTAATTCATCAGCGTATTTTTTCGAGATTAAGCCTGTTACCGGAATTTTTACAAAATCAGGATCGCCTAAATATTCGGAACGGTCGGCGTAGGCAAGTTTCATCGCTTCCGCCAAATAGTGAATGCTTTTGGCACTGTTCACGCCGTAATCAGCCATCGGATAGCGTTCCAAAATATTCAAAATTTGCACTAAATGCACTCCGCCGGAACTTGGTGGCGGCATAGTCACCACTTTATAACCGCGATATTCGCCTTCAATCGGTTTACGTTCCACGACTTTATAGCCTTTTAAATCTTCCAGCGTGATTAAGCCTTGATTTTTCTCCATTTCAGCGACAATTTTCTTGGCTATATTGCCTTCATAAAAGGCTTTTGCCCCTTGTTTGGCAATCAGTTTTAGAGAGTTAGCCAAGTCTTTTTGCACTAACAAATCGCCTTCTTGCAACGGCTCACCATTTTTAAAGAAGATGGCTTTTGATTGCGGCCATTTGCCTAAATTGTCTTTTTCTTCTTTTAATGTACTTGCTAACATCGGGCCAACTACAAAGCCCTTTTCTGCCAATTTAATGGCCGGTGCAATGACTTGAGCGAGGGACATTGTGCCCCATTTTTTCAAGGCATATTCCATACCGGCAACAGTGCCCGGTACACCTACGGCAAAATGAGTGTAAAGAGAACGACCGTCAATCACGTTACCGTCTTTATCCAAATACATATCACGATCTGCTTTCAACGGAGCAGTTTCACGGAAATCAACGGAATAATTGCCGCCGCTTTTGGCATCGTGTAATACCATAAAGCCACCGCCACCAATATTGCCTGCATTAGGCAACACCACCGCCAGCGCAAAGCCTACGGCAACGGCGGCGTCAACGGCGTTACCACCTTGGCGTAAAATGTCTGCGCCCACTTGTGTGGCTAAACCTTGTTCACTGGCAACCATCCCCTGTTTGGCATAAACAGGATGGAAGATATCATTGGCGCTGTCATAACGCGCTGCTGCCAATTCCGTTGCAGACGGTGTGGCAGCCGGTTGATTAGCTATGGCAAATGGGCTTCCCACTGCGAGGGCAATAGAAAGCGCTAAACTGCTAAATAAGCATTTGGTGGCGAGTTTTTTCATATTTTCTCCTGTTGTGTGTGCAATAACTGCTTTGAGATTAACCTAATTTTGGTGATTAAAACAACAAGAGATCGTAAGGTGAGCGATGAATTTGTGACTTAGATCATGTTTTAATATTTTTTTTAATGTTTCAGATAAATAAATTTTATGTGATTTCGTTTTGTCGAATAAAGAAAAGAGGGCGGTCATGTATTATAAAAAATACGAAAAAAACTGACCGCACTTTTGGCTGGAAGAGAGGGGTTATTTTACGCTAGTGATCTTACTGGTCTTTTTTAAACGCCATAACTGATAAATATGCACGACAACTAGAAATGCGTTTAATAATGCTACCGGGTAGGTTTGGGTGATGAGGGCGTAAACTACAAATAATGCGGCACCAATGCTATTAACGATACGAAGCGGAACGATGGATTTAAATAAAAAAGATGCGGCGACAATTAATGTTGCGACATAACCGAAAATTTCGACAGAGTCAATTCCAAACATAAATTACCTCAAATTAGTGAGTAAGAAAGGGGGCCTATGATATGGTAAATAGCGAGCAGTTGCAAAATCTTTACAAATAGGTCGTAGAGTACGGTTCGTTTTAGAAACGTTTTTTGTGGTTTAGATAAGATAAAAAATGGGTGTATGTAATGCACCCTTGGATCATTGTTATTTTAAACCGCACTTTGTAGAGATCTGTTACGTGTGTTCGTTAATCTCAAAAGTGCGGTGCTTTTCCTGCGTTTTTATGCTTTTTTATACAACTGTGGCAACGCGGAATCTTTATTTTTCGCAAGTAAACCGGTGCGGGAATAGATACCGAGTTTGTCACGAGTATCGGAGATATCAAGGTTACGCATGGTTAACTGACCAATACGATCCACTGGGTCAAATGGGGCGTTTTCCACTTTTTCCATACTCAAACGTTCCGGATGATAAGTTAGGTTAGGGGATTCAGTATTGAGTAAGGAATAGTCATTACCACGGCGTAATTCTAAGGTGACTTCACCGGTGATAGCACGAGCTACCCAACGTTGGGCTGTTTCACGCAACATCAGGGCTTGCGGGTCGAACCAACGACCTTGATATAACAAGCGACCTAAACGGATACCGTTGATGCGGTATTGTTCAATAGTGTCTTCGTTGTGGATACCGGTTACTAAACGTTCGTAAGCAATATGCAATAGTGCCATGCCAGGAGCTTCATAAATGCCACGAGATTTGGCTTCGATGATGCGGTTTTCGATTTGGTCGGACATGCCTAGACCATGACGACCACCAATGCAGTTGGCTTCTAAGAACAATTCCACGATATTATCGAAAGTTTTGCCATTTAATGCTACCGGTACACCTTCTTCAAAACGCACGGTTACTTCTTCTGCTTTGATTTGTACGTCTTCGCGCCAGAATGGCACACCCATAATTGGGTTAACGATGCGAATACCGGAATTTAAAAATTCCAAATCTTTGGCTTCGTGGGTAGCACCAAGCATATTGGAGTCGGTGGAGTAGGCTTTTTCGACAGACATTTTGTAATCAAAGCCATTTTCGATTAAGAAATTGGACATTTCAAAACGACCGCCCAGTTCGTCGATAAATTGTTGATCTAACCAAGGTTTATAGATTTTTAAATTTGGATTGGTCATTAAACCGTAGCGATAGAAACGTTCAATGTCGTTGCCTTTATAGGTGCTGCCGTCACCCCAAATATTCACATTATCTTCTTTCATGGCAGACACTAACATAGTGCCGGTGACCGCGCGACCTAAGGGGGTGGTATTAAAATAAGTTAACCCACCGGTGGTAACATGAAACGCGCCACACTGGATAGCGGCGACACCTTCTTGGGCTAATTGGGTGCGGCAGTCGATTAGGCGTGCCATTTCTGCACCGTATTCTTTAGCTTTGCGTGGAATGGCATCGTAGTCATCTTCATCCGGTTGGCCTAAATTGGCGGTGTAAGCACAAGGAATTGCGCCATGTTGGCGCATCCAAAGCAAAGCCGCACTGGTGTCTAAGCCACCGGAAAAGGCTATGCCGACTTTTTCACCTTTCGGTAAGTGTTGTAAAATGGTATTTGACATATTTTTCTTTCCTTATTTGTGTTTATGATTTCTGTCCCTTTGAGGCTATTTTAGGTTATACAAAGGGAAATAACGATGCTTAACCCAAAATATTGGCTATTCTAGAGTTAAAAATGACCGCACTTTTATTCTTCTGTTGTAAGCATTAAATTTGGATCCGGGTATTGGTAAACAAATTCCAATTCATTGCAAATTTTTTCCGCCATGATAATGCGCTGCGGATCTTGATCTGTACTAATAAAGTGCGGTAGTTCCAGCGCGTATTTTTCAGCAGCGTGACGGTAATATTCTTCCCGCGTCGGGTGAATTGGTGCGGCCAAATGGTATAAGCGATAGCCTCCGGGCGTTTCTAACAATAATTGAATGGCACGGGCGCAATCGTCTAAATGGACCAAATTCACCGGAGAATGACCGCACTTAAGCTCCTGTTTACCGGCAAGAGAGTAAATTGGGTGGCGATCGTTGCCGACTAAACCTGCAAAACGAATAATGTCGCAATCAATGTCTTGCATCTGAGCTAATCCGTTTTCGATTTCAACCAATGCACGACCAATATCGCTATCCGGTTGTGGAGTAACAGACTCGTCAAAATAAGCGGAAATATCAGGAAAAACAGAAGTGGAGCTAATAAAAATAATATGACTAACGCCATGTAACAAGGCTTCGTTAACCAAATTTTGTACGCTTTGGACGTACTGATTGAGATCAAAAAAATATTGGCTTGGTGGAATATTAATGATCAACGAATCAACATTGAGTAGCGCACTGACATCGTCAGGATCGGCATTAATTTCAGGGGTAAGTTCTAAATGATAGGCTTCCAAACGCATTAAACGCATTTGTTCTACACCTTCGTGGGTTCGTTTTGTACCTTTTACATCCCAGCCTAGATTTTTTAAATGTCGTGCTAGTGGCAAACCTAGCCAACCTAATCCGACAATGGCGACCGACCTCATATTACTCCTATTCCAGTTATAAAAATTCCCACTATTCTAATGCATAGCGGGAATACCTTTAAAGCTATTTCATCAATAAATCCAAGGCTTCTTGATATTTATCAACAGTTTTTTGAATGACATCCGCAGGCACTTTCGGTGCCGGTGGTTGTTTATTCCAACCGCTATTTTCTAACCAATCGCGAATAAATTGCTTATCGAAGGATGGTGGGTTTGTGCCTTCTTGATAGGTTTCTACCGACCAAAAACGGCTGGAGTCCGGCGTTAATACTTCATCCATCAATGTTAATGTGCCGTTTTCATCCAATCCGAATTCAAACTTGGTATCACAAATAATGATACCTTTAGTTAGCGCGTATTTTGCCGCTTCGGTATAAAGAGCAATAGCTTTTTCTTTCACTTGTACCGCTAAATCTTTACCAATGAGTTTTTCGCATTCGGCATAGCTGATATTAATGTCGTGGTTGCCGATTTCTTCTTTGCTGGACGGCGTGAAAATCGGCTCGGGCAATTTACTGGCTTCTACTAAGCCTTTTGGTAATTCTAAGCCGCAAATGGTACCGGTTTGTTTATAATCTTTCAGACCGCTGCCGGTTAAATAACCGCGCACAATGGACTCAATTTTAATTGGGGTTAAGCGTTTACAAACTACGGCGCGATCTTTTACCAAGTCCGCTTCGGCTTTGGGGAGCACATCATAAATGCTATCGCCGGTGAAGTGATTTGGCATGATATGGGCAAGTTTATTGAACCAGAAATTGGAAATTTTGGTAAGAATTTCGCCTTTACGCGGAATCGGATCATCTAAAATCACATCAAAGGCCGATAAACGATCTGTCGCCACCATTAACATCCGTTTATCATCAATTTCATATAAATCTCGAACCTTGCCCGAATAGATTTTTTTTAGACTGAGTTGTGTCATGTTATTCCCTTTTTATCTGCGTAAAAGTCGTGGCGTGTATTGTACCGCACTTTTGACGCAAACGTTTGCATTTTTTCTGGGAAATTGTATGAGTTCTATTGATTGGTAAGAATATTATGTGATTGCATCATAAAGTGCGGTCAGTTTTTATCGTGTTTTATCAGACATCAGCCTATAAAAACAAAAAGACCGACAACTTGCGTCATCGGTCAAAAAAAGACAGGAGCATTATGTTAAAGATTAGAACAGAATACGAGTACCTAAGCCTACACGACTTGCATCAGATACTTTTACGCCATTTTCTTTAACTTGCGCTTTGCCGCCTTCAAGGTAAACGGCAACTTGTTTAGTGAATTTATGATCTACACCAAGCATCCAGCCTCTGTGCTTACCGTTAGCTTGTCCTTTACCGGTACCCCATAAATATGCACCGTAAAGAGCATTTTTTTCGGTTAAATCAACTTTAAAACCTAAGTCGAAACGGTCGATTTTTTCATATTTAGCACTCAAGCTATGTTTGAAATTATAATCTTTATGACCCTTAGGTGAATGACCATGTGCCCAGTCTAAACCAAGGCTGACAATTTTATATTTTACATCAAAGCCGACACCTAACATTTTTTGTTTGTAGTCGTCTGCCGGAGTGGTGCCTTTGATGATTTCAACATAACCGGAACCGAATCTTACGGCTAGATCATCCCATTGACCATCATAGAATGCACCTACACCGTAACCTTGACCGTTTGCGGCTTTAGATTTATCTGCTTCACCAAAATAGTAGTCTGTTGCAAAGCGGAAACCGGAAAATTTATTTGACATAAAATGAACGGCTTTTGGTGCAGAATCGTGTAAAACGTTGCCGCCTAATTCATAGGAATAGTTTGCTTTAGGAATGTGGTCACCTAATGTTAATTGACGACCAAAGGTTAACGAACCTACATCTTCATGTGAGAATCCCACAAATAAACGTTGGGCTTTTATGCCGTCACCTACAGTGCCGTTTGTTGTGAAACGGAGTTCAACCGCACTTAATGCTGTAAAACCGCCACCCAGTTCTTGGAATGCGCGAACGCGTACACGGGAACCGCGGTCCACTAAATCGGTACGTTTACCTTTTACTTTGACGATTTCTAGTGCGCCACGTCCGTCTAAATCAATTTTTGTGCCTTCATTCTTATAAATGACAGCAGCGTTTGCCGAAGTAGCTGCCATGGCCGCTACTGCAAATGCGATAAGCGTTTTTTTCATATTGGTCACCTTATGGTTGGTTTTAACAAAATTGATGGTAAGTCCATTTACTAAATTAAGAAGTTTCACTCCATTTTTTATTGTTTGATGGCGTATTTCTTAATTTTGAATTAACGCTAATCAATGATTTTTCTCATGTCAACTTATCTCTAATTTTTACTTGAAAAATAATTTATTTTAATTTCAACTGGTTATGTTGATTTTGGTTTTTTATTGTCTAAAAAAATTGTTATTCAGATCACATTTCTAATATTTTTTTGAATTAGTATTTACTTGGAGATTGTTATAACTATTTGATTTTAAATGAAATTAAATAATTTTAAAATTTGACAAAAAATAAAATAAATCATTTTAAATTTAGAGCGGGATTTCATTTTAATTTTGTGACTTGGATCACAAGGTTTTGTGTGAATTCGCTTTTAAAAACAATGAGGTAGAAAATTTCTTCACTCCATTTGAAATGAACGGCTATTCTCTTTTTCTGTATTTTCAGCTTAAAGTGTGGTCAATATCGAATGCGTTTAAAACAAAAACAATCTGAAAAAACACCGCACTTTTTATTGTCGGTACTATATGAATAAATGGATTACCATCTTTTAAGAAACAGTCTGCGTGCATTTCCAAGCTTGAAAAAACGGGCTAAAAAGCATATAGTTGCGCGATTAATTTATCAGCCGTCTTAAGACGGTTTTCTTTATTCTTCTTAAATCAAATAAGTAACAGACAAATCATGACATACCCACAAGAACAGGTTAACAAACGTCGCACCTTTGCGATTATTTCTCACCCCGACGCGGGTAAAACCACCATCACTGAAAAAGTGCTGCTTTACGGAAATGCCATTCAAAAAGCCGGTTCGGTGAAAGGCAAAGGTTCTGCGCAACACGCCAAATCCGACTGGATGGAAATGGAAAAACAACGTGGGATTTCCATTACCACCTCTGTGATGCAATTTCCATATAACGATTGTTTGGTGAACTTGCTGGATACCCCAGGGCATGAGGATTTCTCTGAAGATACTTACCGCACTTTAACCGCTGTGGATAGCTGTTTGATGGTGATTGATTCCGCGAAAGGGGTTGAGGATCGTACCATTAAATTGATGGAAGTTACCCGTTTGCGCGACACACCGATTATCACGTTTATGAACAAACTTGACCGTGACATTCGTGATCCGATGGAATTGTTGGACGAAGTGGAAAACGTGTTAAAAATTCACTGCGCGCCCATTACTTGGCCTATTGGATGCGGTAAATTGTTCAAGGGCGTGTACCACTTATACAAAGACGAAACCTATCTCTATCAGACCGGGCAAGGGCACACTATTCAAGAAGTGCGAATTGTAAAAGGCTTGAATAATCCGGAATTGGATAACGCCGTAGGTGACGATTTGGCACAACAATTACGTGATGAATTGGAATTAGTCAAAGGCGCCAGCAATGAATTTGACTTAGATTTATTCCTAAACGGTGAACTGACGCCGGTCTTTTTCGGTACGGCGTTAGGGAATTTCGGCGTGGATCATTTCCTTGACGGCTTAACAGAATGGGCACCGGCGCCACAAGCCCGTCAGGCAGATGCGCGTAAAGTGTCTGCCGACGAAGAAAAATTCAGTGGTTTCGTGTTTAAAATTCAAGCCAATATGGATCCGAAACACCGCGACCGCGTTGCATTCTTACGCGTCGTGTCCGGTAAATACGAAAAAGGCATGAAGCTCAAACATGTGCGTATTGGTAAAGAGGTAGTGATTTCCGACGCTTTAACCTTTATGGCGGGTGACCGTGCGCACGCGGAAGAGGCTTACGCCGGCGATATTATCGGCTTGCACAATCACGGTACGATTCAAATCGGCGATACGTTTACCCAAGGGGAAGAGTTAAAATTCACGGGTATTCCAAACTTTGCACCGGAATTATTCCGCCGTATTCGTTTGAAAGATCCACTTAAGCAAAAACAATTATTAAAAGGCTTGGTACAGCTTTCCGAAGAAGGCGCCGTGCAGGTTTTTCGTCCGTTGTTGAATAACGATTTAATCGTTGGTGCAGTGGGCGTGTTGCAGTTTGATGTGGTCGTTTCGCGCTTGAAATCCGAATACAACGTAGAAGCCATTTACGAAACCGTTAATGTGGCAACAGCGCGTTGGGTTGAATGTGCCGATGCGAAAAAATTTGAGGAATTTAAACGTAAAAACGAGCAAAACTTAGCGTTAGACGGTGGCGATAACCTCACTTATATCGCCCCGACTATGGTGAACCTCAATCTTGCGCAAGAGCGTTATCCTGACGTGACATTCTTCAAAACCCGCGAACATTAATCTGTTCAAAAACATTAAAAAAGAAGACCGCACTTAGGAAAGTCAAGTGCGGTCTTCTTTTTCGGCGTTTTATCAGATGGCGTTAGAGCGCAATATACTCTAATTTCACATTCGTCAACGTACCGAGCAGTTCTTCCGCCATGGCTTTGTAGCTAAGCGATGCAGATTTTTCCATCATCACTACCCGTGTAATATTTTGCACTTCTTCGCCACTTAATATGAGGTGATTTAGCGCCACCTGTAATGCTGGCAGACTTGGATTAAATGCTGCATTTTCAGCATAGCTGCCATGATAAATTTGTCGATCTTGCGTTTGAATCGCGACGCCGTGGAAGGTGTTGGAATATGGCGCATGGGCTTGATTGGCCATTGTAAGTGCCTGTGCTGTCACTGGGTCTTCTGTGTTTAACGTAAGTTGATTATCATGCTGATCCAATAGATGCAAGTGAATATTCAGATTTTTTGGACCGAAAGCGTCGGGCAAATACTGATGTAATAAATTATGTTGACTGTGTGGCAAATGAATTTGTAGCTTGTCTGCGCCATTGAGTTCATTCATAAATTGACGGCAATGACCGCAGGGGGTGTAGTTGACGGTGATGTCAGTGATTTGTTTTTCACCACGCATCCAAGCATGGCTAATAGCGCTTTGTTCCGCGTGAATGGTTTGTTGAATATCGGTCTTACTAAATTCTTGGTTGGCGCCGAAGTAAAAATTTCCGCTTACGCCAGTGGTAATTGCGCCAACGTTAAAGTTTGAAATCGGTGTGGTGGCATAGCAGGCTGCAATAGGCAGTAGCGCGAGAGCCAGTTGTTGTACTGTTAACTGATATTTATTACAAAGATGTTGAACGGCAAAGTGCGGTAAGAATCCAGCAAATTTTTGTTCTTGTAAAATGTGCCAAACGTCTTGGGACAATTCATGGGGGGAAATATGGTGTAAGGCGTGTTGAATTTTATCTGAAATATGAATCGACATGACCATCTCCTTTTATTTTCGATAATAATTTCCTTATCTTAGCATTTTAGAAAAAAAGTGCGGTCGATATTTTAAATAAATTTACGACCGCACTTTGTATTCGTTTAAACAGATTATTTTGCTGCTTTCAGCTCTTGATAATATTGTTCATAATACTGAATAGCATCACCTACGTCATCTTGCCAGTGGCTGTTTTTTAATACCTCAGCAGTAGGGTAGATCGAAGGATCTTCAGTGATTTCTTTTGGCAGCACTTTTTTTGCTTCAAGATTAGCCGTTGGATAACCGATAGCAAGTGTCAATTTTTCCGCTGCTTTCGCACCTAACAGATAGTTAATGAGTTTGTGTGCGCCTTCTGGATTTTTAGAGGTCACTGGAATGGCTAGCGTATCCACCCAAAGTACCGGACCTTCTTTTGGGAATACCATGTCTAAAGGTGCTTGTTCTTTTTTCGCGATACGTACAGAACCGTTCCATAATTGACCTACTTCCACTTCACCTGAAATGAAAGAGTTTGCCGGATTGTCAGAATTAAAAGAAAGTACATTTGGGCGTAGTTTCAATAATTCTTCGTAAGCCTGTTTGATAATCGCCGGATCTTGGGTATTCGGATCTTGCCCGCTTTTCAATAAAGCAATATTGAATACTTCGCGGGCATCATCTAATAATTGCACTTTATTGGTAAATTCAGGTTTCCAGAAATCTCCCCAAGAGGTGAAGTCAGAACCTTTGTAAGTGTTGGTATTAAAGGCGATACCCGGTGCGCCTAATAATTGCGGAAGGGAATATTTGTTACCTTTATCATATGGTTTATTTAACCAATCCGGATCAAGCTCTTTAATTACCGGTAATTGATTGTGATCTAATTCGGCCAACATACCTTCACGAGCCATTTTTGACACGAAGTAGTTAGAAGGAGCAATAACATCATAACCTCCGGAGGCACCTTGGGTTTTTAATTTTGCATACATTGTCTCGTTTGATTCAAGACTTGACACAATCACTTTAATACCGGTTTCTTTGGTGAAATCATCTAAAAGACCATCCGGTACATATTCAGTCCATGTGTAAAGATACACGGTATCATTTGCAGGCGCTTCAGCTTTAGGAGCTTCCGGCGTGGTTTGCGTTTGTTTGTTTTCTTTATCGTTACAACCGGTAAGTGCAACAGCGATCATACTTGCGGTGAATAAACCAGCAAATTTTTTCATTTTTGTTTGTTCTCCGTAAAAGAGGTGAAAAAAAACACCTGCATTTTATGCAGCTATAAAAAAACGCCTTGATTGTGCGTCAAGGCGTATTGTATGTGCTATTAAATTATTTGTGAAGCATTATTATGACTAGATGTCTTTATGCTCTTTACCGATTAATTGGCTAGCAATAACTAGTAATAACGACAGCACAATCATGATGGTAGCCAATGCATTCACTTCCGGTGTCACCCCAGTTTTTACTAAGGAGAAAATACGCAACGGTAGGATTTCATAGCTCACACCACTTACAAAAGAGGACACTACAACATCGTCTAGTGAAATAGTGAAACTCAATAACCAACCTGAAACTACCGCAGGCAAAGCGAGCGGAAGAATGATTTTGCGTAAAATCGTAATTTCACTTGCCCCTAAGTCTTTCGCCGCTTCTAACATTCTTGCATCGAATCCGTTTAAGCGAGAGAAAATAGTTACCGTTACATAAGGTAAACAGAAGGTTACATGGGCTAATAATAAAGACCAGAAGCCTAAGGAAATGCCGACAACCATGAACAAGGCAAGTAAAGACACCGCCATGACGATATCCGGTGACATCATTACGATAAATAACATTCCACTCACAGCTTGTTTACCGCGGAAACGGTAGCGATAAAGCGCAATTGCGGTTAAACCGCCAACAATAGTGGCAAGCGTCGCTGCAAAGAAAGCAATCGTTACGGAATGAATGGCTGCTTGAATTAAGGTGTCGTTGTTAAATAAACGTTCATACCAGTTCCAACTAAAACCTTTCCAACTTAAACCATAACGATCAGAATTGAAGGAGTTAGTCACTAAAATGATGATTGGGATATACAAATAAGCGTACACCACAAACATAAAAATATTACGTAGTAAACGGCTCATTATTCCAACTCCACTTTTTTGTTCAGCAATTTATTTGCACGATAATAAACGAAAATTAACAATGCCATTAAAATGGTTAAACCGATACTGATTGCCGAACCAAATGGCCAGTTACGGGAAATTAAGAACTCGCTCTTAATCACGTTACCCACTAACAACACTTTTGCTCCACCGAGTAAGTCAGCCACATAGAACATACCCATTGCAGGTAACAATACCAACAAGCAACCGGCAATGATACCCGGCATAGTTAATGGCAGAATCACGCGGAAGAAACGCTGGATAGCATTGGCTCCCAAGTCTTTTGCAGCTTCTAATAAACGACCATCAAGTTTTTCGATAGCGGAGTAGAGCGGCAGAATCATAAATGGTAACAGCAAATACACTAAACCGATGATAACTGCAACTTCTGTATTCAGAATTCGAATTGGTTCGCTCAAAATTCCCATATCCATCAACATGGTATTCAACACACCTTTTACACCAAGGAATATTTTCATACCATAAATACGAATAAGGGAGTTAGTCCAGAATGGCAATACCACAAGGAATAACAAGAGCGGTCGATATTTCGGGTGAATTTTACTGACCATAAAGGCGAACGGATAGCCGATCAGTAAGCAAATGATTGTGGCAATGCCCGACATATACAATGAGTTCCACACTACCTGCGCATAAAGCGGATTAAACAGGTTGATGTAGTTATCAAAGTTAAATGGCAAAGCGTAGAAGTTGCTACTATCTCTAGTTAAGAAACTTACGACTAATACCAATAAGTTGGGAATTAGTACAAAGAAGATGAGCCAACTGAAGATAATCGCAACAGTAATTTTCTGAAATTTATTATTGATTATCTTCATCGTTGAGTACAACCTCCCAACCTTCGTGCCATGTAATACCTACACGTTGACCAATACTGTGATCCATGTGCGGATCGTCTTCGTTAAAGAATTCGCTGACTAACACGCGTTTTCCGTTATGTTCAAATTCTACAGTAGACTCAAGTGTCATTCCTTTATAGGTACGATCCACAATGCGACCAATAATTGCATTTGAGTGCTCATTTTCGTCAAGCTCTTCAATCACAATGTCTTCTGGGCGTAATAATACTTGCAGTTTTTGATCTTTTTCAGCAGAGATGCTCGTGTGGATATCACATACACGACCTTCTACGTTAGCAAGTAGTTCATCATCAGATTTACGTTCAATTACAGTTGCCTCAAACACATTAATTTCACCGATAAAACGAGCAACAAACAGGTTCGCCGGATCTTCATAAATTTCACGCGGGGAACCGTCTTGCGCAATTTTACCTTTACGTAACAACACAATACGGTCAGACATCGTGATCGCTTCTTCTTGGTCATGTGTTACGAAAATAAAGGTAATACCTAATTGGCGTTGCAACATTTTTAATTCTTGTTGCATTTTTTTACGTAATTTGTAATCCAACGCAGATAAGGATTCATCAAGCAATAATACTTTAGGCTTATTTACTACCGCGCGGGCAATGGCAATACGTTGTTGTTGACCACCTGAAAGTTGGGTCGGTTTACGATCTGCCATCTCTTCCAACTGCACCATACGCAAGGCATCCAGAACGCGAGGTTTAATTTCGCTTTCTGCGACTTTTTGCATACGCAAACCGAAGGCGACATTCTCAAAAATCGTCATGTGTGGGAATAAGGCATAACTTTGGAATACGGTATTGATGTGGCGTTTTTCCGCAGGCACATGAGTGATATCTTCACCGTCCAAAATAATGTGACCGGAATCTAATTCTTCAAGACCTGCAAGTAAGCGTAAAACAGTGGTTTTACCACAACCGGAAGGACCTAAAATAGTTAAGAATTCACCATTATTAATGGTTAGATTAAAATCTTTAAGAATGGTGTTGGTTCCGTATGATTTAGTAAGAGAACGAAGCTCAATAATTGGCTTGTTTTGAACTGGATTTTCCACTAGCTTTGGTTTTCTCCCTAATTTCACCAAATAAGTTGGTACTGAGTAGAAATAAAAACCTGCAAAATTATGCAGGGGCTACATTAAAATAGGAGCTAATGATATAGTGATCGGGGCATAATGAAAAGTAATTAATAGTGATTTTTAATAAAAACTAGAATAGTTGTTATATATCAAGGAACTGTATACGTTTTATCACTAGACTAAACTTGATTTTTTTCATGTGTTTTTCGGAAAGCAAAATAGATAAAAATAAAGGAGGAAAATTATGCAAGATTTACTATCTAAAGAACCGGTTTTGGAACGTTTTTTTAATTATGTTGATTATGATACCCAATCTAAACTAGGTGCAAAAAACTCACCTAGCTCTTCAGGTCAACTTACCCTTGCCAAACACCTACAACAAGAGCTTGTTGCGTTGGGATTACAAGACATTGTGTTGAGTAAACATTGTGTTCTCACGGCATTTTTACCTTCTAATGTGGATTTAAACGCGCCTACTATCGGCCTCATTTCGCATTTAGATACCTCGCCTGATTGTAGCGGCAAAAATGTACAACCTGAAGTTATCGAAAATTATCGTGGCGGTGACATTGCTTTAGGTATCGGCGAAGAGTTTATCAGCCCTGTCTATTATCCTTTCTTGCATCAGCTCATCGGCAAAACTTTGATTGTGGCTGATGGAAATACCTTATTGGGTGCTGATAACAAATCCGGAATAGCGGAAATTATGACCGCACTTTATCGTTTAAAAACGGAAAATTTACCTCACTGTAATATTCGAGTTGCATTCACACCTGATGAAGAAATCGGTCTCGGTATGCAATTTTTTCCTTTCGATGATTTTCCATGCGATTGGGCTTATACCATTGATGGTGGGGCTGTGGGGGAACTGGAGTATGAAAACTTTAATGCAGCTTCTGCCAAAGTGACTTTTCACGGACGTAATATTCACACCGGTTCGGCAAAAAATAAAATGATTAATGCATTAGCTCTCGCTTGTGAATTTCAGCAATCTTTTCCTCAGGCAGAAACCCCTGAAAACACTGAACAGAGGGAAGGTTTCTTTCATTTAAATCATTTTTCCGGCGATATTGAAAAAGCAGAGTTGCATTATCTCATTCGTGATTTTGATGGAGCAGAATTTGAAAAACGTAAACAATTTATCCGTAATTTAGTAGATCAATTTAATCAACAAAAACATTTACCAAAACTGATTGAGCTAGAACTTACCGATAGCTATAAAAATATGTATGAGGCAGTAAAACAAGTGCCTCAATCTATCGCACTGGCGGATCTTGCCATGAAACAATGCGGAATTACACCAAATCATAAGCTCATTCGAGGTGGCACCGACGGTGCTTGGTTAGCAGAAAAAGGGTTGGCTTGTCCGAATATTTTCACCGGCGGGTATAATTTTCATAGTAAGCATGAATTGATTACGCTTGAAGGCATGAAAGACGCGGTGAATGTAATTGTGAAAGTCGTGGAATTGGCAACTCAAAAATCGTTTAGCTAAAAATCGCAGTCAAAAATGACCGCACTTCAACAAAGTGCGGTCATTTTTCTCATCAATTTTTTGCTGCCGGTAACGCGCCTTGGTTCCATTTTTGTGCGTCTTCAGGGCGTTTGACTTGTAGTAAGAAATGTTGATTGGCTTTAGCTTGTCCCTGAACTACAGTGCTCGATGGTGTGGAAAAGGAGATACCGCCTTTTAACAGTTGTTGTACACTGCCTGTATTAAATTGTGCGCCGCCGGTCAGACTGAGATTAAAATCATAGCCGGAAGCGATCCAGAACTCGGAATTTTGGCGCACTAAATGTTGGTATCTCGGGGCGATAAGAATGTTGATAAATACTCGATCGCCTAAAGAATTCAATTCTAAGTTTTTAATCGTACCTACTTCCACTCCGCGATACATGATCGGTGATCCCGCCGTGATGTTTAATGCATCATTAGTTTCTAGAACAAGCGGTAACCCGTTGGTATATTTGATGTTATTGCTGACAGATTGGCTTAAAGTAAATTGTGTTTTGCTTTTACCGGCTCCTACTTCTACATCAATATAAGGTTGCAGCAGGCTATCGATATTTTCAATGCCTCCGGCGGAAATTTGTGGTGAAATCACTTTAAAGCGCGATCCTTCTTTGGCAATGAGCGCCATATAATTCGGATTAATGAAGGCCTTGGTGATAATTTTGTTATTTTTTTGGTCAAGCTGAATGCTATCGATTTCACCAATGTTTAACCCAAGATAACGTAATACCATGCCTTTGCTGATGTTGGTGGCATCTTCTGCGGTTAATGTAATTTGCTGCCCGGCAGATTTCGCCCGCAATTCATTTGGGTAAAGGGTGTGATTGTTTTTACCTCCACTATTATCAAAACTGATTGCACCCTTTAGAGAACGGGCCACAGGGGATGCCTGAATACTGATACCTTTTGGTGTTATATCAATTTGTGCGGCGCTTTCCACCCAGAATAGGCTTTTCTCTGTTAGCAAATGCTGATATTTCGGGTAAATAAATACATCCACTTCGAAGTTTTGTGTTTGTGGACGAACATCTAAAATCTTCCCGACTTCATATTGACGGTAAAGCACTAGAGAACCTTTGCTAATACTTGGTAGATGAGTAGTATTTAAGGTGATTGTCGGCTTAGGCTGAACCTCGGTAATACCAGCTTCCGCATTGCTTAAATCACTGTAAAGTGCATAAGTGGCTTTGGGTTTGCTTTGAGTTTTGCCTGCCACCACTCGAATGCCGCCTTGTAACCATTTTTCCGGTGTTGCAGCCTCGAAACGTAAACCGTCAATGCCGATACTGACATCAAAATTAGAAGCAGCAATAAAGAGTGTATCACCATGAATTAAATGACGATATTCTCCGGCTATGGCCACTTTAAATTTGACGCCAGCAGTATCTATAGACTGGTCTACGATTTCACCGATTTGAATGTTGTTATAAATCAGTGGTTGTCCTTCACTGACGCCATAGGTTTCCGGTGCTGTGAGGTTGAGAACTAAAGTATTAGGTTGTTTTAACAGCAGCTCGCTTTCTTTAATAACATCAAATGCCATTTTGCTATCACCGGAGCCCGGCAATACCTCAAAATATTTTCCACGCAATAGCTTTTGTACATCGGTTAAATCACCGAGTCCCGGTTTTTTCACGCGTAATACAATGTT
The DNA here is from genome assembly GCF_900636915.1 of Aggregatibacter aphrophilus ATCC 33389. NCBI lineage: Bacteria > Pseudomonadati > Pseudomonadota > Gammaproteobacteria > Pasteurellales > Pasteurellaceae > Aggregatibacter > Aggregatibacter aphrophilus. The sequence goes on along the minus strand of NZ_LR134327.1, from coordinate 574,013 downwards.
GGTATTGGCTTTAAATAAGTTGGCAAGGTTTGGATCAATGAGCAATGTACCAGTTAAAATTTCATCGTTACTTTCCACTGCACTTAGTTTCGAGAGTACGCCGATTTCCGTATTTTGGTAGTACACATGGGTTTTTCCTTCTTCCAATCCGGCCGTGTTTGGAATATTGACTTGAATATTGATACCACGCTTGGCCGCTTGTAAATTGGAATAAAGGGTATATTTTTCATTCATTTCAGCGTTTACGCTTTCGTTTGGTGAGTCAAAGGCAACGGCGCCTTGCACCACGGAATTTAAACTATCCATGTTTACATTTAGGCCGGAAATACTGATATTGGCATTAATACCGCTGATATTCCAAAAGTGACTGTCTTTTTTCACGAATTTTGTATAAGGCTTGTCAATGACCACATCAATTTCGACTTTTTTACCGTCTTCGGTGAAATGATAGTCATAGATTTTACCTACCGGTGTTTTTTTATAATAAATAGATGCACCAATGGAAATTGAACCCAAGTCGTCAGAAATCAAATGAATTAATAAATCGCCGGGATTGAGTTGTGCAATTGGCCCTTCTGTTTCCGCTGTGAATTCATGCTGGGTATCGCCATCACCAGGCTGTAAGGTAATGTAGTTACCAGAGACTAATGCATCTAGACCGGAAATCCCGGCCAAAGAAGCACTTGGCTTAACCAACCAAAATTTAGTGTTTTCACGGAGTACGCTTCTAGCCTCAGGATAAATATTGGCGACCACTTCTACTGTTTGTAAGTCATTGGTGAAATTAACTTTCTTCACCACCCCAATCTGTAACCCTTGATAACGAATCTGAGTTTTACCTGCTACGATACCATCACCATTGGAAAAACTGATACGAACGCTAATGCCTTGCTCTTGTACAATTTGAAAGAACAAAATGGCGCCGATACAAAGTGCGATGAACGGAAGTAACCAAAAGGGTGAAATTCGTTTATTTTGACGAATCTGTGCCGACACTTCGGTTTCATGAGTTGGTGTGTTTTGCTTGTTGTCTGTCATATATTTCCCAAATTAAGCGGCTGTCAAATTGTTCCGCTGCAATCATTGTTAAAAATACCGCTGCGCCGAAATAAAACGCTGCAGTACCTACAGAAAAATCAATAATTTGTCCGCGTGTGACCAAGGACATCATTAACGCCAATACGAATAAATCTAACATAGACCAACGTCCGACGAAATGCACGATATGTAATAAGCGCATTTGCCAACGGATCGAGTGTTTGAGCTTGAAATGCACACAAATAAGCAAATACAACATAATCAGTACTTTGCTAATTGGTACGAAAATACTGGCAGTGAACACGATAAAGGCGATGAAATAGCTACCCATCTCCATAAAACTTATTACGCCCGACATCAATGTATCTGCGCTAGGCGCACCGTTTAAATAAATCACCGACATTGGCAATAAATTGGCGGGGAATAGCATGATAATCCCAGCGAGTAACAATGCCCAAGTACGTTGCAATTTAATGGAAGGTGGGATATCTATTTGTGAAAAACAACGGGGACAGATTTCTCGTTCTTTGCGATCCGACAGTGGATTGATAAAACTGTACTGGCAGGAGTGACAATAACGCAAGTTCTCTGCTCGAGTCAGTTCATTAACGGCTTTGCTTTGCGGGTAAAAATCGTTCCACACTTCGTTAGGATTAATTTTAATAAATAATAATGTGGTTAAAAGTGCGGTGAAAACCAATGCAATTAAATAGATATCCACTTCGACTGTGGCGTATTCACGAACTTTAAATATACTCACGCCTAGCGCAACTAAGTAAACATCAAACATCACCCAAGGTTTGATATATCCTAGAGAAATTAATAAATTGCGCGGTTTGATTTTTATCATTTTCGATAACTGCAATAAAATGACTAACAGCGCAAAGGCAATAGGCATAAATACGGCACAAATAAAGATTAAAAACGCTGTATAGGAAAAACCTTGAGTCGCCATTTTCCAAACGCCCAACCAAACTGACGCATCAATTTTTTCACCAAGCAAATCAATGCTAAGCAGCGGATAGGTTAGGGCAAAAGGCATTAAAATCAATATTGAAAGGGCGATGATAGAACAACGTTTTAAGCTCCAACGACTGGTGGCGTATAAGACGTTATGACAGCGTGGACAAACGGCACTTTGACCTTGTTGCAAGGTGGAAATTTTAACCACGGCATTACAATCTCCGCAACGCGTTATACGGTAGAAGTTGGCCTTGGTGAAATTTACGGATGAATTTGCTGTCATTAATTATGTTACCTAAGTAAAAGAGAGCGCATTTTATACTGTATTTCAGCTTTTTTGTATGAATTTACATTGCTTAGACATAAAAGTGCGGTCATTTTTACAAAAATTTATTATTTCTTGAGGGTAAATAGATTATTAATTGTCATTTTTTCTGAAATTAAGCTAAAATGTAGCAAGTTTTTCTACTTAAAATCTATGCAGGATTTCGTAATGACAGAAGTGCAAAAGTTAACTAATAACAAAGAGATTATTGCTTATTTGGCGGAAAAGTTTCCGCTATGTTTTTCTATTGAGGGAGAGGCAAAACCATTAAAAATCGGTTTGTTTCAAGACCTCAGTGAGGCGTTAAAAGATGATGAGCGCGTAAGTAAAACTCAATTGCGTCAGGCCTTACGTCAATATACCTCAAACTGGCGTTATTTGCATGGCTGTAAAGCCGGAGCTGTGCGTGTGGATTTGGAGGGAAATCCTGCCGGTGAATTGGAGCAGGAACATATAGAACACGCTGCGCAACAGTTGGCTGAAGCCAAAGCAGCGCTTGCTCAAAAACGGGCAAGCGAAAAAGCTGCCAAAGGTGCTGCTGAGAAAAAACGTCCGCTACGTCGTCATAAGCCCATCGATAGACAGGGCGAAAAACCTGCTCGTAAACCAAAAGTGGTATTAAATAGCATTGATATGGCAACATTGCAAAAAGGTCAACAAGTTAAAGTGAAAGTGGGAGAACGTGCACAAAATGCTTTGGTTTTAGCGTTTTCCAATGATACAGCCCGTGTTGAATTGGACAATGGATTAGTGATAAACATCACAGCAGATCGTTTATTTGCCTAACTTGAGTTTTAATAAAGTTATCTTGTCAGATAACTTTATTTTATTGGTATTTATTAGGAAAGTCTGAATGAAATTTACTAAAACAAAAAATTATTTGACCGCACTTGTGTTAGGAACATTTTTATTTAACGCCGGTGTTGTAGAAGCGGTACAACCAAAGTTAAAAGCAAGCGATCTTGTTACTTTGCAACCTTCCGAAGTGAATATGTTTGCGACTAAGCGTGCAACGACCCGTCTGACACAATCCCATTATCGTAAATTTCAACTTGACGATGAGTTTTCAGAAAAGATTTTTGATCGTTATCTTAAAGCACTCGATTTTAATCGTACGACTTTTTTGCAATCTGATATTGATGAAATGCGTGCAAAATATGGTAAGAAAATAGATGAAGAGTTAAATGCTGGCACATTAGACATTGCTTTCAATATGTATGATTTAATGATGAAACGCCGTTACGAGCGTTATCGTTATGCATTGTCATTGCTGGATAAAGAACCGAATTTAAGTGGTGATGATCAAATTGAAATTGATCGTGAAAAAGCTGCTTGGCCCAAAACAGAAGCTGATGCCGAAAAATTGTGGGAGGCGCGTGTTAAAAATGACATTATCAGCTTGAAATTAAAAGATAAAAAATGGCCAGAAATTAAAGATAAATTGGTTAAACGTTACAATTTAGCCATTCGTCGTTTAACTCAAACCAAGGCCGATGATGTGCTACAAACCTATTTAAATGCCTTCGCCCGCGAGATTGACCCTCATACCAGTTATTTGGCGCCCCGCACTGCAAAAAGTTTCAACGAAAGTATGAATCTTTCTTTGGAGGGGATTGGTGCCACTTTGCAAGCTGAAGATGATGAAACCAGTATTAAGTCTTTAGTTCCTGGCGCTCCGGCAGAACGTAGTAAGAAACTGAAAGCCGGTGATAAGATTGTCGGTGTAGGTCAAGAAAAAGGCGAAATTGAAGATGTTATCGGTTGGCGTTTGGAAGACATTGTTGATAAAATTAAAGGTAAAAAGGGGTCTAAAGTTCGTTTAGAAGTGGAACCTGCAAAAGGCGGAAAATCCCGTATCGTTACGCTAGTTCGAGACAAAATCCGAATTGAAGATCAAGCCGCCAAATTAACTGTTGAAAAAGTTGATGGCGTGACTGTAGCTATTATCAAAATTCCAAGTTTTTATCTTGGTTTAACGAATGATGTGAAGAAGCTACTTGTTGAAATGCAAACTAAAGGTGCATCTGCATTAATTGTTGATTTGCGTGAAAACGGCGGTGGAGCTTTGACTGAGGCTGTAGGTTTAAGCGGTTTATTTATTAGCGATGGTCCAGTGGTGCAAGTCCGTGATGCTTATCAACGCATTCGTGTTCACGAAGACCCGGATAACGCGCAGCAATACACTGGTCCGTTATTGGTGATGATTAACCGCTTTAGTGCATCTGCTTCCGAGATTTTTGCAGCGGCAATTCAGGACTACAATCGTGGTATTATTATAGGCCAAAATACTTATGGTAAAGGCACGGTACAACAAAGTCGTTCATTGAACTTTGTGTACGATTTGGATCAAACTCCGTTAGGTTTAATTCAATATACTATTCAAAAGTTCTATCGGATTAATGGGGGGAGTACTCAATTGAAAGGCGTAGCGCCAGATATTACCTTCCCTAATGTCATCGATATGAAAGAATATGGCGAAGAGAAAGAGGACAATGCGCTGCCTTGGGATAAGATTCCGTCGGTGAACTATTCCGAAGTGACAAAAGCACGTGATTTAGTCGCCGAATTAACAAAAAAACATCGAGACAGAATGGCGAAAGATCCTGAATTCATTGCATTAAATGAAGATTTAAAAGTGCGTGATGAACGTCGTGATCGTAAATTCTTATCGCTGAATTATGAAAAACGTAAAGCAGAAAATGACAAAGATGACGATAAGCGTTTGAAAGATCTAAATGCGCGCTTTAAGCGTGAAGGTAAGAAACCATTAAAAGACATTAATGATTTGCCGAAAGATTATGATGCACCGGATTTCTTCTTAAAAGAAGCGGAAGCTATGGCGGTAGATGTCGTAAAATTTAGTGGAGAAAAAGAAGAGATAAAAGAAGCGAATAAATCTTCGAATAAATAAACGTTTTATTTTTAGGCCGCACTTTTAAAAGTGCGGTCGTTTTTACATAAGTTTTTAAGAAGATGAATTAAGGAACTACTATTCATGAATACAAAGTCTTTTAAATTAGCAACATTGGCATTAATGACATCTTTTTATGTAGGAAATGTTGTTGCTGAAGAGGTTAAGTCTGCGGCTCCTCAGGTCGCGGAGAAAATTGCCGAACAGGTTTTGCCACAGCAGGAAATAAATTTAACTACACAACAGTTAGAATTGGAAGCTAAAGCAGAAGAGGAACGCTTAGCTGCCGAGAAAAAAGCAGAAGAAGAGCGTTTGGCTGCCGAAAAACAACAACAAGCTGAGCAGGCCTTAGTTGAGCGTATTGGTGATACTCAGTTGCAGTTTAAACCGCTCATTGCAAAAATTTATACAGAGAATAATTTTGCTCCTCTTTGGACGGATACCCAAGCCAAACAACAATTTTTACATGATTATGCGCTTATGATTGCCGCTGGTATTTCCAAGCGTTCTTCCGGCGCGTTGAATGCAGTGAGTGAATCTGCTGGAAAAGGGGAATTGATTGAGGATGTCATTTTAACCGACGCCTTTTTAGACTATTTGTATTATGCCAATAATGTGAAACGTTCAGCTCAAAAATGGTTATATTCAGAAAATAGTTATAAAGCCGGCAAGTTTGATGAAAACCAACTTTCTGCGTGGTTAAGTGCGGTTAAAAATAATGATAATTTGGCTTTCATAAAAAATCTTTCCAGTGACAATCCTTTGTTTAAGCAAACTTTAGATAAAGTGAAAGCGTTGATTGTAAAAGGCGTGGATAAAAATAAAACTACCGAGTTGCACCGTCTGGCAATTAATGCACAACGTTTGCGAATTTTGCCTACTTTCCAAAATGGGATTTTTGTGAATATTCCAAGTTATCAGTTAACTTATTACCGTGATGGAGAAGCGGTGTTAAATTCTCGCGTGATTGTCGGAAAAACAGAACGTAAAACACCAGTCATGTTTAGTCGTTTAAGTAATGTGGTTGTGAATCCGCCCTGGAATGCACCAACTCGTCTAATTAACGAAGATATTATTCCGAAAGTGCGAAAAGATCCGAGTTATATTTATCGCAATGGCTATACGATTATTGACAGCAATGGAAATACGATTGATCCTTACACCATTGATTGGGAAAACATGACGGCGAAGAAATTCCCGTACCGTTTACGCCAGGCTCCAAGCGACAATAGCGCTTTAGGTAACTATAAATTTAATATGCCTAGTTCTGATGCCATTTACTTACACGACACCCCAAAACGCAGCTTATTTGGTAATAAAAAACGAGATTTAAGTTCCGGTTGCGTGCGTGTAGAAAAATCTGATCAACTTGCGACAATTTTATTGAAAGAAGCGGGTTGGAGCGATGAACGAAAACAAAATGTATTGAAAAGCCGAAAAACGACATCAGCCAGCATTAAATCCGATAATCCGGTCTTTTTATATTATGTCACCGCATGGGTTGATAAAGATCAAGTGCATACTTTGCCGGATATTTACGGTTATGACAAAGCCCCGAATTTGAGCTATATTGACTGGGATGTTTTAAAGCAATATGTTCAGTAATTATGGGTTGAACTAAGTTTGGCGGAATCAGTCAAAAACAACGATTTGTAACAATATTTAGGAATAAAAGATGAGTAATATTAACCATGGCCGTCGTAAGTGGTTATCGCTAGGAGGAATTGTGTTGGGCGCAGCATTATTGCCTGATACAGTGTTAGCTGCGGTTTCAACACCAAGACCACGAATGTTGAGTTTCCGTAACATCAATACCGGGGAAAAATTAAGTGCTGAATTTGCCTTTGGGCGAGGCTTCAGTGTCAATACGTTACGACTTCTTGATCATTTTCTGCGTGATAAACGTACCAATCAGGTACATAAAATGGATCCGCAGCTGTTTACAAAATTCTATCGGGTTCAACAACAATTAGGTTTACGCAATACCGAAATTCAAATTATTTGTGGATATCGTTCCGCTGCCAGTAATGCCGCAATGCATCGTCGTAGTCGTGGCGTGGCAAGCAATAGTTATCATATTCGTGGTCAGGCCATTGATTTTCGTATTGATGGTGTACCATTAGCAAAATTGCGTAATACAGTAGAATCTTTGCAAGATGGTGGCGTGGGGTATTACCCGCGTAGTAATTTTGTTCATATGGACACAGGTCCAGTTCGTACATGGAATGGCAGCTAGCGAAACAGCCAAATTTTAAACCGCACTTTGTTGCGGTTTTTTTATACAAGGTAACAGGGAGAGACGATGAATATTGAAATTATTCCGGTGACGGCATTTCAGCAAAATTGCTCATTAATTTGGGATGAGAATAACAATGCCGCTATTATTGATCCGGGTGGCGAGGCCGATAAACTCATTAAGCGTATTGAAGAATTAGGATTGAATTTACAGGTGATCTTGCTTACGCACGGTCATTTGGATCATGTCAGCGCGGCAGAAAAGTTGAAGCAGCATTTCAATGTGCAAATTTTAGGTTCAAATTCCAAAGACGATTATTGGTTTAAAAGCCTGCCGCAACAATCGGAAAAGTTCGGTACCTTATTTGAAGTGGCTGCTTTTGAACCTGATCGTTGGTTGGATCAGGAAGGGGAAGTGTTAACGATAGGCGATTTTACCTTTGAAGTGTTACATTTGCCGGGCCATACGCCTGGTCATATCGGTTTTATCGAGCATCAAAAACGCATCGCTTTTACCGGTGATGTATTATTCAAAAGCGGCATTGGTCGTACGGATTTTCCTGGCGGAAGCTATGAAGAGATTATTGCGTCTATTCGTGAAAAGTTATATCCCTTGGGGGATGATATGATTATTGTTGCCGGTCATGGCCCTTACACTACGATTGGCACCGAAAAGCAAACAAATCCTTATGTAAAAGCGGAGTAATTGTTTTTTACAAATGAAGTGCGGTGAAAAAATACGGCATTTTTTCCATTATAACATCGCGTTTGTTCACTGCACTTGTAGCCAAAAAGGAGATAAAAAGTTATTTTTTTGTAAAAATTCAAATCTGGATCACAGTATGGATTTTATTTCTCAGGCATAATGTGTCCCTCTCTGAAGAGTAGAACTCTTCTATGTTTATCTATCGTCACGTTGTTTGTTAGCGTATTAATTTAAAGGTGGTATGTATGCAGCATTCTTTACAGGAATTGCTCACCTCTAGTGCATTAGGTGGAGCGAATCAGTCTTATATTGAGGATCTTTATGAACGCTATCTTGAAGACCCGAAAAGCGTGGATGCCAGTTGGCAGGCGATTTTCGAAACGTTGCCAAAATCCACCGCACCTGAGCAACCCCATTCGACAGTACGCGATTATTTCCGTCGTTTAGCGCGAGAAAATCATGGACAGAGTGTTACCGTGATTGACCCGGAAGCGAGTGCGAAATTAGTCAAAGTTTTACAGTTTATTAACGCATACCGTTCTCGTGGCTACATTGAAGCCACACTTGACCCCCTCAATTATTACCGTTGGAAAACTTCCTCGGTGCCTGAATTAGATTATCACCAACATGGATTAACCGACGCCGATTTGGATGAAAGTTTCAATATTGACTATGCCGTTTATGGCAAAGAAAGCATGAAACTGCGTGATTTAGCCCGCGATTTGAAAGCAACCTATTGTGGCAACATTGGCCTCGAGTTTATGCACATTCATGATATGGAACAGCGTAATTGGTTGCAAAGCAAACAAGAAAAATGGATTGAACAGCCGCTTTTCAGTAAAGACGAAAAAATCAATTTGCTGAAAGAATTAACGGCGGCCGACGGTTTAGAGCGTTATTTAGGAGCGAAATTCCCGGGAGCCAAGCGTTTCTCTTTGGAAGGAAGCGATGCGTTTATTCCGATGATGAAAGAGATCATCCGCCACGCCAGCCGTAACGGTATGGACGATGTGGTGTTGGGGATGGCACATCGTGGTCGTCTAAATATGTTAGTCAACGTCTTCGGTAAACGTCCGAGTGAATTATTTGATGAGTTTGCCGGTAAACATGCTGATAACAAGCGCACCGGCGATGTGAAATATCACCAAGGTTTCTCCTCCGATTTTGCGGTAGATAATAAAAAAGTGCATCTGACACTTGCTTTTAACCCGTCTCACTTGGAAATTGTGAGCCCGGTCGTTATTGGTTCCGTACGTGCAAGACAAACCCGTAAACAAGATAAAGAACATAACAAAGTGTTAGCAATTACCGTACATGGCGATTCTGCGGTAACCGGTCAGGGTATCGTGCAAGAAACACTGAATATGTCCAATGCTCGCGGTTATAAGGTGGGCGGTACGATTCGTATTGTGATCAACAACCAAATTGGTTTCACTACCTCTAACCCGAACGATACCCGTTCTACCGAATTTTGTACTGACATTGCGAAAATGATTCAAGCGCCAATTATTCACGTGAACGGCGATGATCCGGAGGCAGTTGCGTTTGCCGCCCGAATGGCGGTGGAATATCGTGCTGTCTTTAAACGGGATATTTTCATTGATTTAATTTCTTATCGTCGTCATGGCCACAACGAAGCTGATGAACCATTAGCTACCCAGCCGATGATGTATGGCATTATCAAAAAACACCCGACTCCGCCGAAGGTGTACGCCAATCGTTTAATTCAAGAAGGCGTGATTACTGAAGAAGATGCCACTGAAATCTCCAATTTGTACCGTGATGCTTTAGATAACGGTGAATGTGTTGTGCCGGAATGGCGCCCAATGGATATGGCAAAAGTGGATTGGTTGCAATATCTTAACTACGATTGGACAACACCATATGAAAGCCATTTCCCAATTAAGCGTTTTAAAACGTTGGCAAAACGGGTGTCTCAATATCCTGATTATGTGCAGCCGCATCCGCGTGTCGAAAAAATCTATGCGGATCGTATGGAAATGGCCAAAGGCAAGAAACCATTAGACTGGGGAATGGCCGAAACTATGGCATATGCTAGCTTATTAGATGAAGGCACTCATGTGCGTTTATCTGGTGAAGACGCGGGTCGAGGCACATTTTTCCATCGTCATGCTGTAGTGCATAACCAAAAAGACGGTACCGGCTATGTGCCATTAACCCAATTGCACGCCAATCAAGGTCGCTTTGAAGTATGGGATTCCGTATTGACGGAAGAAGGCGTGTTGGCTTTTGAATATGGTTATGCCACAACGGATCCGAAAACCCTTACCATTTGGGAAGCGCAATTCGGCGATTTCGCCAACGGTGCTCAAATCGTCATTGACCAATTTATCAGTTCAGGAGAACAAAAGTGGGGAAGAATGTGCGGCTTGGTCATGTTGCTTCCGCACGGCTATGAAGGACAAGGGCCGGAACACTCTTCCGCCCGTTTGGAACGTTATTTACAACTTTGCGCGGAGCAAAATATGCAGGTGTGCATTCCGTCCACGCCGGCTCAGGTTTATCATATGTTACGTCGCCAAGCCATTCGTAAAATGCGTCGTCCATTAATTGGTATCTCGCCGAAATCCTTATTGCGTCATCCGTTAGCAGTGTCTAGTATGGAAGAATTAGTCAACGGAACATTCCAAACGGTTATCGGTGAAATTGATGAACTTGATCCGAAAAAAGTGAAACGTGTCGTGATGTGTGCTGGTAAGGTATATTACGATTTATTGGAACAACGCCGTAAAAACGGGCAAACCAATGTCGCTATTATTCGTATTGAACAACTTTATCCGTTCCCACACGAAGACGTCAAAGCGGTGCTTGCCCCATATGCTTATGTAAAAGATGTGGTGTGGTGCCAAGAAGAACCGTTAAATCAAGGTGCTTGGTATAGTAGCAAACATAACTTTGAAGCGGTGATTCCGACAAAAGCAAAATTAACTTACGCCGGCCGTCCGGCATCTGCGTCACCTGCGGTGGGTTATTTGTCTTTGCATACTAAACAGCAACAGCAATTGGTGGAAGATGCCTTAACGCTTTAATAACGAAATGACGTAAAGTGCGGTGGATTTTGAAACTGTTTTTTCCGTTAAAAAACGTCTTGAAAAACGACCGCACTTTAAGTGCAATAAATTGATACTTAGCGAAATGAATACAAAAAAGGAATAAAATCATGACTATTGAAATTCTCGTGCCGGATTTGCCCGAGTCAGTTGCCGATGCCACCGTTGCCACTTGGCATAAAAAAGCAGGGGATGCGGTGAAACGTGATGAAGTGATTGTGGAAATTGAAACCGACAAAGTGGTGCTTGAAGTCCCGGCGCAAGCGGATGGCATTATTACCGAAATTTTGCAAGGTGAGGGTGCTACTGTCGTGAGCAAACAATTGCTCGGTACGTTGGAGGATTCTGTTTCAGCAGCTGCTGCAGCAATGGAAAAAATGGCAGAACCGACCCCGGCGGATCGTCGTACCGAAGTGCCGGATGAACCTCATACCTCTGATGTGTTAAGCCCGGGAGTTCGCCGTTTGTTGGCGGAACATGATGTACAAGCCACTGAGGTGAAAGGGACCGGCGTGGGCGGTCGTATTACCCGTGAAGACGTCGAAGCGGTTATTGCAAAACGTGCCGCTGCTGTGAAACCGGCAGAAAATACCGTCAGCACCGTCTCTTATGCTGCCCGCAGCGAAAAACGCGTGCCGATGACCCGTTTGCGTAAACGCATTGCAGAACGTTTGTTGGAAGCCAAAAATAACACTGCCATGTTAACCACATTCAATGAAGTGGATATGCAACCGATTATGAGTTTGCGTAAACAATATGGTGAAAAATTTGAAAAACAACATGGCGTACGTTTGGGTTTTATGTCTTTCTACATTAAAGCTGTGGTGGAAGCCTTAAAACGTTATCCGGAAGTGAATGCCTCCATTGACGGTGATGACGTGGTTTATCACAACTATTTTGACGTAAGTATTGCCGTTTCTACGCCTCGTGGTTTGGTGACGCCGGTATTGCGTGATTGTGACAAACTTTCTATGGCGGAAATTGAAAAATCTATTAAGGCGTTAGCAGAAAAAGGCCGTGATGGCAAATTGACCGTGGAAGATTTAACCGGCGGTAATTTTACGATCACCAATGGCGGTGTGTTCGGTTCCTTAATGTCCACGCCAATCATCAACCCGCCGCAAAGTGCGATTTTGGGTATGCACGCCATTAAAGATCGTCCGGTGGCTATTGATGGCCAAGTGGTGATTCGTCCAATGATGTACCTGGCGCTAAGCTATGATCACCGTTTAATTGACGGCCGCGAATCTGTGGGTTTCTTGGTAACAGTCAAAGAATTGTTGGAAGATCCAACCAGATTATTGTTAGAAATTTAAAAGAGAAGAACCGCTTGTTCGTAAGACAGGCGGTTCTTTATTGTCTCGAGACAAGTTATTACGCAAATTAGTGCATTTAACCAAGGATTTTTTTATGAATCTACATGAATATCAAAGTAAGCAACTTTTTGTCGAATACCAATTGCCTGTCAGCAAAGGGATTGCTTGTTCAACAGCAGATGAAGCGGCAGACGCCATTAAGCATCTGGACGGTGACGGGTGGGTTATCAAATGTCAAGTGCATGCCGGAGGACGTGGCAAAGCGGGAGGTGTGAAACTCGTGCGCAATGAAGCGGAAGTGAGAGAATTTGCTGATAAATGGTTGGGACAGCGCTTGGTAACTTTCCAATCTGATGCCAATGGTCAGCCGGTAAATAGCATTTATGTAGAGGAAAAAGCACAAATTGAACGTGAGTTGTACTTAGGTGCCGTATTGGATCGCGCATCGCAACGTGTGGTCTTCATGGTGTCCACCGAAGGTGGCATTAACATTGAAGAAGTCGCTGAAAAAACACCGCACTTATTACATAAAATGGCGATTGACCCGCTGACCGGCGGCATGCCGTATCAAGGTCGTGAGTTGGCGTTTAAATTGGGTTTAAAAGGCGATCAAGTGAAACAATTTGCCCATATTTTTACCCAAATGGCAAAAATGTTCGTCGAAAGAGATTTGTCCTTATTAGAAGTGAATCCGCTTGTGGTTACCAAAGAAGGCAATCTTCTTTGTTTAGATGCCAAAATTGTGGTGGATAGCAATGCGTTATATCGTCAGCCGGCTTTAGCGGCAATGCAAGATCCAAGCCAAGAAGATCCTCGCGAAGCCTTAGCGGAAAGTTTCCAACTCAACTACGTGGCATTAGACGGCAATATCGGTTGCATGGTGAACGGGGCGGGGCTTGCCATGGGCACCATGGATATTGTGAAGCTAGAAGGGGGCCAACCGGCGAACTTCTTGGACGTGGGCGGCGGCGCAACCAAAGAACGCGTTGCAGAAGCCTTCAAAATCATTCTTTCCGATAAAAATGTGAAAGCGGTGCTCGTCAATATTTTCGGCGGTATCGTGCGTTGTGATCTCATTGCAGAAGGGATTATCGCGGCAGTAAATGAAGTGGGTGTGAATGTGCCGGTTGTGGTGCGTTTAGAAGGTAATAACGCGCCATTAGGGCGTGAAATTTTAGCGAAGAGCGGTTTGAATATTATTGCGGCGCAAACCTTAACGGATGCAGCGGTAGAGTCTGTGAAAGCGGCAAATGGTCATGCGTAAGGAGTAAAAAAATGTCAATTTTAATTAATAAAGATACAAAGGTCATTTGCCAAGGTTTCACCGGTGGTCAAGGCACATTTCATTCCGAACAGGCATTAGCTTACGGCACAAAATTAGTTGGCGGCGTTTCTCCAAATAAAGGCGGCACAACCCATTTAGGCTTACCGGTTTTCAATACGGTACGCGAAGCGGTAGAAGCTACCGGTGCCACCGCAACGGTAATTTATGTGCCAGCGCCCGGTTGTAAAGATGCCATTTTAGAAGCCATTGATGCAGGCATTAAATTGATTGTTTGTATTACTGAAGGCATCCCAACTCTTGATATGTTGGTGGTAAAACAACGTTTAAATCAAACCGGTGTACGCATGATTGGACCAAACTGCCCTGGCGTGATTACACCGGAAGAATGCAAAATCGGTATTATGCCTGGCCATATTCATAAAAAAGGTAAAATCGGTATTGTTTCCCGTTCCGGTACCTTGACTTATGAAGCGGTGAAACAAACCACAGATGAAGGTTTTGGTCAATCTACATGTGTTGGTATCGGCGGTGACCCAATTCCGGGTTCTAGTTTTGTAGATATTTTGAAATTATTCCAAGACGATCCGCAAACCGAAGCGATTGTGATGATTGGTGAAATCGGCGGTTCGGCAGAGGAAGAAGCGGCGGCGTTCATTAAAGAGCATGTGACCAAACCTGTTGTAAGCTACATCGCAGGTGTTACCGCACCTAAAGGTAAGCGTATGGGACACGCCGGTGCTATCATTAGTGGCGGTAAAGGCACTGCCGATGAGAAATTCGCAGCCCTTGAAGCTGCCAGTGTAAAAACTGTCAGAAGTTTAGCACAAATCGGCTCAGCATTGAGAGAAGTATTGAATAAGTCATTTTAAAGAAATAAAAGTGCGGTAGATTTTCCGAACGTTTTTTAACATCGCGAAAATTCACTGCACTTTTTTATGCTAATTTTATTGAATAGAGCATTAGTTTTAACAAAAAATAATCAATTGAAAAATATTTTGCAAAAAATCACAAAAAGGGGTTGCAAGGTCTGGATAAAAGCCTATAATACGCCCCCACAACGACGCGCCGTTGTAAAGCACTAAACAGCGCGTCGTTTTTTGTTCTTTAACAATCAATCAGACAAACTGTGTGGGCACTTGAAGATTCGTTTTTAAAAGAATTTTAAAATTGAACTGAATAGTGCTACGAAGATTCGTTTATTTATAGATAGATTAATTAAGTCAGCAGTATTGAGCGATTAAACTTTTTGAATTGAAGAGTTTGATCATGGCTCAGATTGAACGCTGGCGGCAGGCTTAACACATGCAAGTCGAACGGTAACAGGTAAGTACTTGTACTTATGCTGACGAGTGGCGGACGGGTGAGTAATGCTTGGGGATCTGGCTTATGGAGGGGGATAACGACGGGAAACTGTCGCTAATACCGCGTAGAATCGGGAGATGAAAGTGTGGGACCTTCGGGCCACATGCCATAGGATGAACCCAAGTGGGATTAGGTAGTTGGTGGGGTAATGGCCTACCAAGCCGACGATCTCTAGCTGGTCTGAGAGGATGACCAGCCACACCGGGACTGAGACACGGCCCGGACTCCTACGGGAGGCAGCAGTGGGGAATATTGCGCAATGGGGGCAACCCTGACGCAGCCATGCCGCGTGAATGAAGAAGGCCTTCGGGTTGTAAAGTTCTTTCGGTGACGAGGAAGGTTGTTGTGTTAATAGCGCAACAAATTGACGTTAATCACAGAAGAAGCACCGGCTAACTCCGTGCCAGCAGCCGCGGTAATACGGAGGGTGCGAGCGTTAATCGGAATAACTGGGCGTAAAGGGCACGCAGGCGGACTTTTAAGTGAGGTGTGAAATCCCCGGGCTTAACCTGGGAATTGCATTTCAGACTGGGGGTCTAGAGTACTTTAGGGAGGGGTAGAATTCCACGTGTAGCGGTGAAATGCGTAGAGATGTGGAGGAATACCGAAGGCGAAGGCAGCCCCTTGGGAATGTACTGACGCTCATGTGCGAAAGCGTGGGGAGCAAACAGGATTAGATACCCTGGTAGTCCACGCTGTAAACGCTGTCGATTTGGGGATTGTGCTTTGAGCTTGGTGCCCGTAGCTAACGTGATAAATCGACCGCCTGGGGAGTACGGCCGCAAGGTTAAAACTCAAATGAATTGACGGGGGCCCGCACAAGCGGTGGAGCATGTGGTTTAATTCGATGCAACGCGAAGAACCTTACCTACTCTTGACATCCATGGAATCTTGTAGAGATATGAGAGTGCCTTCGGGAACCATGAGACAGGTGCTGCATGGCTGTCGTCAGCTCGTGTTGTGAAATGTTGGGTTAAGTCCCGCAACGAGCGCAACCCTTATCCTTTGTTGCCAGCGATTTGGTCGGGAACTCAAAGGAGACTGCCGGTGATAAACCGGAGGAAGGTGGGGATGACGTCAAGTCATCATGGCCCTTACGAGTAGGGCTACACACGTGCTACAATGGCGTATACAGAGGGCGACGAAGCCGCGAGGTGGAGTGAATCTCAGAAAGTACGTCTAAGTCCGGATTGGAGTCTGCAACTCGACTCCATGAAGTCGGAATCGCTAGTAATCGCGAATCAGAATGTCGCGGTGAATACGTTCCCGGGCCTTGTACACACCGCCCGTCACACCATGGGAGTGAGTTGTACCAGAAGTAGATAGCTTAACCGCAAGGGGGGCGTTTACCACGGTATGATTCATGACTGGGGTGAAGTCGTAACAAGGTAACCGTAGGGGAACCTGCGGTTGGATCACCTCCTTACCGAAAGACGAACTTAAGTGTCCACACAGTTTGGCTGATGATTGTAGACAAGAGAGAACAAAGCAAAGGAAGAAAAGAGAGCATCTTTATATGTTGTCCCCATCGTCTAGAGGCCTAGGACATCGCCCTTTCACGGCGGTAACCGGGGTTCGAATCCCCGTGGGGACGCCATATAAAGATGATTATTCATCTTCTTTATAAAACCTGTTCTTTAACAAACCGGAAACAAGCTGAAAACGAGACTTTCAAGAAAGTCTGAGTGAGAGTGATTGATAAAAGGTGATTACTCTTAATAAATTAACTGTTACTGCTTAGCGGCGTTAAGTGTTTTTCGATTCAATGTTGTGATTTTAAGTGGATTTTCAATTTAATGTTAAGTTCATGAGGTTGAGTTAATCATAAGGTTGAGTTAATCATAAGAATACTTGGGGTTGTATGGTTAAGTGACAAAGCGTACAAGGTGGATGCCTTGGCAATCAGAGGCGAAGAAGGACGTGCTAATCTGCGAAAAGCTTGGATGAGTCGATAAGAGGCGTTTAATCCAAGATGTCCGAATGGGGAAACCCAGTGGGTGAAGAACCCACTATCATTATCTGAATCCATAGGATAATGAGGCGAACCGGGAGAACTGAAACATCTAAGTACCCCGAGGAAAAGAAATCAACCGAGATTTCGTTAGTAGCGGCGAGCGAACGCGAAGGAGCCTGTTAGTGATAATGACAGAGGCAGAGGAACAAGCTGGGAAGCTTGGCGACACAGGGTGATAGCCCCGTACTCGAAGTCCAGGTTATGGTACTAAGCTAACGACAAGTAAGGCGGGACACGTGATATCCTGTTTGAAGATGGGGGGACCATCCTCCAAGGCTAAATACTCCTGATTGACCGATAGTGAACCAGTACTGTGAAGGAAAGGCGAAAAGAACCCCGGTGAGGGGAGTGAAATAGAACCTGAAACCTTGTACGTACAAGCAGTGGGAGCCTGAAAGGGTGACTGCGTACCTTTTGTATAATGGGTCAGCGACTTATATTTTGTAGCGAGGTTAACCGAATAGGGGAGCCGAAGGGAAACCGAGTCTTAACTGGGCGAGTAGTTGCAAGGTATAGACCCGAAACCCGGTGATCTAGCCATGGGCAGGTTGAAGGTTGGGTAACACTAACTGGAGGACCGAACCGACTAATGTTGAAAAATTAGCGGATGACTTGTGGCTGGGGGTGAAAGGCCAATCAAACCGGGAGATAGCTGGTTCTCCCCGAAATCTATTTAGGTAGAGCCTTGAGTGGACACCTTCGGGGGTAGAGCACTGTTTCGGCTAGGGGTCCATCCCGGATTACCAACCCGATGCAAACTGCGAATACCGAAGAGTGATACTCAGGAGACACACGGCGGGTGCTAACGTTCGTCGTGGAGAGGGAAACAACCCAGACCGCCAGCTAAGGTCCCAAAGTCTATATTAAGTGGGAAACGAAGTGGGAAGGCTTAGACAGCTAGGATGTTGGCTTAGAAGCAGCCATCATTTAAAGAAAGCGTAATAGCTCACTAGTCGAGTCGGCCTGCGCGGAAGATGTAACGGGGCTCAAATATAGCACCGAAGCTGCGGCATCAGTAGCAATACTGTTGGGTAGGGGAGCGTTGTGTAAGCGGAAGAAGGTGGCTCGAGAGGGCTGCTGGACGTATCACAAGTGCGAATGCTGACATAAGTAACGATAAAACGGGTGAAAAACCCGTTCGCCGGAAGACCAAGGGTTCCTGTCCAACGTTAATCGGGGCAGGGTGAGTCGGCCCCTAAGGCGAGGCTGAAAAGCGTAGTCGATGGGAAACGGGTTAATATTCCCGTACTTGGATAAACTGCGATGTGGGGACGGAGCAGGTTAGGTTAGCGTGCTGTTGGATATGCACGTTTAAGTTGGTAGGTGGGGAGTTTAGGCAAATCCGGACTTCCTTAACACTGAGAGATGATGACGAGGCTCTACGGAGCTGAAGTAACCGATACCACACTTCCAGGAAAAGCCACTAAGCTTCAGGTTTATCTAAACCGTACTGAAAACCGACACAGGTGGTCAGGTAGAGAATACTTAGGCGCTTGAGAGAACTCGGGTGAAGGAACTAGGCAAAATAGCACCGTAACTTCGGGAGAAGGTGCGCCGGCGTAGATTGTAAGGGTTTACCCCTGAAGGTTGAACCGGTCGAAGTGACCCGCTGGCTGCAACTGTTTATTAAAAACACAGCACTCTGCAAACACGAAAGTGGACGTATAGGGTGTGATGCCTGCCCGGTGCTGGAAGGTTAATTGATGGTGTAATCGCAAGAGAAGCACCTGATCGAAGCCCCAGTAAACGGCGGCCGTAACTATAACGGTCCTAAGGTAGCGAAATTCCTTGTCGGGTAAGTTCCGACCTGCACGAATGGCATAATGATGGCCAGGCTGTCTCCACCCGAGACTCAGTGAAATTGAAATCGCCGTGAAGATGCGGTGTACCCGCGGCTAGACGGAAAGACCCCGTGAACCTTTACTATAGCTTGACACTGAACATTGAATTTTGATGTGTAGGATAGGTGGGAGACTATGAAGATGATACGCCAGTATTGTTGGAGTCGACCTTGAAATACCACCCTTTAACGTTTGATGTTCTAACGAAGATGACGAAACGTGGTCTCGGACAGTGTCTGGTGGGTAGTTTGACTGGGGCGGTCTCCTCCCAAAGAGTAACGGAGGAGCACGAAGGTTTGCTAATGACGGTCGGACATCGTCAGGTTAGTGCAATGGTATAAGCAAGCTTAACTGCGAGACGGACAAGTCGAGCAGGTACGAAAGTAGGTCATAGTGATCCGGTGGTTCTGCATGGAAGGGCCATCGCTCAACGGATAAAAGGTACTCCGGGGATAACAGGCTGATACCGCCCAAGAGTTCATATCGACGGCGGTGTTTGGCACCTCGATGTCGGCTCATCACATCCTGGGGCTGAAGTAGGTCCCAAGGGTATGGCTGTTCGCCATTTAAAGTGGTACGCGAGCTGGGTTTAGAACGTCGTGAGACAGTTCGGTCCCTATCTGCCGTGGGCGTTGGAGAATTGGTTGGGGCTGCTCCTAGTACGAGAGGACCGGAGTGGACGCACCGCTGGTGTTCCGGTTGTGTCGCCAGACGCATTGCCGGGTAGCTAAGTGCGGAAGAGATAAGTGCTGAAAGCATCTAAGCACGAAACTTGCCAAGAGATGAGTTCTCCCAGATTATAAATCTGTAAGGGTTGTTTAAGACTAAGACGTAGATAGGCATGGTGTGTAAGTGGTGCGAGCCATTGAGCTAACATGTACTAATTGCCCGAGAGGCTTAGCCATACAACGCTCAAGTGTTTTTTGGGGAGACCTGAGGCATGAGGGCGGAATTGGGTGAGTAGCAGTTAAGAGAGAGTAAAGAGAGACTGTAGGTGATTCACCGGGAATAGAGGTGATGATACAGAGAGAAAGTTGAGAGTCAGCTTGTTTTGGTTTGAAGGATAGAGAGTAAGATAAAGAAGACGGATTTTAAGTCATCGACCGAATTTTGGCGGCGATAATGCGGTGGGTCCACCTGACTCCATCCCGAACTCAGAAGTGAAACGCCGTAATGCCGATGGTAGTGTGGGATGTTCCCATGTGAGAGTAGGTCACCGCCAAGCTGAATGTAGCCCCCTGATGTGAATGCATCGGGGGGTTTTGTTTTTGGGCAAAGCGGATAAACAGGATTAAGTTAAAGGTTGAAGAAAGACTAAAGGCAAA
This sequence comes from Aggregatibacter aphrophilus ATCC 33389, assembly GCF_900636915.1. Lineage (NCBI taxonomy): Bacteria > Pseudomonadati > Pseudomonadota > Gammaproteobacteria > Pasteurellales > Pasteurellaceae > Aggregatibacter > Aggregatibacter aphrophilus. The sequence goes on along the minus strand of NZ_LR134327.1, from coordinate 553,621 downwards.
GAAAGAGAGCAAAAAGTAAGAGAATGACAAGTTACCAATTAAAGAGATAACGGAGAGATAACAAGGGAATTTAGCGAAAAAGAAAACCGCACTTTGGAATAGATTCAAAGTGCGGTTGATTTTATGAATATTTTTAGTGAAGATTTGTTTGCTAGAAGGAGAATTATATCTTCATTTTACGTAATCCATTGCTTTCTAGTAAGTCATTTAACTTTATTAGCTTTTTCTTTTTCTCTTCTTCAGAGAGCAAACTTACATGTTTGTTTTTTAATGCGGCAATAAAGGTCCACAATAAATCAATATTTGCAGGAATACCAAGTTTCTTTAGTCTAATAAAACTATGATAGGCACCTAATTTTCGATATTCAGTTACTGTATAAATATTGACCTTAGCTAGGAGCCTTTCGTGTTTTATAGAAAAGTTAGCTAATTCTTTAATACGTTCTTTTTTAGATAGCTCATCAGAAAGTTTTTTAGCTTTTGCTTGCTTTATAGCGAGAATAAGGATTTCTTTAAATTTTTCCTTGTTTCTCCGAATTGAATTTGGTAATTGATAATAATTGTATAGGGCTAGCTTCTTCATACTATCATGGTTAATTGCATAAGCTACAGCTCCTAATTTCTCCAAATAGGATACTAAATCTCCTTCTGCTTTTATATAAATGCTACCATTTTGATGTAAAGCAAACATAATATCTTGATGAAAAATACCATGGCCGTTAAATAAATTTTTAACTTTAACATCTTCGATAAGTTCCGAAAACTCAAGTTGCAGTTGTGATATGATATTACTCATAAATTTCCCTTTAGGTTAGTTATAATTAAGAAATAGTTATATCATTAAAAAATTTTATATAACAAAATTTTAGTTAATTATATATTAAAGATGTGATCTGGATCGAGATTTTTATAAATAAATAGTAAAGAATTTAAGGTTTTATATGCTTTAGCAACGTTAACACTCATTTTATTAAAAAATAAAAGTAATTGTTAAGTTTAAGTTGCTAGGTTGTGCCAAGTAAAATCTACCTTTTATAAAGGTGGATTTTACTTAAATACGGTTACCTTTAGATATAGATTTAGCCTTTTAGAAATCACCCTGCTGGGAACACAAATGGATTTAAACCGCTTTTCATAAAGCCTTTTTTCTCCATTTCCATATCTAAAAAGATAGACGCCAAATCGTCGGCGATGACCTCGATTTTCGGATCTTTTTCTTGGAATAAGGCTTTCAGGTAACTACGGCAACTTCCGCAACTTTCGCTACGAATCGCGGCTAAATGTTCATCAAATGACCAATAATCCAAGTCACTGCTTTGCCCGCAGTTGGTGCATTGTGTACGAACCATGTTCCATTCGCTTTCACATAAAGAACAATGCAGATAGCGCAAACCTTGATTTGTACCTAAATGAATCATACTGGCGGTTGGGGAAGAACTACAAACCGGACAAATATGTAGATCCTCTGAGCTTTCTTGTTTGGCATTATGTGGAATTTGTTGCACTAATTGGAACCAATACAAGGATAATGCTGCCCACACAAACACTGCTTTATCGCTGGAAATGTTAGCAAATTCTTGTGCCAGCAGGTTGTCGGCAAAGTCTTCCAATTCGCTGTCGGCAGCTTTTTCCAACCATTCGATTGTCGTGAGAATCTGGTCGTTGGCAGAGGGTTTCAATTTTTCCAAAAGTGCGGTCAATAATTTTCGCCAAATCGGATCACGTTGCCAGTTTTTTACATCCAACGGTTTATTCGCCAATTGTTCACCGGAAAGCGCCTGCAAACGCGGTTCTTTTGGAATCGGTATGTTTTCCAGCAGTTCCAATTGGGCATCTGCAATCGCCGCAGCGAATAACAGATAATCAGCAAGCGGATGATCCTGCGCTAATTCTCTTAAACGCGCGCCGCGGCGTTGATATAAATTTTTCGGGTTGGAGAACAACAGCGGGAGTGCGGTATAAGACGCAGCCGCGTGTTTAATTTCATTTTCGGGAAGGATTCGGATACTCATAATTTTTCATTTTTGGGTGATAGAAAGTAAAAATTCGTACTTATTATAGGCGCATAAATTTGCCATTCAATGACCGAAACGGGTAATTTTTATTTATTCGCCAGCCATTGTTTAATGCGGTTTACCCCTTCTTGCAAATGCTCGATGTTGCGCGTGTAAGCAAAACGCAAATAATGCTTCGTGCCGTTTTGGCCGAAATCAATTCCCGGTGTAGTGGCGACTTGAATTTCATGTAGCATTTGTTTGGCAAATTCGTAACTGTCATCGGTATATTTAGATACATCCGCCCATAAATAAAAAGCGCCTTGCGGTTTAAATTCAATGGTGAAAATGTCTTTTAAGGCGGCTTTTACGTTATCCGATGGCGGCAAATCCGGTTGACCAATTTCAAAGTGAATAGCGTTGGGATATTTTGCTGCTTCCCGTACAATATCCATCACAATGAAAGCAGACATTTGGTCATAGCGCATATATTTTCCTTTTTTGATAAAAAAATGATTCTCTTAATACTTTCTTAATGTTCCATTGGTTTAATAGTTCTCAACAAAGCGAAGGTGCTTTGTTATGATTAACCTTACAAAGGAGATTGAAAAATGAAGAAAGTTAGTTTAGCAACAATTTTAGTATTATCAACCGTTGCCGTAACAGGTGCATTTGCTAAAGGCGGTTTCCAAGATCCAAATGCACAAGCACCACAACAACATCATCACAAAGAGGATTTTAAACGCGGTGGTTTCATCAATTCAAATCAAAGTGTGAGTAAGGCCTCTGAAGCCAATTCTTGGTTAGATGATCAATACATCATTTTACAAGGACACATTGTAAAACAGGTCGGTAAAGATGATTTTATTTTTAAAGATAGCACCGGTGAAATCCGTGTAGAAATTGAGCGTAAAGCATGGCGCGGGCAAGATATTTCACCAAATGATGAAGTAAAACTTTACGGTGAAGTGGATAAATCTTGGGAAAAGACGGAAGTTGATATTGATCGCGTAGAAAAAATTGTAAAATAATCGACAAATAAAAGAGGAGGAGCAAAAAGTGGTGTTATGCCACTTTTTGTTTATTTAGGTGAATGTATTTTCAATAAAAGTGCGGTGGTTTTTTTATGCGTATTTTATTAGTCGAAGACGATCCATTAATCGGTAATGGGATTCAAATTGGCTTAACCAAATCAGGCTTTGCGGTGGATTGGTTTACTGATGGTAAAATTGGCTTGGAAGCCGCTCAATCGGCACCTTATGATGCTGTCGTATTAGATTTGACGTTGCCGAAAACGGATGGTTTAGATGTATTGCAAGCTTGGCGCCAGAAAGGGATTGATGTGCCGGTCTTGATTCTTACCGCACGGGATACCTTAGATGAGCGCATCACAGGATTACAACGTGGCGCAGACGATTATTTATGTAAACCTTTTGCTTTGGCAGAAGTGGTGGCGCGCTTACATGCGTTGATTCGCCGTCGTTACGGCCATGCCAATCCTGTAATTCAACATAGTTTGGTACGCTTTGAGCCAAATCAACGCAAGGTATTTTTGCGTGATCAGGAAATTTTCCTCACTACTCGAGAGTATAAGCTGCTCGAACTTTTTATGATGAACAAAGAGCGTGTACTTACCCGAAATTTTATTGAGGAAAAACTTTATACTTGGGATAACGAAGTGAGCAGCAATGCTTTAGAAGTGCATATTTATAATTTACGCCAAAAGCTTGGTAAACAATTTATCCGCACTGTACATGGCGTGGGCTATGCTTTAGGAAAAAATGATGAAGAGTCTTAATTGGCGTAATCGTAGTTTGAGTTTCCGGCTCATTATAACCCTTTCTCTAGTATCTGTTTGCGTATGGTTGCTTTCAACGACGGTAGCATGGTTTCAAGTTCGTAAAGAAGTCAATCAAATGTTTGATGCACAACAAATTTTATTTGCTGAACGGTTGGCGTCTTCCGATTTACGTAATATTTTAATTGGTCATCACCGCGAATTTAAACGACCACCATTTAAAAAAGCACGATTTGATGACGATGCCTTAGCTTTCGCTATTTTTACTCCTGACGGTGATATTGTGCTGAGTGACGGTGAAAATGGCGAAAATTTTATTTTTGCCCCTAAGAAAGGTTTCTCTAAAAGTCGTATTCGAGGTGATGATGACGAATGGCGTATATTTTGGCTGCCGGTTGCCGGCGGTCGACTGATGATTGCTGTGGGACAAGAACAGGAATATCGTGATGATCTTATTAATCAAATGGTATTCGGGCAAATGTGGATTTGGTTTGCCAGCCTGCCTTTTTTATTAGCGGCGCTTGGTCTTATTATTCGTAAAGAATTACGTGGTTTAAAACAAATCGGTGAGCAAGTCGCACAACGTACACCTGATGATACGTCATTATTAAAAACTGACAATCTGCCTTCTGAAGTGTTGCCATTGATTCAGAGTTTAAATCAATTTTTTGACCGCACTTCTACGATGTTATTACGTGAGCGCCGTTTTACTTCTGACGCCGCTCATGAATTACGTAGCCCGCTAGCGGCATTACGTATTCAAACAGAAGTGGCACAAATCGCCGGTGAAGATTCTATTTTACGCGAGCAGGCATTGGATAATCTCACTAAAGGCATTGATCGCGCGACACAACTTGTTGAACAATTATTAACCTTATCCCGTTTAGATAATTTGAAAGAATTGGATAATTTGCAGGAAATTCACTGGGAACAACTCATCCCATCGCTTATTGGAGAATTGTATTTCCATGCGGAAAAACGCCAAATCGACATTCAATTTGAAGAAGACGGCATTCCACCTACAAAAAAAGGGCAGCCTTTGTTGCTCTCGTTAATGTTACGTAACTTGATTGATAATGCTATTCGCTATTGCCCTGAAGGCAGTCGGATCAAAGTGCAGTTGAAGAAACACAAAATTTCGGTGGAAGATAATGGTGGCGGGGTTGAGGAAGCCGATCTAGCAAAACTGGGTCAGCGTTTTTACCGTCCAGCAGGGCAAAATGAAAAAGGCAGCGGCTTAGGTTTATCTATCACTCATCGCATTGCTGAGTTACATCATTATAAAGTGCGGTTAAAAAATACGACGGATTCGAACGGTGTCAGAACCGGATTACTGGCGGAGATTTTTTTGTAATCCATGTAATTAAAAGGTCGCGTAACAATGCGGCCTTTTATTTTTGAGGTGTTATATTTAAAAAACACTTGGAAAATCGACTGCACTTTCTTTCATTCACAAAAAAGCCATTCCTTTGGGAATGGCCTTTTTTATTTATTGTTGATTAAGCTAAAATTTTATCTAATTCTTTGCTGACATCTTCTACTTTTTGGGTGCCGTCTAAGCGGAAATATTGTGTGTTGGCCGCTTTGGCTTCTGCTTGGTAGTAGTCCACTAATGGTTTGGTGGTGCTGTGATAGACTTTCAAGCGGTCTAACACGGTTTCCGGTTTGTCATCGGCACGGATGATTAAATCTTCACCGGTGACATCATCTTTACCTTCCACTTTCGGTGGGTTGTAAATAACATGGTAAGAACGGCCGGACGGTTGGTGTACACGACGACCGCTCATGCGTTCTACAATTACTTCATCAGGCACATCAAATTCCAACACATAATCAATAGCAATGCCGGCAGATTTCAATGCGTCCGCTTGCGGAATGGTGCGAGGGAAACCGTCAAGCAAGAAGCCTTTGGCGCAGTCAGGTTGTGCTACGCGTTCTTTCACAAGAGAAATGATTAAATCATCCGGTACGAGCTGACCTGCATCCATTAAGGTTTTGGCTTGTTTGCCTAATTCGGTACCGGCTTTAATGGCGGAACGTAACATATCGCCGGTAGAAATTTGCGGGATGGCAAATTTATTCATGATGAATTGTGCTTGTGTGCCTTTTCCTGCGCCCGGCGCGCCTAATAGAATAATTTTCATATTGTCCTCTTTTTTAAATGAAAAAACAGTTTCAAAAATGACCGCACTTTTTGTTGAATGGTAAGAAAGTGCGGTGAGTTTTGAAGATGTTTTATAAATCGCCGTGTATGGTTGCCTAATTCCCCTGAAAAGTCAACCTTCTAGCCGGAGAGTTATTCTTTCGCATTCCACGGAGCTACCCAGAATAAACAAAGCATTCCGGGTACAGCAAGTAATAAACAGATCCAGAAGAAATTATAGTAACCCACCGCTTTGACCAAATAGCCCGACAACATGCCGAATCCCTTGCTTGGTAACGCGGAAAGACTGGTGAACAGCGCCAATTGGGTAGCGGTGTAAAGCGGATTGGTTTCCCGTGCCATGAACGCGACGAAAGCGGCAGTTCCCAAGCCTACACCGATGTATTCGGCGGCAATCACGAAGCCGAGTTTCCACAGTTCGATCGCGGTAATTTGTGCAAAATGTCCGAATCCTGCCAACCAAACAAATCCGCCGATGGTGATTAATTGTACGAAACCAAAGACCCACAGCGCACGGTTAATGCCGAGTTTTATCATAATTACGCCGCCCGCGAGTCCGGCGGAAATGCTGGCCCAGAGTGACGTACTTTTTACTACGATGGCGATGTCATCTTTGCTAAAGCCCATATCATAGATAAATTTGGTTTGTAGCGTGGTAGCGAAAGAATCACCAAATTTATATAAAAATAGGAAAAGCAAAAAGCCCAAGGCTTGTGCCACACCTTTACGCTGAAAGAACTCCTGAAGCGGGATCCAAAAGGCAAGATAGAATGGTTTATCGCGATCTTGAACAGCAATTTTCGGCTCTTTAGCGAGAAATAAGGTCATAAACAAACCGAATAGCATACAAAGTGCGGTCAATAAAAAAACAGTTTCCCAAGGGAGGCGGGTGGCGAGATAAAGAGACAGCCCACCGGGGATTAAGCCCGCGACACGATAAGCATTAATGTGGATGGTGTTGCCCAGGCCAAGTTCTTTATCCGTTAAAATTTCACGTCGATAGGCATCAAGCACAATGTCTTGGGTTGCTGAGAAGAAAGCAATGAGAAAGGCGATATTCGCCACAATAGTTAATTGTGAACTTGGATCGAATTGGCTAATGGCATAGAGCAAAATCAGTAAAATGATTTGTGAAATAAGCAACCAACTCCGCCGCCGCCCTAGAAAGTTTGGAAAATAGCGATCCAATAAGGGGGCCCATAAAAATTTTAAACCGTAGGGGAGGGTGACCCCCGTCACTACGCCGATCAGTTCAACGGAAAGCCCTTTATCCGTCAGCCATACCGGCAACATTTGCAATAAAACAAATAGAGGGAGACCTGAGCTAAAGCCGGTAAAAACACAAATCAGCATGTTACGGCTGAAAATTTGGCTTGCAAGGGTTGGGTTAGAGGCTGGAGTTGTCATAGGTTATTCAACGGCAATTTCTTTGATTCGTAGTTCATCGCCACTTTGGCGTTGCAAATGTACACCGCCGCAATTTGGGCAAGTACTGTTATTGGCTTGAATTTCAACGAATTGTTTGCAATTCCAACACCAAGCCTTAGCCGGGATAGGAATTAAATGCAGTTTGCAATTTTCGGCAGGAGTGCCTTTAGCGGTCATTTCAAAACTAAATTCCAAGGCGCTCGGTTCAATGCAAGAAAGTACGCCGACCTCAAGCCAGAGGTCGGTCACTTTGTTGACATTATGCTGTTTGCATTGTTGCTCAACAATTTCGATGATGTTTTGGCACAAAGAGAGCTCGTGCATGGCGATTAATCTCTATAACCTTTCGGGTTATTTTTTTGCCAATTCCATGTATCTTTCATCATTTCTGTTAATCCTCGTTCCGCTTTCCAGCCTAATTCTTTCGCCGCTAAACTCGGATCGGAATAACAAGTGGCAATGTCGCCCGGACGACGATCAACCAATTTATAAGGAATTTGAATATCGTTCGCCTGTTCAAAGGCGTTTACCATATCCAACACGGAATAACCCATACCGGTGCCTAAGTTATAAATGTGCAAACCGGCATCGTCTTGATGGCGATTCAGCGCTTTTAAGTGACCGATAGCCAAATCCACAACGTGAATATAATCGCGCACACCTGTGCCGTCATGAGTGTCATAATCGCTACCAAAGACGGAAAGTTGTGGTAACTTGCCGATTGCCACTTGGCTGATGTAAGGCAAGAGATTATTCGGAATGCCATTTGGGTCCTCGCCGATTAAGCCGCTTGCATGCGCGCCCACGGGATTGAAATAGCGCAAAATGGTCATGCTGAATTTTGGTTCCGCTTTGGCAATGTCGCGTAGGATTTGTTCTACCATAAACTTGGAAGTGCCATACGGGTTGGTGGTGCCGCCTACTTTGCAGCTTTCTGTAATCGGGATAATTTCAGGATCGCCATAAACAGTGGCGGAAGAGCTGAATACAAAATTCCATACGCCGGCTTTTTTCATTTCTTGTACCAAGACGAGGGAGCCGGTCACGTTGTTTAAATAATATTCGGCAGGTTTTTGCACACTTTCGCCAACCGCTTTTAAGCCGGCGAAATGAATGACGGAATGAATGGTATTTTCGGCAAAGATTTTTTGTAACAATGCACGATCCAATACATCCCCTTCATAAAATTTCACAGTCTTTCCTGTAATTTCTTTAACCCGCTCTAGCGATTTCGGTGAGGAGTTGCAAAGGTTGTCTAAAACTACCACTTCCTTGCCCGCATTTAATAATTCAACGACTGTGTGTGAACCGATATAGCCGGCACCGCCTGTTACTAAAATAGTCATTCTATTTCCTTTTAAATAATGAAGATTAAATTGTCCGTCAGTATAGCACCGATTGATTTTAATCAGAAAAAAATTATCCCTATCCAAGGCATACAAGTCTTTTGGACTACACTGGTTTGCGAACGTTTCGAAATAACGTAAATTTTATGCAAAATATTTGCGCAAACGTTTACTTCTCGCCTGCTTTCGGTAAAATACGGCCTCCTTAATCTTCCCTTCATTTAAAGGTAATTTTCATGTCATCTTCACAATCCAGCGCGTTAGAACAACGTTTTGAGTTGACTAAACGCGACTCCACCGTGCGCAAAGAAATTGTTGCTGGTTTAACCACTTTTCTTGCCATGGTGTATTCCGTTATTGTCGTGCCGAATATGTTAAGTGCGGCGGGATTTCCGGCGGAATCCGTCTTTATCGCCACCTGTTTGGTTGCGGGCCTTGGCTCCATTTTAATCGGCTTTTGGGCAAATGCGCCGATGGCAATCGGTTGTGCCATTTCCCTTACTGCGTTTACGGCTTTTAGTTTGGTTATTGGACAAAAAGTCAGTATTCCGGTGGCGTTAGGTGCGGTCTTTTTAATGGGTGTTTTTTTCACTCTGATTTCTGCGACGGGGATTCGTGCTTGGATTTTGCGTAATTTACCGATAGGTATTGCACATGGTGCGGGCATCGGTATTGGTTTGTTCTTGCTTTTAATCGCCGCCAATGGCGTAGGCTTAGTGGTTGGCAATCAAAATGGTTTGCCGGTGAAATTAGGTAACTTCACCGCATTTCCTGTCATAATGTCATTAATTGGTTTAGCGTTGATTATTGGGTTGGAAAAAAGAAAAGTTAAAGGTGGTATTTTATGGGTAATTATTGCCATTACCATTATTGGTTTAATTTTCGATCCGAATGTGACTTTTGACGGTAAAATTTTTAAAATGCCATCGTTTGGTGATGAATCCTTATTCTTAAAATTAGATGTGCTTGGCGCGTTACAACCGGCAATTTTACCTGTCGTATTCGCCCTCGTGATGACTGCTGTTTTTGACGCTACTGGCACCATTCGTGCGGTGGCAGGCCAGGCAGGTTTGTTAGATAAAAGCGGTCAAATTATCAATGGCGGAAAAGCCTTGACCTCCGATTCCATAAGCAGCTTATTTTCCGGTATTTTCGGCACGGCGCCCGCCGCAGTTTATATTGAATCTGCCGCGGGCACAGCTGCAGGCGGCAAAACCGGCATTACCGCTATCGTGGTCGGCGTATTGTTCCTGTTAATGTTGTTCTTCCAACCGTTAGCCTTTTTAGTCCCAAATTACGCCACCGCACCGGCGTTGATGTATGTGGGGTTACTCATGTTAAGTAACGTGAGCAAGTTAAACTTTGATGATATTGTCGGCGCCATGAGCGGTTTAATTTGCGCAGTGTTCATCGTATTAACCGCCAATATTGTCACCGGCATTATGTTAGGTTTTGCAACGTTGGTTATCGGTCGAATTGTGAGTGGAGATGTAAAACGCTTAAATGTCGGCACAGTGGTGATTGCTGTTGTTTTAGTGGCATTCTACGCTTGTGGTTGGGCGATTTAAGTCATTTGATAAAGACAACAAAGGCGCATGAGTATGCGCCTTTTTGTTTGCCTTAATTTTGGGAAACGGTAAAAAAACCGACCGCACTTTGCAGCTTATCATCGTAGAAAATCAGCGGAATTCGTTGGCGCTGCCAAGGCGGCACGTTCAAATTCTGCCACACTTTTTTAATATCCTGATTCATACCCTTTGGGGTTAATTTCACTTTGCCCGAATAACCAAAACGAATCCAAACTTTCGTTTTCTCTAACGGTAACGCTAAGGTTTCTTTATATATGTTGCCGTTTTCATCATGCCAAAGTGCGGTCATTTTCTGCGGTGTCTTTTGCAACCGAAGCGTTCCAAGGTTATCGGGCAACGCCATGGGTTTATCCAATTCCGCTTCAATATCGTTTGATGAAATATCGGCGAAAATCGGTGTGAGAAACAGCTTGTGTTGATACCGACGCACAATGTTATTTTCTAATCGAAATTGTGGTTGTGTATCAGGCTTGGCAAAAACTACATCGGAAATTAGGTGTTCTAATTGCACCAATGACGGCATGGCAACGCCGCATTCTTGTAGCCACAAGCGCAACAGGGCACGTTGTTTAATCGCCGAATAATCGGCAAAGTGTTGCACTTTAAAAGTGCGGTCAGTTTTATCAACGTTTTTTTGATATTCCTCTGCCAGTAATTCATTTAACAGTTGCTGCTGTTCGTAACAATGTTGTGCACAACGTTGCACGGCCGAATCAAAATGCCCCCAACGTTGACGTAGATCGGGCAGAATTTGATTGCGTAAGAAATTGCGATCGTATTGATTGTCGGCGTTGCTTTCATCTTCGATCCACGTGATCCCTTGCTGTTGCACAAATTTGAGCAGTTGCTGACGACTAAAAGATAACAGCGGACGAAAAATCGGCACATTGTAAACCGTGCTTTGGGGTTGCATTGCGCTCAAGCCTTGCAACCCGCTACCGCGTTTTAAGGCAAGAAAAAAAGTTTCCGTCTGATCTTGCAGATGATGTGCTGTGGCCAACCACTCTTGGGGCAAAATATGTTGTGCAATGGCTTCATAACGCGCCTGACGGGCACCGGCTTCAATGCCGTTCGCCATATTCACGTTGACCCGTTGGATCAACAACGGAATTTGGAATTGTTGGCAGAGATTTTCACAATGAGTTGCCCAAGCATCGGCGTTTGAACTTAGCCCGTGATGAATATGAATGGCGCGCAACTGAAAGTGCGGTTGATTTTCACGGAGTTTTGCGAATAAGGCGAGGAGTGCAGTGGAATCCAGCCCACCACTAAAACCGATAAGAAATTGTGTTTGGTTCGGGGCGAGTTGTCGGAGTTGTTGTGAGAATTGTTCAAGAAGCATAGGCGGATAAAATTTCCTCCCGTGGAACAGGAGGAAGTTGAGCGTTACGCGATTTTTTGTGCTTTGTAATGACTACGCGGGTTGATAATGAGATCTCGGGCTGCAATGATTTGTAATTCATATTCGCCACGTTCTAACGTGGTTTGCATGACTTCATTGACTGCGTTTGCCATGTGCTCAAAAGCGTCCACATCTGATTTTCTGTTCAGCAAATTGGCTAAGAATAAACCGGCGGTTAAATCGCCCACGCCTACCGGCTCACGATCAAACGGGTGTAATGGACGGGAAAGATGCCATACGCCTTGAGGGGTTGCCAATAGCATTTCAAATTGAGACGCGTCTTTGCCAACTTTGCTCAAATGTTTTACTAACACTTTTTTCGGACCTTTCACCAAGATGGCTTGAACGGCAGTCAGTGCCTGTTCAAAATTTTCTACCGGTAAACCGCTTAATTCACGTAGCTCTACCAAGTTCGGCGTAATGATATCGGCTTCCGATACGATGTTGATCAAGCCTTCGCGCACCCCATCGGCAACGATACAACCTTTATCCGGATGACCCATAACAGGATCGCATAAATAAAGCGCATTAGGATTGATGGCTTTAATTTTATGCACGGCTTTGATGATTTCATCGATTTGTTCTGCAGAGCCTAAATAACCGGAAACTACCGCATCACATTTTTTCAATGCATCAATTTCATCAATGCCACGCACAATTTCAGCAATTTGTTCTTTTGGAATGACGATTCCCGTCCATTTGCCGTATTGCGTATGATTAGAAAATTGCACGGTGTTTAATGCCCAAACATCTACACCGAGGAGCTGCATTGGGAATGTTGCCGACTTATTACCGGCATAGCCGTAAACCACATGAGACTGAATTGAAAGTACGTTTTTCATTGTTATTTTCTCCTTTTAAATCCCTTTAAAAACAGCAAATACGGTTTATTTTTTTATTATTTTCTATACGTAACCGTAGCTCATTAAACGTTGATAACGACGATCCAACAGATTTTCGGCATCTAAGACTTCCAGATCTTCTAAATCAGCAAGCAGACGTTTTTTCAGATTTTGTGCCATTTCGGCATAATTGCGATGAGCACCGCCTAGTGGTTCGGTAATGATATTATCAATCAGGCCTAATTCTTTTAAGCGCGTGGCAGTTAAACCCATAACTTCGGCTGCGGTTGATGCTTTGTCGGCACTTTTCCATAAAATAGATGCACAGCCTTCAGGTGAAATAACGGAGTAGGTTGAATATTGCAACATATTGACTTTATCGCCCACACCAATAGCCAATGCCCCACCAGAACCGCCTTCGCCGATCACAGTACAGATTACAGGTACTTTTAACATGGACATTTCGCGTAAGTTGCGGGCGATTGCCTCAGATTGGCCGCGTTCTTCCGCACCCACACCCGGATAAGCTCCCGGGGTGTCGATAAAGGTAATAATTGGCAATTTGAAACGTTCAGCCATTTGCATTAAGCGCAACGCTTTGCGATAACCTTCCGGTGCCGGCATACCAAAGTTGCGTTTCACTTTGTCTTTTACCGTGCGACCCTTTTGGTGGCCGATAACCATTACCGGTTTGCCATCTAAACGGGCCAAACCGCCGACAATGGCTTTATCGTCAGCAAAGGCGCGATCGCCGGCAAGTTCTTCAAATTCGGTAAAAATATGTTCGATATAGTCAAGAGTATAAGGACGGTTCGGATGGCGGGACATTTTTGAAACTTGCCACGCATCTAAATTTGCGAAGGTTTTTTCTGTTAATTCAATACTTTTTTTCTGTAAGCGGGCAATTTCATCATCAAGATTAATTTCGTTATCTTGGTCAACTACGGAGCGTAAGGATTCAATTTTCGCTTCGAGTTCGGCAATGGGTAATTCAAAATCTAAGTATTCTTGACTCATGTGTGATTCCTAATTTTGTGAAAAATCTGTACCGCACTTTAACAAGATTTCAGGGGCGGCGCAATTAGACCGATTATTTTATGTGTTTTTTTCATAAAAGTCATAAAAATTCATCTGGTTACACCAGGTAACACTCTGTAATCACAGTAATTTATTGTTATTACTTAAAAAATAAACTATGAAAAAATTAACATAAATATATATTAAAGCACAGATTGACAATCGGCTAAAACGATTTTATGATGTAATCACTTTCAAAATAAGATGTTTGAAAGTCAGGATTGGTCTCCTGAAATAAGCGGCTAGAAGGTATAAAACACTTTTGGTATGAGTTTTATGTCGCAACTACAAACCATCATCCTCTATCAATGGTGGACTAGGTAGAAACCCGCAGGGATGCGACGCAGTAAACCGCTTACTGTTAAGACCAATTCTGCTTAGTTCACCACCTAATCCAAAATCCTATTTTTTTCCTTTGTTTTCAATTTTTACCTTCATACTTAATTTTTTGTTGTGCTATAAATAAAATAGGCACATTTCTGTGCCTATTTAAATTTAGATTAATTTGTTATTTAGCTCCATTGTTTGGCATTTGGATAAAAGGAACTGTACTGTTTGGAAGCATAGTTTCCGGGAGCTTGCCGTCCCATTTTTCTGTGGCGGTGAGCGAAACCAATTGCTGGTTTTCTTTTAATGCTTCACCTTTTGCTTTGATGGTTTGCGCTTCCGCTTCCCCAGTGGCTCTAATCGCTTGGGCTTCCGCTTCGCCGCGCAATTTCACCTTTTCTGCTTCCACTTTCGCTTGAATAATTTGTGCATCCGCTTCTGCCTGTGCTTGCGTTCGGATAATTTCCGCTTCTTTTTGAGCAATGGTTAATTGACGCTCTTTAGTTTGAATTTCAATGTTTTTCTGCATGGATAATTCAATCCCTTTTTCATAAGCATCAGAATATTTAATTTCGGAAAGTTGTACGCTATTTACTGCAATAGGCTGTCCTTCCAAGGCTTTTCTGATGTTATTTTGCAGCGTGTCGGACAATTTTGCCCGCTCGGTGATGCTAGTTTGCACGGTAAATTGACCAAAAGTCGTTTCAACTTGAGAACGAACACGTGGCTCAATAATTTGCGTTACCATATTCTCAATGGTGCGATAACGATCATAAACCCCAATAGGATCCGTCACGTTGTAAGTAATCGTCAGAGCAGCGTTGACAGATTGTTGATCCCGGGTGTAGGCGTTTAATCCATAACCCACTTCGCCATCGCTACGACGGCTGCCGAAAGACAAGGATTGATCGCGGGTGGAAATCGTAATCAGGCTATCTACGACCGGGATCTTAAAGCCTAAACCGGCATCGACAACCCGAATAGTTTCACCGAAGCGACGAATTACGCCTTTTTCACCGGCATCTACAGTAAAATAAGAATTGAGAGCAATAAGAACAGCCACTGCACCTAAAGCGACGAAGCTATATTTTTTGATAAATGTTTTCGGATTTTCAATGGTATCGGTTTTTGTCGGTTTTAACATCATGATTCCTTATTAAAATAAAAATTATTGTTTCTTGTACAAAAGAGACGCTGAATTTTCAGTGTCTCTGTCATGCAGAGTGGTCATTCCCACTCAATAGTTGCCGGCGGTTTACCGCTAATGTCATAGACTACGCGGGAAATGCCGTTCACTTCATTGATGATGCGGTTGGAGATTTTGCCCAGTAGATCATAAGGCAAATGCGCCCAATGTGCGGTCATAAAATCAATCGTTTCTACGGCACGTAAGGAAATCACCCAGTCATACTTACGTCCGTCGCCCATCACGCCTACAGATTTCACCGGTAGGAACACGCTGAAGGCTTGGCTGGTTTTGGCATACCAACCGCTGTTGCGTAATTCTTCGATAAAGATCGCATCGGCACGGCGTAATAAATCGCAGTATTCTTTTTTCACTTCACCGAGTACACGAACGCCTAAACCCGGGCCTGGGAATGGGTGGCGATTGATCATCTCAGCCGGTAAACCAAGCGCTAAGCCGATTTTGCGCACTTCATCTTTGAACAATTCACGCAACGGTTCGACTAAGCCAAGTTTCATATAATCAGGCAAGCCGCCTACGTTATGGTGGGATTTAATGACATGGGCTTTGCCTGTTTTGCTGGCGGCCGATTCGATTACGTCAGGGTAAATGGTGCCCTGTGCCAACCATTTCACTTTTGTCAGTTTTTTCGATTCATCATCGAATACATCCACGAACACTTTACCGATAATTTTACGTTTTGCTTCAGGATCGGATACGCCTGCAAGTTCACCTAAGAAACGGCTTTCAGCATCCACACGGGTGATGTTCAAACCGAATTTGTCGCCAAACATTTCCATTACTTGATCGCCTTCGTGTAAGCGGAGTAAACCGTTATCCACGAATACGCAGTGTAAGTTTTTACCGATAGCACGATGTAATAATAAGGCTACCACCGAGGAATCCACACCGCCGGATAAACCTAAAATGACTTCGTCATCGCCCACCTGCTCTTTAATACGGGCAACGGCGTCTTCAATAATGTTTTCGGCGGTCCATTTGGTTTCGCAACCACAAATGTTCACCACGAAATTGGTTAATAATTCCAAGCCCTTTTTTGTGTGAGTGACTTCCGGGTGGAATTGCACGCCGTAGAAATGACGGCTTTCATCAGACATTGCCGCAATCGGGCAGGTCGGCGTGGTGCCGGTGATTTGGAAATTTTGTGGCAAGCGGGTGACTTTATCGCCGTGGCTCATCCACACGTCCAATTTGCTGTCGCCGTCATTTAAATGGGCGAAAAGTGCGGTCGGATTTTCCATTAAAACGGAAGCATAACCAAACTCACGATGATCAGAGGTTTCCGTTAAGCCGCCAAGCTGCATCGCCATGGTTTGCATACCGTAGCAAATGCCCAGCACGGGCACGCCGGCATTAAAGACATATTCAGGCGCACGCGGGCTGTTTTCTTCCGTGGTGCTTTCCGGACCGCCGGAAAGGATAATCCCGGTTGGGTTGAAATCACAGATTTGTTGTTCGGTGACATCCCACGCCCAAAGCTCGCAATATACACCGATTTCACGTACACGGCGGGCGATAAGTTGGGTGTATTGGGAACCAAAGTCGAGGATGAGGATTTTATGGTCATGGATATTGGTCATTTTTTTCTCTAACAATTGATATTATTAATCTTACTTAAAAATTTCTATGTATTCTGGACTGGATTGAATTTTGCCCGCACTTCTTATGACAAAAAATTGCATCGTGCGCCAAAAGCGGTGGCGCATTCTACCATTTCCCCCATCTAACGTAAACGATTGCCGTGTTTTGTGGCATAAAGTGCGGTCGTTTTTTTATTTGTTTTTTAACGATCCCAAATAAAGTGCGACTAAGGTCAAAAAGGCGCCGAGCCATTGCCATGCGTTGATGGGTTTGTGTAATAAAAAGGCGTCGATAACGAGGGCGGCAACGGGTTCGGTGAGTAACAATAATCCTGTTAGGCTTAGGCTGAGTAGAGGGATGTTGTAGGCGATCATGCCCCAAGCAATACATTGCATAACCACGCCATAAATCAGGATTAAGCCGATGTCAGTAAGCGTGGTTGGGTAGAGGGAATCGGCATTAAAAATAAGCGCAGGAAGTATTAACGCTACGGCGCCGCTGAAGCTGATAAGCCACATTAATGGAAAAATAGAAATCGGTTCAATGCTGTGTGCTTGGCGGATGGCTGCCATGGAGGCGGCGAGACAGGCGCCGGAGAGTAGGCCGATGAAAATACCATAGCCTGCTTTGAAGTTATGTTGCAACTCGGGACTGGTAATAAGCAGGACGCCGATAGTGGCGATAAACAAACTTATCCGTTGCAATTTACTTTGCCGTTCTTGGAAAAACAACCAACCGATAAATGCCAAAAAGAAAATTTGGAGGCTGTTTAGCAAGGTGGAAATGCCCGGGCCGACAGCATAAATACTTTCATGCCAAAAGGCTAAGTCAAACGCTAAAATCACGCCGGAAGCAGCGGCCCAAAATATTGCTTTTGGCGCTTTGGGAATGGGCTTACGGTAAAGTTTCATTAATACCCCAAAAATCCCCGATGCGATAAGCAAACGCCAAAAAGCGATGGCGTAGGCACCGACGGGGACAAATTTTACGATAAGGCTGCCGAGTCCGAATAAAATACAGCCGATGACCAACAGGATGGCGGCAAAGCGATTTGAGTACATAGCATTAATGAAAAAGGAATCGAGTGGGGATTATAACAAAAGTGCGGTGGTTTTTCGGCGTGTTTTTTAAAACGTTGCGAAAACTCACCGCACTTTTAGTGAAAGTGGTTATGCTGCCGGAATGAGAAATTCGGTGGCGATAATCACGCAAATGAAACCGACAGCCATTGGTACGGACATTCGTTTGACAATTTCAAATGGGGAAATTCTTGCCATACCGGATACGGCAACCACGACGCCGGACACCGGGGATAAGCCGCGACCTAAGTTGGAGGCTTGTAACATTGGCACGGTTAAATAGGCCGGATTTGCGCCCATTTGGGTGGCAAGTTTTGGAATTAATTCGGCGAAGGCATAGAATGCCGCATTGCCCGAACCGGTTGCCATGGTGGCTAAAATCGTGATGACGGCCAAGACTAACATCATAAACATTCCGCTACCACCGAAGGATTGGGCGGAATTAATCAGGTTGGTGATAAAGCCAATGGTGCTTAAACTTTGTGCGAACACGCCGGCGGCAACCAATAACATCACCACGCCGGCAAAGGCATCTGCCATACCGCGATAGGCAATCACTAAATTGTCGAAGGTTTTTTTCGCACTGAAATTACGTATGAAGTCGATGACTGCGGTGATCACAAAGCAAAGAATAATGACGGTGACGATGTGTAATTCAGGTAAGTTAAACCATTTACCATCAAACAGGATTACACCGATGATAGGTAATAATGGCAAAATAGCGTAAAAGGTCGGTACATCGGTTCTGATTTCGGACATATCGACCGGTTTTGCGCTCACTTTTTCTTTGCGATCCAAATAACGTTGCCAGAAGAAATGGGCGGTACCAATGCCGCAAATCGCCACAATGGACACCGGCAAGCTGGTGGAAAAGGCGAATTCGCTTAATGATTGTTTGGAAATCTCAGCGGACAACACCACATCGCCGGAGGTTGGCGATAAGATGATGGAAATCGGCGATGCGCAAATGGCAGCGGCCGCACCACGAGAAATACCCATGTTGACCATGACAGGGAATAAGGTTGCCATTAATAACACGCCCAAGCCTGTTGCAGAGGACACCGCAAAGGACATCAAACAGGCGAGAAAATACGCGAATACCATGAGAATGTAAGGGGAGCGGATATTTTTTAACGGCATAGAAACGATTTTTACTACCATGTCGTTGGCGCCTAAGTGGGTCATGTAGGCGGAGAAGCCGCATAAGATCATGATCATTAAGCCTAGCCCGCCGCTCCGGTTGGAAAGCAAATATTTTACATATTCAAGAATATCGAAATAGGCTGAGCCGGTACTTTTGACGTTTTCCGGCAAAATGGAATGCCCCATTAACACAGAAATCAATAACAAGACTAAACCGCCGAACATGAGCACGCCCGTAGCGGAATAGCCTTTCACGATATAGTAAGCGACCAGAATAATCGCCACTAACCCGATGATTAAATCCATAATATCTCCTTAGGTTTTAAATAAGTTACTAGAGGGAATTTAGCGAAAAAATAAAGCGGTTGTAAACGGCTTTATGTGGAAAACTTGAAATAGATCATAGAAAAAGTGCGGTGATAAATCACAACGTTTTTTTAGACGCTTTTATCACCGCACTTTTATCGTGCATTCGTTTATTTTTCGGTCAAATAAATACTTTTATCTTGCTCATCACGAGGCAGAATTAAATTTAACAGAACCGCTGTGATTCCGCCTGCCGCAATGGCATTACGGAAGACTTCAGGCAACATTTTGAATACGTCCGGCTCAAAGGCGACACCTAAGCCCACGCCGACGGCCGTTGCGGCAATGACGGCTTCACGACGGTTGATGCCGTGAGTCATGATGATTCGTACACCGGCAATGGCAATGAGACCAAACATTAACACCATAGCGCCGCCGAGTACCGGGCTTGGAATGGTGGTGAAAGCGCGACCGACAATCGGGAATAAACCAAATAACACCAAAATAGCCGCGATAAATTTCCCTACATGACGGGAAGCCACGCCCGTCATTTGAATCACGCCGTTATTTTGGGCAAAGGTGGTAAGCGGTAGGGAACCTAGCGCGGTGGCAATCACAGAAACTAATCCATCAGCAAAGACCCCGCCGCGTAAACGTTGACGGAATTCTTCGCCTTCATAAGGCTGACCGGAAACCATCGCCGTTGCGGTTAAGTCGCCAACGGCTTCGAAAACGCTTAATAAATAGATGATGGCCGCAACCCAAAAGGCTGACCAATCAAAAGCAAAACCATATTTAAACGGCATGGGGATGGTGAAAAAGTCCACGTCTTTTAACGGTGAAAAATCAACCATGCCTAAGGTTAATGCTACGATGTAGCCTGCAATGAGTCCTACGGCAATGCCGTTCATGCGTAAAAACGGGTTGCGCATACAGTTAAAAATTAACGTGACAACCAAACCTAAGTAGGTTAAGCCGATATTTTGCAACTCATGTTTCATGTAAAGAATCTTAGACTAGGAGGAATAATAGTAAAATTTTAGTGGTTTTTTACATGAATTTTGTCGATATAGGCATTGGATGAAGAGGAAGTTATACTAAAAAATAAAGCAAAAAATGACTGCACTTTCGCGCGTTTGTTTAATAAAAAAGGCACAGAAATTTATCTGTGCCTTTTGCTTTAAGTCATTGATTAGAAGTGCATTCCAGCGCCTACAGCTACACCAACTTTGCCTTGAGAATCGCTGGTAGTGGAAAGTCGGATAATGTATTTACTATTGTCGGAAACTTTCGATACCCCTACTGCAACAGCATTTTGACCTTGGTAACTACCGGCCGCCACAGATACCATGCCTTTACCTGGCATGAAGGCTTGTGGCAATTGGGAAGCAGCCAATGCACTGGCAACACCTGCATTCACACGTCTGCCCATTTGGTTTACTTGGCCGGCAAGAGCATTGTATTTATTGCCCACGTCGGTTAATGCCGCGTGTAATTGACCGCCATTGATTGCATCTTTGCTGTCTTTTGTGACGCGACCCGGCGCAACATTAGTTACTCGCGTATTGCCTGCATCAATGCCTTTGGCGCTGACACTTGGACTATTGGCCAATTGGTTACCGTCTTTATCTACGAAGGTCAAACCTTTTTCACCAATGCGTGTACCACCTTTGGTTGTAACAGAATCAACGTTCAATTCTTTCGCCATGGCGACAGTAATTGTGTTGCCCTCTACTTTGGTCATGATATTTTTGCCTCCATCGAATTTACCCCAATCAGAATTGTCTTTGTGACCTTTTACGTTCACTTGGGTATTCAATTTGGCAGAATGTACATCACCGCTATTTGCACCGAATTTCAAGCCATCGTTTAGGGTAGCAACATTTTCATTACCCACTTTCAAACGCGGTTTATTGGCAGTGCCATCTTGCGGATCTACACCGGCAGGGCCTTCGGCAACGCTAATAGAGGCTGTGACACCATTAGCGCCTTTAAACGCAATAGATCCGTCTTTGCCGTTAAGCGCTATGCCGTTCTTACCGTCAGCGCTATCAACATTTAACACGCCATCTTTGCCATTAGTACCATCTGTATTTTTACCACCTACATTGACTTTATCCGCTGCGATAGATTTCGCTTGAATATCATCTTTGGTGGCAATGGTAATTTGCGTACCGTTTTGCGTAATAGCAATGTTATTGCCTGCGGTGTAAGTGACCATATCGCCCGGTTTTACCGTTGTTACACTTGTTCCGGAAACGGTGCCGCTACCTGTGGCAGAAGTTGTTATATTCCAACCGCGACCGGCAAGTTCTTTTACTTCATGCAATTGGCTACCGTTTACGGCTTCTTTGCTGTCTTTATCTACTTTGCCTTTAGCAACATTAGTAATCACTTTATTGCCTGCATTAATACCGGTATCTTTATTGATCTCGACATCGCCTGCTTTTAAGCCGTTTTCAGTGACTTTCACATCATTGCCAACATTTAAGCCATCTTTAGTTACGGAAACTTTGTCGCCCACTTTCAGACCGTCTTTATTAACTGTGGTATCGCCCATTTTCACGCTACCGTTTTCACCAAGATCAAGGTTCTTCGCTAATTCAAGCTTAACTTTTCCATCAGTCACTTTAGTGGAGATGTTATTATCGGCGCCAACGACTTCGACGGTATCGCCCAGGCCTTTCTTCACCTCGTTACCATCTTGGGCTTTTAAGCCAAATCCTTTGTTGCTTAAGTCATTCACGGCTTTGTGTAATTGACCGCCATTAACGGCATCTTTACTACCATCAGCAATATTGCCATCGGCAACGTTAGTGATTTTATTGCCGCCATTATTTAACCCATTTTCGGTTAAGCTAACAGGATTTTTACCACTACCATTTGCCGGAGTGATGGTTATGCCACTGCCGTCAATTACAGTATTATTACCTATGGCATTAACAAATTGTGCGCTAGTTAAGTTTTTCAACTCTTTCGCTAGTTTCACTTTTAAGGTATTTTTGCCATCGGCAACCACACCAATGTTATCATCAGTTAGTTTATCTTCATCAGTGATGCCACCTTTCACATTCACTTGCTCACCAAGTTTGCGTTTAAAGGCTGTACCGGAATCTCCACCAAATGTTAATGGATTAAAGGCCTGGGTGGCTGTTTTGGTAATGGCATCGTTTAGGTTATTTATCGGCGTGCCGTTCACGGTTGGCGCAGTGCCTGTTACAGTCAAATTCCCAACTTTTAACCCATCGTTATCAATAGATGTCTTGCCGGTATTAACTTTGGTGACATTCACAGTATCTGCCAAAGTGATTTTCACTTTGCCATTGTCCACAGAAGTGGAAATATTTTTGTTATCGCCCACTACATCAACAGTTTCACCTAATTTTTTGTTAACTTCATTGTTATCTTCCGCTTTCAAGCCAAAGCCTTTGTCAGTCAAACCTTTGGTTGCTTTGGTTAGTTGCTCAAAATTCACCGCGTCTTTAGCTGTTGTACCTGCTTCAACATTGGTAATTTTCTTATTCGCGGCATCAATGCCGGCTGTGGTAATACTTGGACCATTATTAATAGTTAAGCCACCTTCATTTAATACAGTATTACCCAAATTCACTGTAGTGAAGCTTACGTTATCTGCTGTAGCATAAGTAAAGTTATTGTTAACTTTCTTAATGGTTAAGTTTTTACCTGCTTTGAAGACAACTTCATCACCGTTAGTAACTTCGGTTTTAGTTGCTGTTCCATCAACAGTACCACCATCCGCTGCTGCGTTGGCTTTCCAACCAGAATTATTGATTGCAGTAGCTACATCGGCAGCTGTTGCAAAGGCGTCTCCTGCGGTGCTCGGGTTTAATTTTCCTGTTGTTGAGTCTTTCGTTAAAGTTGCTTTTACAACATCAAACTTCACAGAGGTTTCATTATTCGCTACCTGAGTTACATTAGCTTTTGTGCCTTTACCATCAACAAAACGAACAGTTGCGTTAGATTTTACTTGACCTTTATCAGCTTGGTTCTCAGCAATCTTCCACCCCATACCGTTGACATTATTAGCCAAATCTTGCAATTGGCTGAAATTCACTGCGTCATTGGCATTGGTGCCATTGGCCACACCCATTAATTTAGTCGGTTGGCCTGCAGCATTGCTTAATGTTAAACCGTCTGCAGTCGGTGCTAAATTCACAGTATTTCCGTTATCGGTCAACTTAACACCTTTAAATTCAGGTTTTTCCGCCATTTTTACGGTAAGTGAACCAGTAGCATCTGCTTCAACATGAATGTTTTTAGCAGAGACATCTGTTGCATCGTGATCGCCTTTAATTTTTAAGGTTTCACCTAAGTTACGATGAACAGTTACGCCATTATTTCCCGTAAAGTTCATACCTTTTGTGGTAAGTGTGGTCTCTTTTTGGGTTAAATTATCGTTTAACTGTTTCACGTTCACGGCGTCAGTGTCTGCGGTGCCAGTGGTTACGTTGGCAATTTTGTGGTTACCTGCGTCAATGCCGTTGTCTTTGCTAATGCTTGCTGTGCCAACGGTAACTTTATCAAAATTTACTTCTTTTGCAGTAGCAAAACTGAATTTATTGGCAGTGTGGGTTAATACAATATTTTTACCGGCGTCAAATGTCACAGTATTGCCGGCTTTGATGGTATCTGCTACGTCGTTTGCCACACCATTGCCACTGCCTGCTGCTTTCCATGCTGCGTTGTTAATAGCAGTTGCTACGGAACCTGCAGTGACAGGTTTAGATGCATCTGTTGTTGTCGGGGCAGTAACGGTACCATTGTTGGCATCCACATTTAACGCCGTAGTGGTTACATTCACTTTAAATGTTTTCTTACCTGTGGCGGCGTCTGTGGTATTGCTTACAACAGTGTTATCGCCGTTTTCCATATCCACCAAATCAGTGATGACTTTTTTGCCACCAGCTGTAATATTGCTTAAGTCTTTATTGGCTGCATTATCAATTTTGGCTTTGGTGTCAGTGTCCATTTCAACAGTCACATCATTACCGGATGCTTTTGTCGTTAAACCATTAGCACCTTTCACGTTAAATTGTAAACCGCCTTGCTTGTTTAATGCTTGAGTATCGGTTGTGCCGGTATTACCACCCAATTTAATAGTGTTATTACCAAGAGCGTCTAACTGACTTTTATTTACGGCATCGCTACCCGCCGTACCGTTTGCTACGCCAGTAATTTTCTTATTGTTTAACGTAATGCCGTCCGCGCCAAAAGTCATTGTAGTTCCGGCACCGGAAATGCTGGTAATGTCGGTTAGAGTAGGGGAAACGGAGAATTTGAAATCTTTGGTTGATTGATCAATCACCATATTTTTCCCGGCTTTTAATTTCACTTTTTCTTTTGGTTTGACATTTTCCTCAGTTGAGCCATTAGCCTTACCGCCATCTGCTTCAGAGGTAATATTCCAACCAGCAGTAGCGATTTCAGCGACAGCATAAAGTTGGGAACCATTAATCGCATCGGTTGATGTTGCGCTGACATTACCCGCAGCAACATTTTTCAATTGGCGTTCATAACCTTCAGAGCCAAAGGATACAATATCACCTTTAAGCGTTTTATTTCCACCTGCCCAAGTTAGAGCGGTACCGTTGATTGTAGTGCTTAACTCTTTTGTACCTTCTTTATCTGTCGTTGAACCACCACCGATTGCTACAGCATTATCGCGATTTGCAACTGCGCCTGTACCAATTGCAATGCTGTTTGTTTTAGCAGCTTCTGCGCCAGTGCCTAATGCTAAGGCAATATCGCCAGCAATGGCTTTGCTACCTAAAGCAACTGAGGATTCACCTGCTGTGGTATTGCGGTATTGCTGTGTTTGGCCATTGCTGCTTGTGCTCATTTTGAATGACTTACCGGTAATACTGGTAAACGCTTGTTCAATTGTACCTTGCGTTTCAGTTCCACTTGTTGGATTGGTGTATTTTGTTTGTGTATCTGCGCTTTTATCTACATCGTCACCACCAATGGCAACAGATGAGTTACCTTTGGCATAAGTATTTCCCCCAATGGCGATAGATTGATCGCCTGTTGCATTTGCGCCCGCTCCTTCATAGTTGCCACCACCAATGGCAATGCTTTGTGAGTTACCTGCACCATTTGTAGAGGCAAAACGACCGATTGTGATGCCGTCTCTGGCTTCTGCTTTGTTTTCAGAACCAACGGCAATAGAACCAGCGTTGCTTGCACTAGCTTTATTACCTAGAGCAACTGCGTAATCTCCAGCAGTGGATTCTGGACCTACAGCGATGGAATCATTACCTTTTGCACCATCATTATTTCTATTTCCGATTTTTGACGAATTGACAGAATAGTATCTCATTTTTTCTAATGTGTTTAATACACTGTAAAGTTGAGAACCGTTTACAGCGTCTGTACTCGTTGCTGATACTTCACCTGGAGCTAAGTTTATAAGCTGACGTTCAAATCCTTTTGTTCCAATGGATACAACATCACCTTTGTCTATAGAACTTCCTCCTTGCCATACATAATTTGTTCCAAAGATATTTTTGCCCGGTTGTAGTTGTCCTGCTTTATCTGTTTTTGATGCCGCACCTAATGCAACAGAATTTAGTAAAGTTGCCTCTGCACCGGCACCGAATGCTACGGAATCAAATCCGGATGCTTTACTCGCACTACCTAATGCAGTGCCAAAATGTCCGTTTGACACGGCTTGAACACCTATTGCTACAGAAGCTTCTCCTCCAGATGTTGTTGAGGCATGCCACTGAATGGATTTACCGGTCATTTTTGTAAAAATGCTTTGTAACGATTGGCCTTGTAGTTTCCACGGTGTTTTATTTGTGACTTTTCCTGTTTTTGGATCATAAGTGTAATCAACAAATTCATCAGTGCCTTGATATTTAAATTTATTGGCCTCATCCAAGTCATCATTACCAATAGCAATAGATGAATTCCCTTTAGCAACGGTATTACCTCCGATAGCAATAGACTGGGTTCCATATACTGTTGTTGAAGGAGTATGTGTATTAGTTTTTGAGGCTCCGCCAATGGCAATAGATTCAAATGCATTATTTGCTATATTTGCGCCTGAACCAATAGCTATATTTCTTTGACCATTTCCTGCAGTTGCACCATCTCCTATTGCAATGGAACCTTTGCCTGTTGCAACGGCATCTTTTTTATATTCTTCTACTTTTACTTTAACTAATGATGTATTTGTATCAGATGCTGATTGAGCTGAAAATGCGGCTAGAGCACCGGTTGCGATGAGAACGAATTTTACTGACTTAGCAATGGTGCTATGTTCTCCGGTCGAAGATTTAAGCTTTTTACGGGATTTGGTTAATTCTGAAACAACGACAAATGACTGAGTGGCGTGATTCCAAATAACTTTAAATACTTTATTCATAAATTGACCTTGTATATAGATAATGAAGAAATTGGCTAAAAATTGGACTGCGGAACCATTTTGAGCGGCCGATTATAGACCTTTTATTGGTTAGTTCAACTATAATCTCTACTAAATTACATACTTTTACATAAACTCGACAACATCTTGTTTTTTTTACTTCTTTGAGAACATATATTGAAAATATACAAAAATGATTCAATTTTAAAGTGTAAAGTGCGGTGGATTTTTAAGGTGTTTTTAAAACGTGCAAAAAACTGACCGCACTTTTAATAAGTTTTAATCCTTCATAAAGTATTTGATGTTGGCTGAGAGTTATCAATGACATAAAACCTATTGTTTTATAAGGAATAACGGCTGAATCTTGATATTACTTGGTTAGAAAGATTAAAAGTTTGTAAAGATGCTTAAATATTAATCTATTTTATGTTATATTTGCGCACCTTCTTAAAACGTTGTTGGATTATTGTTTAATCAATTTTAATTGGTTTTGAACAGAAACAACCAATTTTTATCACCTGAATCTATCTTCTCTAAAGTCTAGAATTTAAGTTCCTCTTAAGGTTTTACATATGAATAAAGTATTTAAAGTTATTTGGAATTCAACGCTAAATCGTTTAATCGTTGTTTCAGAATTAACCAAAGCAAAGGGAAAAGCCTCTTCATCCTCTGATAAACGTGTCAAATTGTCCGCTTCAAAAAGTTTCTTTAATTTAAGCACTTGTGGTCCGGCAATGGTGACTATTGGGATGGTGGCATCGTTTGTAATGAATGATGCTGGGGCTTACACAAATAATTATGGTACTGCTGCAGCCGATGGTATTGCTATCGGTGCAAATCATGGAAGTGTTGCATCTGCTAACGGACAAGCGTCAATTGGTATGGGGGCTGGTGCAAATGCTTCAGGTGCGAATGCAACAGCTATTGGTCGTGGAGCAAAAGCATCCGGTACAAGTTCATTTGCTTTTGGTGTGGACAGTAATGCCAACGCAACTGACTCTATGTCATTTGGTTCTTATTCTAATGCGACGGCTAATCAAGCTGTGGCAATCGGTTATGCGGCAAATAGTTTAGGTGCTAATGCAGTGGCATTAGGTAGTAATGCAAAAGCCACAAAAGACTATACAACTGCGATCGGTTTAAACGCTAATGCAACAGCAACGAGTGCCTCTGCAATTGGTAATGGTGCCAATGCTTCGGGAGTGAATTCACTTGCATTAGGTTTATATGCAAATGCTTCAGGCCAAAGTGCGGTTGCTGTTGGTGATAGTGCTAAAGCTGAAGGATTACAAGGTATTGCCACGGGTTACAAGGCAAATGCAAAAGGAGACTATTCTTTTGCTATGGGGAATAGTGCTAATGCCACGGACAATAATGCCATTGCATTAGGGAGTTTAACGAATGCGTTGGGTAAATACACGGTGGCGATTGGTAATGAGGCAAATGCATCTAAGCAAGACGCTGTTTCTATCGGCTCCGGTTCGAAAGCACTTGCGAAAAGTGCAACAGCCCTAGGTAATGATGCACATGCTAACGCTGAGAGTTCGTTGGCGTTAGGACATAACGCTAATGCAACTCACGCAAATTCTGTAGCATTGGGCAATGGTGCAACAACAACTACCGCAACCGATATAGCGAGTCTAAGTTATAGGGATGCGCAGGGTAATACTCAAGTCGTTCGCTTTGCCGGTTCAAATTCCACCGGTGTGGTTTCTGTTGGTAATGCTTCAAAAACCCGTCAAATTAAATATGTGTCAGCCGGACAACTTACGGCAACTTCAACTGATGCGGTAAACGGTAGTCAATTATATGCAGTTCAACAAATGGCACAAGCGGGTATTACTGCTGCCAGCACAGCACAATCAACAGCTGTTGTTGCCAATAATGCTGCAAATGCTGCAAATAGCACGGCGACAGCAGCTAATTCAACCGCAGTGGCTGCAAGTAATGCGGCAAGTACAGCTTCGGTTACGGCAACTCGTGCAGAGTCTACGGCAAATAAAGCGAATGATACCGCGACTGCAGCTAATGCCACAGCAACAGACGCAAAAGACATTGCAACCACAGCCAATAATACAGCGGATAAAGCGAATGCAACGGCAAACTCTGCGCAAACTGTCGCAAATGATGCGAGAAAGATTGCGACGGACGCTAAAACTTTCGCTTCTGAAGCAAAAAATACCGCAGCTGCAGCATCTACTGCTGCAAATAATGCTAACCTGAATGCAACGTCTGCCTCAACAGCTGCAAGTAATGCGGTTATCACAGCAAACCAAGCTAGCACAACTGCTTCGGCAGCATCAGCTACAGCTAATCAGGCTAAAGATACGGCAACTTCGGCTTCCACATCGGCCAGTACTGCACAATCAACGGCAACGGTAGCAAATACCACCGCTAGCACAGCTTTAGCTATGGCACAAACTAAAGCAGATTCCAACCGTAGTTATACCTTTAAAACGAAAAATGAGGGACAAGCGGAATCGACTGCGACGACATGGAAATTGGATAAAGATAATTCCCTTGCTTTTGCCGCAACTTCTGATCTAGAAGTCAAGAATGACGGCAATGGGACAATTACTTATGGTTTATCTTCTACAGCCAAACAATCCATTTCTGCCGCTTCGTCAGCTGCATCAACCGTCACCAAGAATTTAGGCAAGATTGAAATGGCAGCAAGCAGTGCTGTAAGTGCGGCGAGTTCTGCAAGTGGATCTGCCCTTGCGGCCAGCACATCGGCAAGTAAGGCAGATTCTTCAGCATCCGCGGCATCAACATCGGCGACTGAAGCGTCAACTTCAGCTAGCAAAGCGGATAGTTCTGCGAGTGCGGCTAGTACTTCAGCTAGCAAGGCTGATTCCTCAGCAAGTCAGGCATCAAGCTCAGCGTCTGCAGCGGGTTCATCTGCTACAGTGGCAAGTTCAGCGGCATCTAATGCACTAAGTTCGGCAAGCGCAGCGAGTACTTCAGCCAGCAAGGCAAATTCCTCAGCGTCCGCAGCATCAACATCGGCGACTGAAGCCTCAACTTCAGCCAGCAAAGCGGATAGTTCCGCGACGAAGGCAGACAGTTCTGCGAGATCGGCCAGCACTTCAGCCAGCAAAGCTGATTCCTCAGCATCTGCTGCCTCAACATCAGCGACTGAAGCCTCAACTTCAGCCAGCAAAGCGCATAGTTCTGCGACGAAGGCAGACAGTTCTGCGAGTGCGGCAAGTACTTCGGCAAGTAAGGCGGATTCATCTGCGAGTGCAGCGAGTACTTCAGCGGTATCTTCAGCTTCTTCTGCAAGCGCTGCATCCAGTTCAGCGACAGCGGCAAGTACGTCTGCGGATAAATCAGCGTCCTCTGCAACTGAATCAGCGAGATCAGCGGATTCATCAGCGAGCTCAGCAACTAAGGCACAAGAGTCAGCGACTTCAGCGGCAAGTTCAGCTACAGCAGCAGATAGCTCCGCAACGAAAGCGGATAGCTCGGCTACAGCTGCGAGTACGTCCGCGGATAAATCAGCGTCTTCTGCGGTTGAATCAGCGAAGTCAGCGGATTCATCCGCAAGCTCAGCAACACAAGCGTCTAGTTCTGCGACCGCAGCGGGATCTTCGGCAACGGCTGCTTCAACCTCTGCTACAGCAGCAGATAGCTCCGCAACTAAGGCAGACAGTTCAGCGACAGCGGCAAGTACGTCCGCGGATAAATCAGCGTCCTCTGCAACTGAGTCGGCGAAATCTGCTGATTCTTCAGCCAGTTCTGCTGTTGAGGCGGACAAATCTGCTACATCAGCAGCAAGTTCTGCAACGAATGCAAGTACATCAGCTTCTGCAGCGGATCGTTCTGCAGTCTCTGCAGCGTCTTCGGCATCTTCTGCACAAAGTTCGGCTACTAAAACTGAGAATTTATTAAATAATTCTGGTATTTTGAATCAAGCCAAAGGTGAAAATGCCACTCAATATGGTAAAAATTCTGCGGCGGATGGTAAGAACTCTTCTGCTTTCGGCAATAATGCGAAAGCCACGAAAGAAAATACGACCGCTGTAGGTAAAGATGCTAAGGCAATGGCGAAAAATGCCACCGCATTAGGACAAAATGCGACTGCGTCAGCAGAAAATTCCGTAGCATTAGGTAATAATTCCGTGGCGGATCGCCCGAATAGCGTTTCTGTCGGTAGTGAAGGTAATGAACGCGTGATTACCAATGTGGGACGCGCGGTGAAAGACACTGATGCGACCAATTTTGGCCAAGTCAAGGATATGGTTTCTGCGTCGGAGTCTCGCTTGAATAACAAGATTGATAGATCTAATCGCAAGTTACGCGCGGGAATTGCCGGTGCGACAGCCATTGCTAGTATCCCGCAAGTCACCCAACCGGGAGCTCACATGGTAGCCGTTGGTGTAGGCAATCACCATGGACAAAGTGCGGTAGCGGTTGGGTATTCAAAAGCTAGCGATAACAATAACGTTATTTTGAAATTGAATGCCGGTGCATCAACCCAAGGGGAATATAACGTCGGTGCCGGTATTGGTTATCAATGGAAATAATGTTCAAACCTTAATTATGATCTCACCTGCCTTTGTAGGTGAGATTTTTTTATCAAAGAATTTTATGGTTTTCGGAGATGTGTATGTCGCGTAAATATAAAATCGGTATCACCTGCAATTTTGAATCCAACGTGCCTGATATTTGGGCGAATGGCGTGAATCAAAATGTCGTTTTCCTTTATCGGTTATTTGAAGCATCTTCTATTGTGGAGGATGTGGTTTTAGTATCTTGGGGGCCAGAGAAAAAATCTACGCCGCCAAGCGGGTTTATGATGGATGATGAAGCCTTAAACTGTGCTTATGTGGAAGATGTCATTGATGAGCTGGATGTGTTAATTGAAGGCACTTTAGTGATTGAACCGCAATATATGCACCGTATGCACGATCATGGCGGCAAAATCGTATGCTATAAAATGGGCAACGATTATGTTATGGATATGGAATATTTTCTGTTTGATAAAAAAGGTGGGCGCACATTTAATGGTACGGTATATGATAGCAACTGGATCATTCCGCAAAATATGAATATGTGCGCTTCTTATTTTGCCATTATGCATCGTTGCAAGTCTTATCAAGTACCGGCCATTTGGGCGCCGACCTTCTGTGACAAAGTGATTCGTCGTATTAAAAACGAACATAATATCGACTTTGGTTATAAACCGAATCAAGAGAAAAAATCTCGTCGAATGGCTTCTTTTGAAGCAAACATTAATGTGTTTAAAACCTGTTTTACGCCAATTTTGATTTGTGAGCAGGCGTATCGTATGGCGCCGGAAAAAATCGGGCATGTTTATATGTGCAATACTTACGATAAAAAAGACAATCCGACTTTCTTTAATTTTATCGGCCGCACAGAATTGGTGAAAGATAACGTGATGACCGTAGAAGGGCGCTATCAAATGCCGGATTTTCTTGCCCGTTACACGGATATTGTGGTCAGCCATCAATGGGAGAATGGGCTGAATTATGCCTACAATGATGCGCTTTATGGCGGTTATCCGTTCATCCACAATTCTAAATTATTGCCGAAAGGCGTCGGTTATTATTACGACCAATTTGATGCGTTTGAAG
Source organism: Aggregatibacter aphrophilus ATCC 33389 (assembly GCF_900636915.1). Classification (NCBI taxonomy): domain Bacteria; kingdom Pseudomonadati; phylum Pseudomonadota; class Gammaproteobacteria; order Pasteurellales; family Pasteurellaceae; genus Aggregatibacter; species Aggregatibacter aphrophilus. The sequence continues at coordinate 521,348 of NZ_LR134327.1, read as the reverse complement.
GCGCACGGGTGCTGTTGGATGTGATCGATAATCACGACAAACATCATGCGGATTATGTGAAGCGAGCCAATGAATATCTGGAATCGCAATCACCAACCAATCTGGTGAATATTTATTGTTACGAGAAAGAATTGAAGCGTTTATTTGAGGAATAAAAAAGTACGGTCGATTTAAAAAACGTTTTTAAAACCGACCGCACTTTTTATATGCAGAATTAGCTCATGCGATAATTTGGCGCTTCTTTGGTGATGGTGACATCATGTACATGGCTTTCTTTAACGCCGGCACCGCTGATACTTACGAATTGGGCTTTGGTGCGTAATTCGTCGATAGTGGCACAGCCGGTTAAGCCCATACAGGAACGTAAACCGCCCATTTGTTGATGGATGATTTCTTTGAGCAAGCCTTTATAAGGAATGCGCCCTTCAATGCCTTCCGGTACTAATTTATCCGCGGCGTTATCTGATTGGAAATAACGATCGCTGGATCCTTTTGCCATAGCACCAAGTGAACCCATACCACGATAAGATTTGAAGGCTCGGCCTTGATATAACTCGATTTCGCCCGGCGCTTCTTCTGTTCCTGCGAACATTGAGCCTACCATTACGCAACTTGCGCCGGCCGCAATGGCTTTGGCGATGTCGCCGGAATAACGAATACCGCCATCGGCAATCACCGGAATACCGCGATCTTTTAAAGCTTCCGCCGCATCGGAAATCGCAGTAATTTGTGGCACACCCACGCCGGTGACGATACGGGTGGTGCAAATGGAACCCGGGCCAATCCCCACTTTCACAGCACTAGCGCCAGCGTCAGCTAGGGCAATGGCGCCTTCAGCAGTGGCAACGTTGCCTGCGATAATCGGTAGATTCGGGTATTTCGCGCGGGTTTCGCGTACACGTTGTAACACGCCTTCAGAATGGCCGTGAGAGGAGTCGATAAGCAACACATCCACACCAGCCTTCACTAAGGCATCAATGCGTTCTTCATTACCGGCACCCGCGCCAACTGCTGCGCCAACGCGTAAACGGCCAAATTCATCCTTACAAGCGTTCGGTTTTTGTTCGGCTTTTTGATAGTCTTTTAAGGTGATCATGCCTTTCAATTTGAAATTATCGTCCACAACTAACACTTTCTCTACGCGGTGTTCGTGCATTAATTGGAAAATTTCTTCCCGTTGGGCATCTTCTTTTACAGTTACTAAGCGATCTTTCGGGGTCATTAAATCAGCTACGGTTTTAGTCGTATCGGATACAAAACGCGTGTCACGGCCAGTGATAATACCTACTAAATTTTTGTCGGCATCTACCACAGGGTAACCTGCAAAACCATTTTTCTGTGCAATGGCTTTAAGTTCGCTGATAGTTAAATTCGGCGGTACGGTGATTGGATCGGAAACCACACCGCTTTCAAATTTTTTCACTTTGCGGACGCGATTTACTTGGCGTTCAATCGTCATATTTTTATGAATGAAACCAATGCCGCCTTCTTGCGCGAGAGAAATGGCTAATTTCGCTTCGGTTACGGTGTCCATTGCTGCAGATAACATAGGAATGCTTAAGCGAATGGTAGAGGTTAATTGGGTTGAAAGGTTCGCTGTGTTAGGTAACACGGTAGAGTGAGCGGGAACGAGAAGAACGTCGTCAAACGTGAGTGCTTCTTTTAGGATGCGTAATGCCATTGCAATATCTCTCTTATGATTAATGATGAAAAAATATTGCGGGCGGATTATACAGATTTGCCCTGCTTTTGGAAAGAAAAAATTGTAAAAAGACGGGATTTTTAGCGTATGATAACCGCCGATAAAATACATTAGCCAACCCAAGTTATAGGAATACACATGGCAAAATTAATCGAACTTCTTATCGGTGGCGTAGAAAATTCATTGGAAAATTTGACCGCACTTTTAGGCTGTAACAAAGCGGAATTGTTAAACGAGGTCGCGCAATTGGAACAGCAAGGGTTATGTTTTGAGCTGGAAGGCGATCATCTTTATTTGGTTCCTGAGTTACCGCTACTTAATGAACAGCGCTTAGCTCAAGCCTTGCAGCCTTATCATGTCACGTTAAAGCCAGTGATTTCCTCAACCAATCAGTATTTATTGGATAATATTGAAACGCTGCAAAAAGGTGATCTTTGCTTGGCGGAATACCAAAGTGCAGGGCGTGGACGTCGCGGAAGGCAATGGATTTCCCCTTTTGCCGGGCAGATTATTTTGAGCTTTTATTGGCAGTTAGATCCAAGTAAACCTTTAGATGGCTTGAGTTCGGTGACTGGGCTCGCTATCGTGCAGTCGTTGGTGGAATTGGATATGTACGGCTTTCAAGTGAAATGGCCGAATGATATTTTGGTCAATGATCGAAAACTGGCGGGCATTTTGGTGGAAATTATCAATCGTCCAAACGGCAAATTAAATTTGGTCATAGGCATTGGCATGAATGTTTCACTTGGGCAGGAAAAGCATATCGACCAGCCGTGGGCGGAATTAAGTGAGTTTTTTCCCGATATCGATCGTGAACAGATCATTATCCAAATGGTGAAAACCATTTATCGTTATTTGTCTCATTTTGAGCAGCACGGTATTGACGCGGAAATACAACAACAATGGTTGGAACATGATGCGTATTTCGGTACGGAAGTGAATGTGATTACTGAAAAGAGCATGATTTCCGGCATTGACCAAGGTATCAATAGCAGTGGCCATTTGTGTTTAATGACGCAAGATGGCGTTCGGTACTTTAATGCCGGCGAGGTGTCATTGCGTAAAAAGTAAAACTTTTTAGCAAAAGCTCAGTCTAACGTGCTGAGTATAAACAAGAACATTACTCATATCATTTAAGCAACTAATGAGGTTTTAAAATGAAAAAGATTGTTCAAATTCTCGGTATTGTTACCTTAGCTGTCGCGTTAACCGGTTGCCACAATTTAAGCAGAACGCAGAAAAATACTGCGATTGGTGCTGCGGTTGGTGGTGTGGCCGGTAATGTAATCGGTGGCTCAACCGGCGCAACCCTAGGTGGTGCGGCATTAGGCGGCTTAATCGGTAGCCAAGTCGGTAAGTAATCAGACTTATCTACACCAATCAATAAAAAGTGCGGTCAGAAATAAATGTGTTTCTGACCGCACTTTTTTTAACTCATTCTCTTCAATTACATTTTTCCATGAAAATTCCGTTGTCCTCTTGTCACGCATAGCCAAAATCGATAGACTGAAAGCCGTTATTAGTCGGGGTGCTTCGTGCTGAGATAATACCCGTGAACCTGATACAGTTAATACTGACGTAGGAAACTAATCGGAGAATCAAATTTCCTTTCTTTTCTCTCATCTTCATTCGTCATTATTGCCAATTCACTCTTTTCCTTAAATAAAGGAACAATTATGCAATATGGTTTATGTGTTTCCTCTTCGTTAAATCGCGGAGGATATTATGAGTAACATCGTTCAAGCTTTAACCATTGCCGGCTCGGACAGCGGTGGTGGCGCCGGCATTCAAGCTGATCTAAAAACTTTTCAAATGCGTGGCGTGTTCGGCACATCGGTGATTACGGCAATTACTGCGCAAAACACGTTGGGCGTGTTTGATATTCACCCCATTCCCCTGCAAACCATTCAAAGCCAGCTGAAAGCTATCGCCGATGATTTCACGATTAGCGCCTTTAAAATCGGTATGTTAGGCACGGCAGAAATAATCGAGTGTGTCGCTGAGGCATTAACGCAATATGATTTTAGACCGTTGGTGTTGGATCCTGTGATGATTGCCAAAGGCGGTGCGCCGTTGCTGCAACAAAGTGCGGTGGATTCTTTGGTTAAATTTTTATTGCCGCAGGCGGAGGTGATTACTCCGAATTTACCGGAAGCGATGGCATTAACCGGCATAGACATTGTGGATGAGCAAAGCGCCCAACGAGCCGCGCAAATGTTGCAGGCGCAGGGCGTAAAAACGGTGGTAATTAAAGGTGGACATAGCGGCAATTCGCAAAGCGCGGAGTGTTGCGATTGGATTTTTACCCCTAACGAACATTTTGTTTTGCAATCGCCACGCTATCCGACGCCACACACTCACGGCACAGGTTGCACGTTTTCCGCCTGCCTCACTGCAGAATTAGCCAAAGGGGCGGATATTCGATCCGCCGTGCAAACCGCCAAGGCGTATATCGGTGCCGTCATTAGCCACCCGTTAAATATTGGCCACGGACATGGGCCGATCAATCATTGGACATATCAAGAATAAGGTTTAATTTAACGTCAATTTAATCTCACTAAGGACTTGTTATGAAAAAAACAATTTTATTTTTCACCGCACTTTCATTTTCCACTGCCGTTTTAGCCGGCCAACAGGCGCAAAACGTGAATATTTATACCTACGATTCCTTCACTTCCGACTGGGGCGCCGGGCCGAAAATAAAACAGGGATTTGAGCAAAAATACCCGCTGTGCAAAGTGAATTATATGCCTTTTGAAAGTGGCGGTACGCTGTTTAATCGAGTGCGTTTGGAAGGGCATAAAACCAAGGCAGACATTGTGTTAGGTTTGGATAATTTTGTGTTGGAAGAGGCCAAAAAAAGCAAACTGTTTGATATCAATCACGTGGATTTAAGCAAACTCAGTTTGCCGACCCAATGGCAAGACAACACCTTCCTGCCTTATGATTTTGGTACTTATGCGTTTGTGTATGACAAAGATAAAGTCAAGAATCCGCCGAAAAGTTTAAAAGAATTGGTCGAACGTGAAGATTTGCGTGTCATCTATCAAGACCCACGCACCAGCAGTGTCGGTCGTGGTTTGTTGGTGTGGATGAATACCGTTTACCCGGCAGAACAAGTGGCGCAGGCGTGGCAACAATTGGCCAAACACACGGTGACGGTAGGTAAAGGCTGGTCTGACACTTATGGTGCCTTTTTGAAAGGTGAGGCGGATGTGGTGTTAAGCTACAGCACATCGCCGTTATATCACCAATTATTTGAAAATAAAGAAAATTACGCAGCCACACAGTTTGTCGAAGGCAATGTGATGCAAGTAGAATTGGCGGCACGGGTGGTGGAGCATAAGAACCAATGTGCCGATCAATTTATGGCGTATTTGATCACACCTGAAGCACAAAAACACATTGTCAGCGCCAATGTGATGTTCCCGGTGATTCAAGAAGCGGTGGAACCGCACTTTGATGCCTTAAAAGCGCAAAAACTACAAGAAACCTTTTTGGACACTTCGGCGGCAACATCGGACGCGTTAAAAAGATGGATCAGCCAATGGCAAACCACCTTAACAAAGTAATCCATTAATGTTTGCGTTGTTTTCCAACTCACAATTCCGCCCACGTCATTATCTGGGCGGAATGTTTGTTATTTTATTTATCACGCTGTTTTATACGGGTGCGTTGCGTGCTGTGTTGGCGGAAGGCAGCTATGACTGGCGACTGATTTTTCATGATGCTTATTTGCACCATGTTATTGCCTTTAGTTTAGGGCAGGCCTTGCTTTCGGCATTGTTGTCTTTGTTTTTCGGTATGCTGTTGGCGCGTGCGTTTTATTATATGGATTTTATCGGCAAAAATTTTTTGCTGAAAATCATGTCGCTCACCTTTGTATTGCCGGTGTTGGTCGCCATTTTCGGGTTAATCGGCGTGTATGGCGCGTCGGGTTGGATTGCGCAAATCTTGCATTTTTTTGACCGCACTTGGGCGGGGAGCATTTACGGCTTGTCGGGCATTTTAATTGCTCATGTCTTTTTTAACATTCCGCTTGCGACCAAACTCTTTCTGCAAAGTTTGGAAGCGATTCCTTACCAACAACACCAACTGGCGGCACAACTAAATATACGTGGATGGCGCTTTGTGCGTTTAGTGGAATGGTATTATTTACGCCAACAAATTCTGCCTTCGTTCAGCCTGATTTTCATGTTATGTTTCACCAGTTTCACTGTCGTGTTAACACTCGGTGGCGGGCCGCAATATACCACGCTGGAAACTGCCATTTATCAGGCGATTTTGTTTGAGTTTGATTTGCCGAAGGCGGCGTTGTTTGCGTTGTTACAATTTATTTTTTGTCTGTTACTGTTTAGTGTGAGCAGTTGGTTTAGCCGTACAACGCAAACCAGTTTGAGCAGTGGCTATCGTTGGTTTACCCGGCCGCAAAGTGCGGTGAAAATTTTCCACATTTTTTTGCTTGCCCTATTTGTGTTATTTATGTTGTCGCCGTTATTGAATATTATTATCGGCGCGCTAACATCGGAAAAATGGCTCGCTGCATGGCAAAACCCGCAACTTTGGAAGGCTTTAGCCTATTCCTTAACTATCGCGCCGGCTTCCGCCTTGTTGGCATTGCTTATGGCGGTGGCGTTATTGTTGTTATCCCGTCGTTTGCAATGGTTGTATTATGTGAAAACCGCGCACTTTATTATTAATGCAGGCATGGTGATTTTGGCGATTCCCATTTTAGTTCTCGCTATGGGGTTGTTTTTATTGTTGCGTGAAATTGACTTTAACAACGCTTATTTATTTGCCATTGTGGTGGTTTGTAACGCGTTAAGTGCGATGCCCTTTGTGTTACGAATTTTAAGTGTGCCGTTTAACAATAATATGCAATATTACGAACGCCTGTGTAATTCCCTTGGCATTGTAGGCTGGCAGCGATTTCGTTTAATTGAATGGCACGATCTGCGCACGCCGATAAAATACGCACTTGCCTTGGCATTCGCGCTATCGTTAGGGGATTTCACCGCCATTGCGTTATTCGGTAATCAAGATTTTACCTCGTTGCCACATTTGTTGTATCAACAATTAGGTAGCTATCGCAACGCAGAAGCGGCAGTTACCGCAGGCATTTTGCTGTTATTGTGCGGCATAATATTTGCCTTGCTTGAGCAACAAAAAGACGAACAACAAAAGGAACAGTATGATTCGTTTAGATAAGGTATTTTTAGCCGATAACATCATGCCCATGACGTTTGATTTGCACGTGGCGGCAGGGGAGCGTATTGCCATTATCGGGCCAAGTGGTGCAGGCAAAAGTACCTTGCTTAATTTGATTGCCGGCTTTGTTTTGCCGACCCGTGGCGAAGTTTGGCTCAACGGTGAAAATCATACGCAAAGCGCGCCTTATGGACGCCCTGTGTCTATTTTGTTTCAAGAGAACAATGTGTTTCCGCACTTAACCGTTTGGAAAAATTTGGCGTTAGGCTTAAAAATATCGTTAAAATTGACCGCACTTGAGCAACAACAGCTTGAACAAGTAGCCGCCGCTGTGGGTTTAACGGATTTTTTGAACCGTCAACCAAACAGCCTTTCCGGCGGACAAAAACAGCGTGTCGCCTTGGCCCGTTGTTTGTTGCGCGATAAGCCGATTTTATTGTTGGACGAGCCGTTCTCCGCGCTCGATCCGGCTTTGCGGAGCGAAATGTTGGATTTAATCGACCAACTTTGCCAACGCAAAAATCTGACCTTATTGCTTGTCACCCATCAACCTTCCGAGTTGAAAGGCAATGTTGATCGGATGATTCGTGTGGAAAATGGTCGGATAACCCAAGAATAAAAATACGCATAAAATGTACCGCACTTTTAAAAAGTGTTTTCTACTTAAAGGAAAACTATGTTAAGCAGTACTCTACAAATTTACTCTATCACTCCCCACCCAAGCGTGGAATATTGGTCTGTGTGCAAAGTGGAAGCGTTGTTTGAAACGCCGTTTTTGGATTTGGTCTATCGTGCGGCGCAAGTTCATCGCAAAAACTTTAACCCACGCGCCATTCAGCTTTCTACCTTAATGTCGATTAAAACCGGCGGTTGCCCGGAGGATTGTGGTTATTGTCCGCAATCGGCGCGTTATCAAACAGGCGTGCAAAATCAACAATTATTAGATGTAGAAGAAATCGTTGCGAAAGCCAAAATCGCCAAAGCCCGTGGCGCAGGGCGTTTTTGCATGGGTGCCGCGTGGCGCGGCCCGAAACCAAAAGATATCGCCAAAGTGACGGAAATCATCAAGGCGGTGAAATCCCTCGGTATGGAAACTTGCGGTACCTTCGGCTTATTGCAAGACGGCATGGCGGAAGAATTAAAAGACGCAGGCTTGGATTATTATAACCACAACCTAGACACCGCGCCGGAGCATTACAGTGAAGTGATTGGCACGCGCCGTTTTGACGACCGTATCAGTACCTTAGGCAAAGTGCGTAAAGCCGGTTTGAAAGTCTGTTGCGGTGGGATTGTGGGCATGAACGAAACCCGCAAAGAACGCGCAGGACTCATTGCCAGCCTGGCGAATTTGGATCCGCAACCGGAATCCGTTCCTATCAACCAATTAGTGAAAATCGAAGGCACACCGCTTGCCGATGCAGAAGATTTGGACTGGACAGAATTCGTGCGCACTATCGCCGTGGCGCGTATCACTATGCCAAACAGTTACGTCCGCTTATCCGCCGGTCGCCAAGGCATGAGCGAAGAAATGCAGGCAATGTGCTTTATGGCTGGAGCTAACTCCATTTTCTACGGCGACAAACTGCTCGTAACCAGCAACCCAGAAGAGGACGGCGACCGTTTGTTGATGGAAAAACTCGATTTAGAACCGGAAACGGAAGAGAATAAGCATTTGCGTTGATGCTTGATGGAAACGAATAAAAAAGCCACTTTGAAGTCAAAGTGGCTTTTGTGTGTTTAAGGATTTTTGTTGTATTTGAAATTATTTCACTTTCGCCTTAATTGCTTCTGCGACAAGTTCGGCTTCTGGGCCAAGAATCACTTGTAAACCATCGTTGCCGAGTTTTACGTTGCCTTTAGAACCGAGAACTTTTAATTGTTCTTCATTGATTTTCTCACGATCAACTAAGGTCAAGCGTAAACGGGTAATACAAGCATCGATAGTTTTGAAGTTATCGGCTCCCCCTAAAGCGTCAATAAATTTGACCGCTCTTTCTTCGCGTGATTGGTTGGTTACCGGTTGTGCCGCTACAGACTCTTCAGCCTCTTCCGTACGACCAATGGTTTTTAAGTTGAAGGCTTGGATAGCAAAGCGGAACACCAAGTAGTAAATGGTGAAGAATACCAAACCTTGTACTAATAACATGTACCAATCAACGGCTAATGGGTTACGTGAAGATAGCACCATATCCACTAAACCTGCGCTGAAGCCGAAGCCCGCAATCCAGTGCATGCTGGCTGCGATAAACACGGAAATACCGGTTAATAGCGCGTGTAACACATAAAGAATTGGTGCGACGAACATGAAGGAGAATTCAAGCGGTTCGGTGATACCGGTGAAGAAAGAGGCAAATGCACCGGCTAACATGATGGAAGCTACTTTCACTTTTTGGCTTGGTTTTGCACATTGGTAAATCGCCAATGCAGCGCCCGGTAAACCGAACATCATGACCGGGAAGAAACCTGCTTGATACATACCGGTAACACCAACAGTTGCGGTGCCTTCAGCGATGGATTTTGCACCACCTAAGAAATTCGGAATGTCATTAATACCGGCCACGTCAAACCAGAATACAGAGTTTAAGGCATGGTGTAAGCCCACCGGAATTAATAGACGGTTGAAGAAACCGTAAATACCCGCACCTACAGCGCCTAAATCTTTGATGGATTCACCGAAAGAAACTAATGCGTTGAAGATATAAGGCCATACATAAAGCAGAATGAAAGAAAGGGCAATCATGGCGAAAGATACCACGATTGGGACTAAACGTTTTCCGCTGAAGAAGGACAGCGCTTTTGGTAATTCCACTTGATAGAAACGGTTGTAAAGTTCAGCAGAAAGTACACCGATTAAGATCCCGATAAATTGGTTATTGATTTTACCGAAAGCCGCAGGCACTTGGCTTGGATCAAGATGTTGTAATTGTGCGACGCCGCCCGGTGCGAGTAGGGTAGTCACGACATAGTAACCCACTAAACCGGAAAGAGCGGCGGAGCCATGTTTGTCTTTGGATAAACCGAAGGCCACGCCCACGGCGAATAATAGTCCCATGTTGTCGATGATGGCGGCACCGGATTTGATGAGCAACGCGGCAAGTTGGCTATTCGCCCCCCAGCCATCCGGATCCAGCCAGTAACCGATCCCCATTAATACGGCAGCTGCCGGCAATACGGCAACGGGTACCATTAAGGCTTGCCCGATTTTTTGGGCATAACTAAGAACGCTCATAAGAACTCCTTTAATTTTTTTGATTCCATAAAATAATTGTTTTAAGCCTGTGTAGCATAGCGCGATAGGATTTCTCTTTTCAAATGAAAACTTTTGTATTTGTGAGAACTATCACGAATCCATTGGATTTTATGCTGGGCAAATAAAAAAATAACGGATTAAGCGTAACTTAATCCGTTAGCTTAAGGTTAAAAAGAAGGTTATTCTACTTTTAATTGTTTACCGTCATAGCTCATGCTTTGTACGGAAGTTAAGGCTTTGCCACCGTCTGTTTCACCGCCGATGAGCAACACTTTATTGTCATAAGACACGGCAACACCATAACCGATGCCCGCAGGTAATTCACCAATGATGTTCCATTTACAGTTGTTTAACGTATAAATGTCTTTATGCCATGCTTTGCTTAAGCCTTGGTGAGCGTGAAGTTTTCCTTCTTTAAATTGTTTTACAGAACCAGGGAAGTTTGCACCACCGGTGACTAAATAATGACCGTGGCTATAACCTGCCATGGCACCGGCTAAACCATCTTGGCTTTGACCTTTTGGTGCCGGTAAGTCAGGCAAGTTTTTCCATTGCACGCCTTTATCGGTGAATTTACCGGAATGGGTTTCCGCTGTGCGTAAACCCGGTTTGATTTCACCGTTCACGACAACTAAATCATTGCCTTGAATGGTAAACGCCGCACCGGCACGACCGGAGAATGGTACACGACCTTCGTTACGCCATTTGTTGGTGGAAGGTTCATAGCTTAACAATTCTGTAGTGAAGAAGTAATCTTCAGGACGTTGTTCAAAATAGGCTTTGGTTATTTCACCTTTTTTCGCTTTGTCTTCACCTGCGGCAACGGTGTCTTGGAAGAACCCGTTGAAAATAGATAGGTTAGAACCGCCCACGATATACACTTTGTCGTCGTGAGAAGCACCACTTGAACCGACTAAACCGCGCGGTGAACGGGTCGGTAATTTGCTCCAAGTGTTGTCGGCAGGGTTGTAGCTATAGGCGTCATTGACTAATTGCAATTCACCTTTTTTATTTTTTTGTAATCCGCCGAATACATACAATTTGCCATCAACGGCAGCCGCAACCGGTTGATTACGTTCGCCGCCTGGGAATGCAGCAATTTCTTTCCATTGGGCGTTCGGGGTTTTTAAATCTAAGGCATAGAATTTGTCACCACCTGTACCTAAGCCCACATAAACGGTATCGCCGATTAATGCACCGGCACCACTCTTAATGCCCACCGGTAAATCAGGATAAGTGGCAGCTTGCGCTGTCGCTGTAAAAACTGTTGCAGCAAAGAATAAAGCAGCTAATGTTGTTTTTTGAAATGTCATAATAAACCTCGTTTTGAGTTATTGTTTGCTATTCGTAAACGGCATGAATAGGTTTCTATGTTTTTAGATTATATCCGTAAGGTGGACGTTGAGATGCTTGGTAAACTTATCAAACCATTAGTCGAAACGTAGCCTTGCCGGGTTTTTGAAATTACTTCTGCTCAACAAGTTCAACAACCGTAATTTCCTTTGGTAAGAAAAGTGCGGTGAAAATTTATAGCATTTTCAACCGCACTCTTGGGCTCCTTAAGGTATTAACAAATTCGGAATGAATGTGATGATACTTGGGAAAATGGTAATTAATATTAACATAACGAAAATCGGTACTAAGAATGGCAACACGCCTTTTGTTACAGTGGACACGGACATGTTACCCACGCGTGCTACTACAAATAAGGCCATACCCATCGGTGGTGTTAAGATACCAATCATCATGTTCAAAGTAGTCATTACACCGAAGAACACAAGATCGATACCAAATTGCATAGCGATTGGAATTAACATTGGCAATACCAAGAATTGTAATGCTAACGCGTCAATGAACATGCCGAGGAACAATAACAAGGCATTGATCATGACTAATACCATTAACGGAGAATCAGCCACGGCAACGAATACATCAGCAATGCGCATTGCCACTTGCTCACGGGCGATCATATCGCCGAAGAATGTAACCGTCATAATCATCAATGCGACAACACCGGTAATGGACATGGCTTCCACACAGCTATTGAAAAGCATTTTCAAGGTTAATTCTTTATAGACGAATTTACCCACGATAACGGAATAAGTTGCTGCAACCACTGCAGATTCAGTTGGACTGAATAAGCCGGAGAAAATCCCGCCGATAATCAATAATGGCGTTAAAATTGCCCAAAATGCTTTCTTAAATGAAGTGCAAAGTTCTTTACGGGTCGCTTTAGGCGTTTTTGGATAGCCGCGTTTTTTCGAGACCCAATAATTCATTGTCATTAATGCAATAGTGATTAATACACCGGGTACGAATCCGGCAATAAATAGTTTTGCAATGGATTCGTTGGCAATAACGCCATAAATGATCATAGCGATACTTGGTGGAACCAATGGGCCGATGATACAGGAGGCTGCAGTGATACCACCGCAAATGTCGTTATCATAGCCTGCATCACGCATGGCTTTGATTTCTAATTGACCTAAACCGCCTGCGTCCGCAAGTGCAGAACCTGACATTCCTGAGAACAAGAGACTTGCGCCGATGTTAACGTGTCCCATACCGCCAGTGTAATGGCCTAATAAGGCTTTGGCAAAGTTAAAGATACGTTCGGTGATACCGCCGGTATTCATTAAAATCCCAGTAAGAATATAGAACGGTACGGCAAGGAGTGGGAAACTATTCAAACTCATGGTGAGTTTGTCAGAGGCGGCATTCACCACGTTCCAACGGGTCATGGAGAAATAAAGCAGGGTAGTGATAAATAATGACCAACCTACCGGTACACCTAGGAACATGATGACTAACCAGAAAAGCAATGCCACATACACCGCATTTGGACCAAATTTCACATATTCCGTAATGCGTAAGACTTTATACCATTCAGGGAAGGTGAATAAAATGCCCAATAAAATAACCGTACTTACAATAAAGAAAATAGCCGGTAAATAGCTTTTATCTTCTTTGAAATTATCAGCCTGTGCTTGGAAGAAACGAATCAACATTAATACGGAAATAATTGGCAGTGAAGCATAAATCCATTTTTCCGAAATACCACCTAAGGCATCAATAGGGAAATTGGCTCCTGTGAAAGTTTTTATGCCGAAGTGAATAAAGAAAATGACACCAAGGAAAATCACCAATTGCACAAAAGTGTTAGTTATTTTTTTGATTGCCGATGGCATTAAGTTGGTTAAGAAGTCAATATAAACATGTTCTTGTTTTCTGATCGCAACACTAATGCCAAGCATGCCTACATAAACGAACAGCAATTTGGCAAGTTCTTCACTCCAAATTAATGGGGAGTGGAAAGCTTGTCTGAACAGAATTTGCAAAACAAGAATGCAGAATATCACGAGGAATAATACCCCACCGATCCATTCTTCGAGTTTATTAAAGATTTTCATATTCAACTCCGTTGAATAATAAAGGAGAGGAAAAGAGTGCCTGCTGAAGCAGGCACACGATCAAAGAGAATTATTTGCTAACAGCCTCGATTTGTTTAAGCGCTTCTTCGCCTTTTGTACCAGTTTGTTTCACAAAGTCGGCATAGTAGGACTTCATCGCTTCTTTGAATGGAATAAGATCCGGATGCGTGACAGTGACACCTTGTTTTTCAAAGAAGGCAATTAATTCTTTTTCACCGTCAAAGAATAATTTGCTGTGATATTCTGCGGCTTTTTGTGCTGCATCTTTAACCACTTTTTGCAAATCTTCCGGCAAATCGGCAAAAGTTTCGTTACTCACTAAATAAAGTTGGTCGTTCAAAATATGGTTGGTCATTGCCAAGTATTTTTGTACTTCATAGAATTTTTGCGCTTGTACGGTAGCTAACGGGTTTTCTTGACCGTCAACAGAGTTGGTTTGGAGCGCTAAATACACTTCGGAGAAAGCCATCGGTGTTGGAGATGCGCCTACATATTTTGCATACGCTAAGTTGGTTGCAGCGTTTGGTACACGTAATTTCAAGCCTTTCATGTCGGCAATGCTTTTGATTGCACGGTTGGACGTGGTTTGGCGTGTACCGTTATAGGCTTGGGATAATAAAGTTAAACCTAGATCTTTATTCATTTTTTGAATTAAATCTTTACCGAATGCGGTATTGAATAGGGCTTTTTGTGCCACATTGTAGTCGGTGATCACATAAGGTAAAGCAAATACTGCTGCTTCAGGATAGAACAATTGGAAACGGGCGGATTCTGCAAAGGTGAAATCCAACGCGCCGTCTTTTAATTGTTTTAACATGGCGCGGTCGTCACCTAATTGTGAGCTTGGATAAAGAGAAATTTCAATTTTGCCGTTAGATTTTTCTTTGACTTCTTTGGCAAACATTTCGGCCGCTTTGTACTCATTAGATGATGTGCCCGCGTTCATACCGAATTTTAAATCGTAATCCGCAGCGTTAGCGACAGAGGTTACGCCTAGTGCAATTGCAGTGGCGAGAAAAAGTTTGGCTAGTTTCATGGCTACACTCCTGTAGTTAAAATGAGTTAATGTATATAAAGAGGATTGATTACAACTCAACTTGCATTTTAAAGCAAAAAAATCATTTTTAAATAGAGAATGAAGTTTTATTTCAAAAATGAGAGGTAGATCACATGTTTGAAATATCACTTCAAAAAATATTTTTAAATGACGTTTTATTTTCATATAATAATGCCACTGACTAGAATGACTGCCAAATGCAGCCGCAAAGAACGCAAAAAAGAGGAGTTTCTATGTCACAGTTATTCAATAAAAAATTATCTCACCAAGCGGTTTTCGCTCAAATTCAACATGGTTTAATTGCTTCCTGCCAACCGGTGGATGATGGTCCGATGGATAAACCGGAAATCGTCGCCGCCATGGCGCAGGCGTCCGTTATGGGCGGAGCAGCAGGGTTGCGCATTGAAGGCGTAGATAACCTAAAAGCCGTTCGCCCAGCCGTGAATGTGCCGATCATTGGGATCGTTAAGCGGGATCTTCCAGACTCCCCGGTGCGTATCACTCCATTTTTGCAGGATATTGAAGATTTGGCACACGCCGGAGTGGATATTATTGCGGTGGATGGCACCAATCGTCCACGCCCGGTTGACATTGAAAGTGCGGTTAAAAAAATTCATGAAATGGGCTGTCTTGCCATGGCGGATTGCTCCAATTTAGAAGAAGGGTTGTACTGTCAAAAATTGGGTTTTGATATTGTGGGCAGCACCATGTCAGGTTACACAGGCGGTGCCGTACCGGAGGAGCCGGACTATCAATTAGTTAAAGACTTGAAAGCGGCAGGCTGCAAAGTGATGGCGGAAGGCCGTTATAACACCCCGGAACTGGCTAAAATTGCCATTGAAATCGGCGCTGATTTCGTCACTGTAGGCTCCGCCTTAACCCGTTTAGAACATATTGTGAGCTGGTTTTCAAGTGCGGTCAAATCTGCGAATAAATAACTAAGAGGGAAAAATGATGCGTTGTTTAGCGTTAGATATCGGCGGAACCAAAATGGCGACCGCCATTGTGTCAGAGAACCAAGTGACACAGCGGAAACAAATTAGCACACCACAGGAAAATGTGGTGGAAGCAATGCATCAAACATTGGCACAATTATTGGCAGATTATGCCGCTCAATTTGAGTATGTGGCGGTGGCTTCAACAGGTATTATTAATAAAGGAATATTAACCGCACTTAATCCGAAAAACTTAGGTGGGTTGGCCTATTTTCCTTTAAAACAAAGCATTTCCAAACATACGTCCAAGCCGGTATTGTTATTAAATGACGCACAAGCGGCAACTTATGCCGAATATCAACTGCAAGATAAAAATAACATTCAAAACTTTGCATTTATTACCGTCTCTACCGGCGTAGGTGGCGGGTTAATTTTAAACCATCAGTTACTCACAGAACCGAATGGTATTGCCGGCCATATTGGGCATACTTTGGCCGATCCGAACGGGCCTGTGTGCGGTTGCGGGCGTGTAGGTTGCGTAGAAGCCATCGCATCAGGCCGTGCCATTGAAGCGGTTTCCAAACAATGGGACGATCCTTGTGATCCCAAAGAAGTCTTTACCCGTTTCAGAAAAACGGATGAAAAAGCTACCGCACTTGTGTCCCGTTCGGCAAAAGCCATTGCTAACCTAGTCGCGGATTTGGTTATTGGTATGGATGTACAAAAAGTGGTGCTAGGTGGTAGCGTTGGATTGGCGGAAGGTTATTTACCTTTGGTGAACGAATATTTGGCAGAAATGCCGGAGATTTATCGTTGTCCGTTGGATGCAGCACGATTAGTGCAAGATGCAGGTCTTATCGGTGCTGCTGCTTGGGCTCAGACACAATTAACTCACTTGGAGTGAATTTATGGCAAAAAGTGGAAATGTATTGAATACCATCAGTTCGTTGTATCAAAGTTTAACTAAAACAGAAAAGAAAATCGCCGATGTGATTACTCAATCGCCTGATGTGATTGTGCAATATTCTTTGGCAGAACTTGCCGAACGTTTAAATGTGGGTGAGGCTACCTTTGTGCGTTTTTGCCGTACCTTGGGTTTTAAGGGGTTCAGTGATTTTAAACTGGAATTTTCCATTGAATTGGCCACCAATAGAGAAGGGCGAGATGATACTGTATTAGATACGGAAATTATGCCGGATGATGATTCCTTAAAAATTACCCATAAATTACAAGCCACCCTTAACAACGTTATGGAAGAAACCATAAATTTACTGGATTTTAGTCAGTTAGAAAAGGTGGTGGAGGCAATTCAACACGCTAATAAAGTTTTTTTATTTGGCGTAGGATCTTCCGGTGTAACTGCAGAAGATGCGAAAAATAAATTTATGCGTATCGGTATGCAAGTGGATGCCAGTGGTAATAACCATTTTATGTATATGCAGGCAGCGTTATTGAAGAAAAACGATGTAGCCATTGGTATCAGTCATTCCGGTTATTCCCAAGAAACTGCCCATACCTTAAAAATAGCAAAACAGAATGGTGCAGTTACTGTGGCGTTGACCCACAGTTTGCGTTCCCCTATCACCGAACATGCAGATTTTGTCTTGGTGAATGGTAATAAGCAAGGCAAATTACAAGGGGATTCCATTGGTACCAAAATTGCTCAACTATTTGTGTTGGATTTAATTTATGCTTTGCTGGTGCAAGCCGAACAAGAAAGAGCGGTGAAAACCAAGCAAAAAACATTAGATGTGATTTTAGAACAACGTATTAAATGATAAATCAAGGAGAAAACAATGCGTGATTTAAAAGGTATTTTCAGTGCGTTATTAGTGTCATTTAACGAAGATGGCTCTATTAATGAGAAAGGCTTGCGTCAAATTATCCGCCACAACATTGATAAAATGAAAGTGGACGGTTTATATGTGGGCGGTTCAACCGGTGAAAACTTTATGCTTTCCACCGAAGAGAAAAAACAAATTTTCCGTATCGCTAAAGATGAAGCCAAAGACCAAGTGGCATTAATCGCTCAAGTAGGTAGCGTGAATTTACACGAAGCCGTGGAATTGGGTAAATACGCCACCGAATTAGGTTATGACAGCCTTTCTGCCGTAACCCCGTTCTACTATAAATTCAGCTTCCCTGAAATCAAACATTACTACGACACCATCATCGCTGAAACCGGCAATAACATGATCGTGTACTCCATTCCGTTCTTAACCGGTGTAAATATGGGTATTGAGCAATTCGGCGAGCTTTACAAAAACCCGAAAGTGCTTGGTGTGAAATTCACTGCAGGCGATTTCTACTTGTTGGAACGCTTGAAAAAAGCCTATCCAAATCACTTAATCTGGGCAGGCTTTGACGAAATGATGTTACCGGCTGCTGCGTTAGGAGTGGATGGTGCTATCGGTAGTACCTTTAACGTTAACGGCGTACGTGCAAGACAAATTTTTGACTTAACCAAACAAGGCAAACTTGCCGAAGCCCTTGCTATTCAACACGTTACTAATGACTTAATCGAAGGCATTTTAGCGAATGGTTTATATTTAACCATCAAAGAATTGTTGAAATTGGAAGGTGTGGACGCCGGATACTGCCGCGAACCGATGACGGCAAAAGCGACAGACGCTCAGTTAGCAAGAGCAAAAGAATTAAAGGCGAAATATTTATAATTTAATGGAAAAAATGACCGCACTTTTACGGTATCGCTATAAGTAAAAATTACCCACGGTTACGCATAATTCGGATTCTTTAGGCCTTTAGCCTCCTCTCTTGGTTTCTAAAGGGAAAACGATTATGCGTAACTTAGGGTAATTTATTGCCCTAGGTTGAACCGGGATAAAAAGCGCGGCACAATAAAGGAAGTTTATCATGCGCCTCATCCCATTACATAACGAACAACAAGTCAGCCGTTGGGCGGCTCGTCATATTGTCGATAGAATTAATCATTTCAACCCGACGGCAGAACGTCCTTTTGTTTTGGGGTTACCGACCGGCGGGACGCCATTGAAAACCTATCAAGAACTAATCAAATTTAACCAAGCCGGTCAAGTGAGTTTTAAGCATGTGGTGACATTTAATATGGATGAATATGTCGGTTTGCCGGCAGAGCATCCGGAAAGTTATCATAGCTTCATGTATAACAACTTCTTCAACCACATTGATATTCAGCCGCAAAATATCAATATCTTAAACGGCAACACGGATGATCATGATGAAGAATGTCGCCGTTATGAAGAAAAAATCAAATCTTACGGCAAAATCCATTTATTCATGGGCGGCGTAGGTGTGGATGGGCATATTGCCTTTAACGAACCGGCGTCTTCTTTAAGCTCCCATACCCGTATTAAAACCCTTACACCGGATACGATTATTGCCAATTCCCGTTTCTTTAATAATGATGTGAATCAAGTGCCAAAATATTCTTTAACCATTGGTGTCGGCACCTTGTTAGACGCGGAAGAAGTGATGATTTTAGCAACGGGACATTCCAAGGCACTCGCTGTGCAAGCCGCCGTAGAAGGATCGGTGAATCATCTTTGGACGGTTAGTGCGCTTCAATTGCATCGCCACTTTGTGTTGGTGTGTGATGAGCCTGCGCTCCAAGAACTCAAAGTGAAAACCGTGAAATATTTCACCGAATTGGAAAATCACGCGATTCATAGTGTGTTGTAGCTTTTTAGCTAAAAGTGCGGTGGATTTTTAGATTATTTTTTAGAAGGTAGCATTATGAAATATGCATTGATTAACTCTGTCATTTACACCAAATATGAGATTCTGCGGGATTATGCCGTGGTGATTAACGGTGAAAACATTGAGGCAGTGATTCCGCAAAGCGAATTGGAAAGTGACATTAAGACCATTGATTTACAAGGGCATAATCTTACGGCCGGTTTTATTGACTTGCAATTAAACGGCTGTGGTGGCGTCATGTTTAACGATCAAACCAGTGTAGAAACTTTGGAAATTATGCAAGCCACCAATTTGAAATCGGGTTGTACCAGCTTCCTGCCAACCTTTATCACGGCACCCGATGAAGGTATTAAAAGTGCGGTTAAAATCATGCGTCAATATTTAGCCAAACATAAAAACCAAGCCCTTGGATTGCATATTGAAGGACCTTATTTAAGCGTAGAAAAAAAAGGCGTTCATCGCCCTGAATACATTCGTGAAATTTCACCTGAAATGAAAGATTTTCTTTGCGACAACGCGGATGTGATCACCAAACTCACTATCGCAGCCGAAAACCCGACAATCAATTACACCCCTGATTTCGTGAAAAGTGGCATTGTGGTGTCTGTCGGCCATTCCAACGCCAGTTATGAAGTAGCAAAAGCCGCTTTCCACAAAGGCGCTACTTTCGCCACCCACTTACATAACGCTATGTCGCCGATCAGTTCCGGTCGTGCTATGGGCGTGGTGGGTGCGGTGTTGGATTCCGACGTTTATACCGGCATTATCGTGGACGGCGTACACGTGGATTTTGGCAATGTGCGTTTGGATAAAAAAGTGAAAGGTGACAAACTTTGTATCGTCACCGACTCCTTAGCGGCTGCCGGTGCAGGCCCTGAACTAGAAACGTTCACCTTCGTAGGTAAAACCATTTATGTGAAAGAAGGACGTTGCTATGACGGTAACGGCACTATTGCCGGTGCGTCTATCACTATGATGGAATCCATTAAAAACGCTGTGGAATACGTAGAAATCCCTCTTGCCGAAGCCGTTCGTATGAGTAATCTCTATCCTGCCCGCGCTATTGGTGTGGATAACCGTTTAGGTTCCGTCGAGGCAGGCAAAATTGCCAACCTCGCGGTATTCACCAATGATTACAAGGTCATCGGCACAGTAGTGAACGGAGAGTGGAAGGTAAATTGATAAGGTAGGATGCGTGTAAACGCACCTTTTAGATTAGTATGAGCTTGTTGTCTAATTGGTAGGACAGCGTTTAATAAACGCTCTGTGCGACTTCGATATTCGCCAAGCTCACTATTTTCTTCTCAGATGGCGCGCGTTTCCTAACGCGTGCCATAAATATCAAAAGGCTATCGGCACACGCTATGAAGCATGCGCCATTAAATATCCTGAAAACAAAAGTGCGGTGGATTTTCCAAGTGTTTTTAACACACCGAGAAAACCACCGCACTTTGCTTTATTCGTGATTAGACCAACACGGCAAGTGCAGCGTCGTAATCCGGCTCGTTTTTAATTTCAGACACTAATTCGCTGTGTAACACGTTGTTATGTTCATCTAACACAATAACGGCGCGGGCGGTTAGGCCGGCGAGAGGGCCAGATGTAATGTCAACGCCGAGGGTTTTGTGTAACTCGTGGTGGCGGAATGTGGAAAGGGTTTGTACCTTGTCGATGCCTTCAGCGCCACAGAAACGGATTTGCGCGAAAGGCAAGTCAGCGGAAATGCAAAGTACAACGGTGTTAGCCAATGTTGCGGCTTTTTCGTTGAATTTACGCACGGAGGTGGCGCAAACACCAGTGTCGATACTTGGAAAAATGTTTAGTACTTTGCGTTGGCCGGCAAAGGTATTTAGATTTACATCGCCCAATTCATTATTCACTAATGTGAGTTCAGTGAGCTGGTCGCCAATTTGTGGGAAACGGCCTGCAACATCGATTGGATTGCCTGCTAAAGTGACGTTACTCATAATGTTCTCCTTAAATATGAAGTAAAAAGGTTGTTAAGATTAATGACAACGGCTGCTTAAATTGCTTGTGGTTGGCACAGAAATAGTTGGAATCACGTCAATATTCGGCGAATTGCAGTTATTACATTTCATTTTCGCTATTTGGTTCATCACCAATTTGCCTAACATTTCAATGTGTGCCGGTTCTGCATTGAGAGCGGGAATGTATTGAAAACTTTCTCCACCCTGGGTTAAGAACAACGTTTTGTTTTCTTCCGAAATTTCTTCCAAGGTTTCCAAACAGTCTGCCGCAAAGCCCGGGCAGATCACCGCCATTTTTTTGATGCCTTGTTGCGCCGCATTAGAAATAAATTCATCGGTGTAAGGTTGCAACCACACTTCTTTGCCAAAACGCGATTGGAAGGTAATACCCCATTGTTTTTCGTTTAAACCTAAACCTTGTGCTACCGCGGCGGCGGTTTGTTGGCAGTGGGTTCGGTAATAATCGCCGGTGTTTTCGTAACGCAACGGAATTCCATGGAAGGAAAACAGCAAAAACTCATCGGATTTTAACCGCACTTTGCAGGATTCGATTAAGGCGGCGATGTAATCTTTATTCAATTGGTATGAATGAATAAAATCAAACGGCACAATGCCACGTTGCTGTTTTAATGCACCGGCAAAAGCATCGAACACCGCGCCTGTGGTGGTACTACTGTACTGCGGGTAGAGCGGTAGCACGATAATGTGTTCTACTTGTTTTTCCAGTAATTTTTGTACCGCACTTTGCATGGACGGGTTGCCGTAAGTCATACCGATTTCAATTTCGACTTCAAGTTGTTGCTGTTGTAAAAAGGTAGTCAGCGCTTGTTTTTGTTGTTGGCTGATGGCAAGTAGAGGCGAGCCTTGTTCCGTCCAAATTGAACGATAATTTTTGGCAATACGTTTTGAACGCAAAGGCAAAATAATGGCCCTTAATAAGGGATACCATTTGTAACGTGGTAAATCCACAACGCGCGGATCCGTTAAAAATTGCCATAAATAGCGGGAAATGTCCTTAGGATTTGGTGAGTTTGGCGTGCCTAAGTTAGCCAAAATGACGCCGATTTTTAAATTAGTCATGAGCAATTACAGAAAGAGTTAAACGTGAAACGCAGCATAGTTTATCTTGCTCGTCCCGAATGTCAATTTGCCAAACTTGTAGTATTTTACCTAAGCGAATGGGAGTGGCTTTGGCATATACATTACCTTGTCGCACGGCGCGTAGGTGATTGGCGTTGATTTCTATACCAACCACCGCCTGATTTTCCGCCACGCAGCAAAAACCGGCAGTGGAAGCAACAGTTTCGGCGAGTGCGGCGGAAATGCCACCGTGCAATAAGCCCATAGGTTGTGTAGTACGTTGATCCACCGGCATTCGGGCTTCCAGCCAATCATCGCCCTGTGCGATAAATTCAATGCCTAAATGTGCTACCGTACAGTTTTTACAGAAGTCATTGAGCTGTTTTAGCGTTAAATTTTTTTTCCATATCGTCATAATGAACATCCATTATTCAAATAACGTTAATAATGCTTGCACCGGATGTTTCGGCTGATAATGGGCGAAACGCTTCACCTGACTACGGCAGGAATAACCGGTTGCCAGACAGAAGTTCGGATCTTTATTTTGCAGTTTTTTCTCCCATGAGGCTTCATAAATGGCTTTTGACATTTCAATGTGCTGGGTTTCGTGCCCGAAAGTCCCTGCCATGCCACAACAGCCCACGCTTTCAACTTGCAACTGCTGGTCGAAGGCAGCAAAAATATGTTGCCATTCTTTGCCACTGTTCGGCATAGCGGTCGTTTCCGTACAGTGTGGGAATAAATACCACTGATGCGGCTCAAAAGTGCGGTCGGTTTTTTCGGTGTTTTGCGCAGATAACAATATGCCATTATCCAGTTGTTGTTTGAGCCATTCATGTGCGGTCAGCACATGGAAATTACCGCGCTCTGCACCAAGAATTTCTTTATATTCGTCCCGATAAGACAACACAATGGCCGGATCCACCCCCACCATCGGCATCTCAAGTTTTGCCATGCGATTAAGGAACTCTGCTTGATTTTTGGCTGTTTTCGCAAAACGGGTTAAAAATCCCTTGATGTGTTGCGCTTTGCCATTAGGCTTAAACGGCAGTACCACAGGCTTAAAACCAAGTTTTTGGGTTAAGGCCACAAAATCGGCGACGACTTTGGCATCATAATAGGAGGTGAACGGATCTTGCACGATAAGTAAAACATGTTGTTTTTCTACCGCACTTAGGCTTTCTAATTGCTCTAACGAGGCATTTTTATGACCTAGCTGAATGAGTTGTTGTAGATTTGGCGTAGAGAGCAACGGTAAGTCTGTCATGCCCAAATATTTTTCTGCCACTTTTTGGATGAATTGGGTTGCCGTAAAATAATTGAAGAATTTCGCTTGTTTTGCCATCAGCGGTACGACGTATTCCACATTGGATACCACATAATCTTTGATTGGACGCAGATAACGTTGGTGGTAAAAATGGAAGAATTTGGCGCGGAAGCTTGGTACGTCGATTTTAATCGGGCATTGGCTGGCGCAGGCTTTACAAGCCAGACAAGTATCCATTGCCGCTTTCACTTCATGAGAAAAATCGTATTCGCCACGGCGTTTTTGGTAGCTGTTTTTTAATTTTTGCACTAAATCCGTGAGCTTCACTGTGGATTGTTTGAAATCTAATTGCGCCGGGGTAACTTGCTCGTTCGCCATTAAACGCAACCATTCGCGCACCATTGCCGCGCGGCCTTTCGGTGAAAAGACGCGATTTTTACTCACTTTCATAGACGGGCACATGGTGCTGTGGACGTCAAAGTTAAAGCATAAACCGTTGCCGTTACAATTCATGGCACCGATAAATTCTTCTTTCATTTGAACGGGAATTTGACGGTCTAGGTCGGCTCGCATTGGCGATAAAATGGAATAAAGTTCTTGTTCGCTGTTTAACGGCGTGCAGATTTTCCCAGGATTGAGGCGATTTTGCGGATCAAATAAGAATTTGATGTAACGTAATTCACGCCATAATTCGGGCGTAAAGAATTTTTTGCCGTATTGCGAGCGCATCCCTTTGCCATGTTCGCCCCAAATTAAACCGCCATATTTACGGGTGAGTTCTGCCACCTCGTCGGAAATCTGTTTGAATAATTTAACTTGCGCTTGATCGCATAAATCTAGCGCCGGGCGAACGTGCAACACGCCCGCATCCACATGACCGAACATACCGTATTGTAAATTATGGCTATCTAATAAAGCGCGAAACTCGGTAATGTAATCCGCCAGATTTTCCGGCGGCACACAAGTGTCTTCTACAAAAGGAATAGGTTTTGCTACGCCTTTGGCATTGCCAAGCAACCCTACGGCTTTTTTGCGCATGGCATAAATTCGTTCAATAGATGGCAAATGATCGCAAACTTGATAGCCGATAATATGATCTTTTCCCTCGGCGATTTTTTGATCCAATTCCGCACATAAATGCGCTACCTGCTTTTCAATTAATGCCTGATTATTACCGGCGTATTCCACTATATTTAAGCCAAGAATCGGATTTTGTTCGTCTTCCGTTAATAAATCTTGCACCGAATGCCAAATAATATCCTGTTTAGCCAAATTCAGCACTTTGGAATCCACGGTTTCCACGGAAAGCGCATTGGCTTTGACCATAAAAGGTGCGTTACGCAATGCCGCATCGAAAGAATTGTATTTGATGTTAATTAATGTGCGATGCTGTGGTAGCGGCATTAAATCTAACGTGGCTTCGCAAATAAAGGCAAGTGAGCCTTCAGAGCCTGTCAGAATACGGGTTAGATTGAATTCGCTTAAATCATCGTTAAACACATTTTTTAAATCGTAACCGGTCAGAAAACGATTGAGCTGTGGCAAATCATGAAGAATTTGCTCCCGCTTTTCTTTACAACGTTGGAAGATTTCTTGATGGATGTTTTTTACGCGGGCAGAGCCATGGTTTTCTTCGACATGTTGAAAAATGTCGTCGGATTTGACCGCACTTGTGTCCAAAATATCGCCATTGATTAGCACGGCACGCAAACCCAGAACGTGGTCGGATGTCTTTCCGTATTGCAAGGAACCTTGTCCGGAAGCATCGGTGTTAATCATACCGCCTAAGGTGGCGCGATTACTGGTGGAGAGTTCAGGGGAGAAAAATAAGCCGTGTGGTTTGAGAAATTGATTGAGTTGATCTTTTACCACACCTGCCTGCACCCGTACCCAACGTTCTTTAACATTGAGTTCAAGAATTTGGGTCATGTGGCGGGAAACATCCACAATAATATTATTATTGATAGATTGCCCGTTGGTGCCGGTGCCGCCTCCGCGTGGAGTGAAAGTGAGAGAAAGGTATTTTTCCTGTTGTGCCAGTTTGGTAATACGCACTACATCTGCCACGCTTTTCGGAAATAAAATCGCCTGTGGTAATTGTTGGTAAACGCTATTGTCTGTGGCCAAACTTAAACGATCGGCGTAATTGGAGGCAATATCGCCTTCAAAATGTTGTAACCGTAATGCGTTTAAATAATCACCAACTAAAGGCGAGAGTTGAGGGATATTTTTTAAACGAGGTAGCATTTTGCAGCACTCTTAGATCATTATTTAGGGTTTAAGGGAGTAAAAAGTGGCTGAATTTTAGCATATAAATAGGAAGGAATGTCAGATAAACGAAGTCAATAATGAGGATAATTTCTGAAGAAATACTTAAAATTGATTAAAAAACGAACTCAGGATAGTGATTTTTGCTTAAAAAATAAGCAAAAGAGCATCCTTTTGTTTGATTTTCCATTTTTTCAGTAGATAATACTTGCACTTTTGAACATTCCTTTAATAAAGGATACGAATCTGTCAAAAGGAAGTAGGTGATGCAACCCTACTTGAAACGATATCTTAGGCTGAAAATTGTAAAAAATTTCCTTTTTTCACATAAACAGTTTAAGATGACAGGTAACACAAGTACTTGTGTTGGTTTTCAGCTATATCAGCTGATACTGTTTTAAATTAAAGATGACTAAATATAAAGAGGATCATCAAAATGAAAAAAACTGCAATCGCATTAGCTATCGCTGGTTTAGCAGCAGCAACAGTGGCACAAGCAGCGCCACAAGCAAATACATTCTATGCCGGTGCAAAAGCCGGTTGGGCTTCCGTTCACCACGGTTTAGGTCAATTTACTGACGGTAACGATGGTAAAATCAGACGTAACTCAGAAGCATACGGTATTTTCGGTGGTTACCAGATCACGGATAACTTAGCTGTTGAAGCCGGTTATGAATATTTTGGTCGCGCTAAAGTTAAATACAGCGATGGCGATCAATTTAGACATACCGCTCACGGTACCACTTTAGCCCTTAAAGGAAGTTACCCTGTATTAGACAACTTAGATGTTTATGGCCGTGCTGGTGCAGCTCTAATCCGTAGTGATTATAAACAGGTGAATGACGGGGTTGCTGATAAATATCATAACTTGAAAGTATCTCCTGTATTTGCAGCGGGTGTTGAATATGCAATTCTTCCTGAATTAGCATTACGTGCAGAATATCAATGGGTTAGCCGTGTAGGCAACTTAGGCAAAGCAGTAAGAAAAACTGGCGAAGAAAGCGACATTCGTTACTCTCCAGATATCGGTTCTGTAGCAGTTGGTTTATCTTACCGTTTCGGTCAAGGTGTAGCACCTGCTCCGGCTCCTGAAGTTGTAAGCAAAACTTTCAACTTGAACTCTGATGTAACTTTCGCGTTCGGCAAAGCTAACTTAAAACCACAAGCACAAAGCGTGTTAGATGGTATCTATGGTGAAATCGCGCAAGTTAACAATGCAAATGTTAAAGTTTCTGGTTATACAGACCGTATCGGTTCTGATGCTTACAACCAAAAATTATCTCAAAGACGTGCTGAAACCGTTGCTAACTACTTAGTATCTAAAGGTGTAGCACAAAACGCAATTTCTGCAGCTGGTTACGGTAAAGCAAATCCTGTTACCGGTACTAAATGTGACGCAGTTAAAGGCCGTAAAGCGCTTATCGCTTGTTTAGCTGATGACCGTCGTGTAGAAATCGCTGTTAACGGTAGCAAATAATTAACGCTATTGTTGCTAAATAGAGATTGAAATGAGGCCTAAACACTTGTTTAGGCCTTTTGTTTTATACTACAAGAAAATTTTAGATGTTAAGGAATAAAAATGAAAAAATGGCTTGTCTTGATTATTGTTGCCGTGATTGCTGCTGTAACATTGATTCCAAGTTATAACGGCTTGGTCGCAGCGGAAGAGCAAATTAATTCCGTGTGGGCAAATGTAGAATCGACTTATCAACGTCGTTCCGATTTGATCCCGAATTTAGTGAATACCGTGAAAGGTCAGGCAAACTTTGAAAAAGAAACCTTGACCGGCGTTGTTGAAGCTCGCGCAAAAGCAACTCAAACCAAAATCGATCCGTCTAATTTAACGGAAGAGCAATTAACCCAATTCCAACAAAACCAAAACGCGGTGGGTTCTGCGTTATCCCGTTTATTAGTCAGTGTAGAGAATTATCCTGAATTGCGTGCGAACGAAGGTTTTATGAACTTACAAGCGCAATTGGAAGGCACAGAAAACCGTATTAACGTAGCACGTAATAAATTCAATGAAGCGGCGCGTGAATACAACCAAAAAATTCGTACATTCCCAACCAAATTAGTGGCGATGATTTTTGGTTTTAAAGAAAAACCTTACTTTAAATCTGTTGAAGGTGCGGCAAACGCGCCGACAGTGAATTTTAACTAAACGGAAAACAAGGTGGCGACTATGCCATTATTTGCAAAGATCCCGATAGATAAAAAGCAGCTCGAGGCGGCAATTGCACGCCTTGAGCAACAAACCTCAGCCGAGTTTCGGATTTTTATCGAACGAAAAATACCGTCAAAACCGACCGCACTTTCTGCTTACCAACGTGCATTAGCCGTTTTTTCACAACTTGAAATGCATCAAACGGCAGCGCATAATGGCGTGTTAATTTATATTGCTTATACCGATCGTCAATGTGCCATTATCGGTGACATAGGTATTCATCAGTATGTAGGCGATGATTTTTGGCAAACGGAATGTGCCCGCATGATTGAGCATTTTAAACAAAAGCAATATACAGAAGGTATTTTGGCTTCTATGCAGCAGATAGGTGAGCAGCTGATAAGGCATTTCCCTGTTCAACCGGACGATCAAAATGAACTGGATAACGAGGTGATCATTCATGATTAAACGTGTATTCGGCTTACTGAGTTTAAAAAGTGCGGTCATTTTTTTCTGTGTTTTTATGGCGGCAGCTGTTTCAGCCGTGACCTTTCCCGATTCTCCGAAACCTTTTCGTTATGTTAATGACTACACTAAAACATTATCGGAAAAGCAGCTAGACGCATTAGAAGCTAAGTTGGAAGCCTATGGCAAAGAAACCAGTTCGCAAATTGCAGTGGTGATTGTGCCGACGACCGGTGAATATGAAATTTCTCAATACACCTTTGAATTAGGTGATAAATGGGGGATTGGACGAAAAAAACTTAATAATGGTGTGTTGTTACTCATTGCAAAAGACGATCGAAAATTGTTTATTGCCGTGGGACAAGGCTTGCAGGGCGTGTTAACGGATGCGCTTGCTTCGCAAATTATTCGTAATCAAATTCGACCTTACTTTCGTAACGAGCAATATGCTCAAGGCATTGATAATGGGTTGAATTACATTATTGCCGCCACTAAAGGTGAATATGCGGCACAACAGGTTGAAGAGACCGATTTAGGTGATTATGTGCCGTTTATTATATTGGCATTGTTTATTTTAGTTGTCGTGATAGGCGAAATCAGTTGGCGCCGACCTTATGTTAGCCCAACGAATAACCATATCCTGAATGAAATATTGCGCCAATCCATGTCAGATCGTCGTCGTAATGGCAGAGGTGGCGGCGGTTTTGGCGGCTTCGGCGGAGGCGGTTTTGGTGGTGGTTCCGGTGGCGGCTTCGGCGGAGGCGGTTTTGATGGCGGCGGTGCCGGCGGCAGTTGGTAATACTCTTTTGGATTATTGGTGGGGAAAATTGTTTGTGATACAATGCGCGCGTTTTCTCTTCAATGAATACAAGGAACATTATGGAAACGTTAGATAAAATCAAAAAACAAATCAGTGAAAACCCGATTCTGATTTATATGAAAGGCTCACCGAAATTCCCATCTTGCGGTTTCTCTGCCCGTGCAGTGGAAGCGTTGATTAACTGTGGTGTACCGTTTGGCTATGTGGATATTTTACAACATCCGGATATTCGTGCCGAATTACCGGCTTACGCAAATTGGCCGACATTCCCACAATTATGGGTGGAAGGCGAGTTAATCGGCGGTTGTGACATCATGTTGGAAATGTATCAACAAGGCGAACTTAAAACCTTGCTACAAGAAGTGGCAGCAAGACACCCGCAAGCGTAAAAACGTTTTGAAAAATAACCGCACTTTGGTTTTCCAAGTGCGGTTTTTTGTTGTCTGCCTCAGGGCAAATTTTATGGCTTATGCTATAATTCTCCACAAATTTTTACCGCACTTTAGGATCAATATGTCGCTCCAATTCAACATGGTTGCCTTGCTTTTGGTGATTTTAATTTTACTCGGCATTTTCAGCCACAACAGTTCTATCACTATTTCTGCCGCCGTGCTACTGATCATGCAACAAACGCTACTCGCCAAATATATTCCTTATTTGGAAAAATACGGCTTGAGCATTGGTATTGTGATTTTAACCATCGGCGTCTTAAGTCCGCTGGTTTCCGGCAAAATTCAGCTTCCGGGCCTATCGGCGTTTGTCAGTTGGAAAATGTTTGTCGCTATTGCCGTTGGTGTTTTCGTTGCATGGCTTGCGGGCAAAGGTGTTCCGCTGATGGGGGAACAACCTGTCTTAGTGACAGGCTTGGTCATCGGCACCATTATCGGCGTCTCTTTTCTGGGCGGCATCCCGGTGGGGCCGCTTATCGCCGCAGGTATTTTGGCATTACTCATAGGAAAATTTTAAATGAAAAACAAATGGTTATTTATCGCCGCCTTGAGCGGTTTTTTATGTGTGACAATTGGTGCTTTTGCGGCACATGGATTAAGTAAGGTTTTAGAACCTAAAGCGTTAGCGTGGATTGAAACCGGTGTGAAATATCAAATGTTCCATACCCTTGCCATCATGGGTATCGGCATTGCGCAATTGTGTCGCGAATCATTGGTTGCCGGCAAAATGGCTAATTTCGCCGCAGGTGCATGGGCATTCGGCATTCTTCTCTTTAGCGGCAGTCTTTATGCACTCGCGCTTGGCGCAGGCAAATTCCTCGTTTGGGTGACACCGATTGGGGGTACCTTATTTTTAATCGGTTGGCTTTGCTTGGCTTACGGTAGTGTTAAAAGTAAATAGGTATGAAAAACAAATCCGTAAAACGTGAAGTAACCTCTTTACAGCAATCCCTTTTTTCTCAGCTTAACGACATCATGCGGGTGGATAAACGCCGTTTATCCGCCCGCATTCACGGCATCGGCAAAATTAAAAGCCAAGAAGCCCAACAAGCCGTTGCAGATGAAATCCAACAACAAATTGAACAAGCAAGATTACGTGTAGAAAGCCGTAAAAGTGCGGTCAAAAATCCGATCGTTTTTTCGGAAAGCCTGCCGGTTAGCCAACGCAAAGCAGAAATTGAAAAACTGCTTTCCGAGCATCAAGTGATCGTGGTGGCGGGGGAAACCGGTTCGGGTAAAACCACGCAGTTGCCGAAAATGTGTTTGGAACTCGGCTTAGGCAATCTCGGTACAATTGGACATACCCAACCGCGCCGTATTGCGGCACGTTCTGTGGCGGCTCGAATCGCCGAAGAATTGCAAACAGAACTTGGCGATTTAGTGGGGTATAAAGTCCGTTTTAACGATCAAATCAGTGACAACACCCAAATCAAGTTGATGACGGACGGGATTTTGCTGGCTGAAATTCAAACGGATCGTTTCCTCAACCAATATTCTTGTCTGATTATCGACGAAGCCCACGAACGTAGCTTGAACAACGATTTTATTCTCGGTTATCTGAAACAGCTGCTGCCGCGTCGTCCTGATTTAAAAGTTATTATCACCTCGGCTACCATTGACGTAGAACGTTTTTCTAAACATTTCAATCATGCGCCGATTATCGAAGTCTCGGGCAGAACTTATCCCGTGGAAGTGCGTTATCGACCTGTTGTAGAGGAAGACGATCGAGATCAGCTACAAGGTATTCTTAATGCGGTGGATGAACTGCAAGCAGAAGGGCGTGGCGATATTTTGATTTTTATGAATGGTGAACGGGAAATTCGTGACACCGCCGAAGCCTTGCAAAAGCAAAATCTAAAACACACGGAAATCCTACCGCTCTTTGCCCGCTTGTCTGCGCAAGAGCAAAATAAAATTTTCCATCCGAGCGGTTTAAATCGCATTGTGTTAGCCACCAACGTAGCAGAAACCTCGCTCACCGTACCAGGCATTAAATATGTGATTGACCCAGGTACAGCCCGCATTTCCCGTTATAGCTATCGCACCAAAGTACAACGTTTGCCTATTGAGCCGATTTCACAGGCCTCCGCTAATCAGCGAAAAGGGCGTTGCGGACGGGTGAGCGAAGGGATTTGTATTCGTCTTTATTCGGAAGAGGATTTTAACAATCGCCCGGAATTTACCGATCCTGAAATTTTGCGTACCAATTTGGCATCCGTTATTTTGCAAATGACGGCATTGGGTTTAGACGACATTGAAGCGTTCCCCTTTGTAGATGCGCCGGATAAACGGCATATCCAAGATGGTGTGAAGTTATTGGAAGAGTTGGGGGCGATTCAACCTAAGAAAATTAAATCGTATAAACATGATGGCGCGCGTTTCCCAACGCGTGCCCAAAATTTGACAGATGAAAGCACACGTCAGGAGACGCGCGCTAGCGAATCGACAGAGAAAAAGCAAGGTTGGGAACTTACCCCAATCGGTCGCCAACTTGCCCAACTTCCTGTCGATCCGCGCCTTGCCAAAATGCTCCTAAGTGCGGTCGATTTTGGCAGCGTTTATGAAGTGATGATTATTGTCTCGGCGTTATCCATTCAAGATCCGCGTGAGCGTCCGACAGACAAACAACAGGCTTCCGATGAAAAACATCGTCGCTTTGCCGATAAAAAATCGGACTTCTTGGCATTCTTGAATCTTTGGCATTATGTGCAAGAACAGCAAAAAGAATTAACGAAAAATCAATTTCGCCGCCAATGTCAAAAGGATTTTTTAAATTATTTACGTATTCGAGAATGGCAGGATATTTATCAACAAATTCGCCTTGCCGTGCGTGAAATGGGCTTGCCGATTAATTCGGAAAAAGCCGAATATCAGCAAATTCACACCGCACTTTTAAGCGGCTTGCTGTCGCATATCGGTTTAAAAGAAGCGGAAAAACAACAATATCTTGGCGCCCGCAATGCGCATTTTGCGATTTTCCCCAATTCCGTGCTTTTCAAAAAACAACCGAAATGGGTGATGGCGGCAGAGTTGGTGGAAACCTCCAAACTTTGGGGGCGCATGGTGGCGGAAATTGAGCCGGAATGGATTGAGCCGCTTGCCGAGCATTTAACGAAAAAATCCTATTCCGAGCCACGTTGGTCGAAATCTCGCGGGGCGGTGATTGCCGATGAAAAGGTGAGCCTGTATGGCGTGCCGATTGTGGCAGCCAGACCGGTAAATTATGGCTCGATTGATCCAACAGTGAGCCGTGAGATCTTTATTCAATCCGCCTTGGTGGAAGGAGATTGGAACACGAAACATAAATTCTTCAAGCAAAATCAGCAGCTGATTCGTGAAGTTGAGGAACTGGAACACAAAAGCCGTCGCCGCGATATTTTGGTGGACGAGCGCACTTTATTTGAGTTTTACGATCAGCGTATCGGCACAGACGTGGTGTCGCAAAAGCATTTTGATACCTGGTGGAAAAAGGTAGAAAAACAAGATCCTGAGCTACTTAATTTTGAACGCTCATTCTTGATTAATGATGATGCGGAACAAGTGAGCAAGCTTGATTTCCCGAATTTCTGGCATCAAGGTAATTTAAAACTCAAACTGACGTATCAATTTGAACCGGGTACGGATGCGGACGGCGTGACCGTGCATATTCCGTTGCCGTTGCTCAACCAGGTGGAAATGACGGGCTTTGATTGGCAAATTCCGGGTTTACGGGAAGAACTGGTGATTGCGCTGATTAAGTCTCTGCCGAAATCCTATCGCCGTAATTTCGTACCTGCACCGAATTATGCCCAAGCCTTTTTAGGGCGCGCTGTGCCGTTGGAAAAGCCGTTGTTGGATACGTTGATTTATGAATTGCGCCGCATGACGGGTGTCTCCGTAGAAGCGGAACATTGGAATTGGGAACAAATCCCAAGCCATTTAAAAATGACTTTCCGTGTGGTGGATGAAAACGGCAAAAAAATTGCTGAATCCATGAATTTGGACGAGCTGAAATTTAGCTTAAAAGATCGTGTGCAAGAAAGCATTTCTGCCGTGGTGGATGATGGCATTGAGCAAAGTGGGTTACACATTTGGAGTTTTGCGGAGTTGTCACAATGTTACGAACAAAAACAGCGCGGTTTCAGTGTGAAAGCCTTTCCTGCCATTGTGGACGAAAAAGACGCGGTGGGCATTAAACTGTTTGAAACGGAATTTGAACAAGCGGTGGCAATGCAACAGGGTTTGCGCCGATTGTTGCTGCTCAACGTGCCGTCACCGATTAAATATCTGCATGAAAAATTACCGAATAAAGCCAAATTGGGGCTGTATTTCACGCCATTTGGTCGTGTGTTGGATTTAATTGACGACTGCATCGCCTGTGCCGTGGATAAACTCATTGCGGATTTTGGCGGCTTTGTGTGGAACGAAGAAGGTTTTGATAAGCTACGGGATTTTGTGCGTGAAAACGTCAATGAAGTCACCGTGGATATTGCGCAAAAAGTGGAGCAGATCCTCACGCTCACTCACCAGCTCAACCAACGCCTCAAAGGCAAGATGGATTTCACCATGGCGTTCGCCCTGTCTGACATGAAAAGCCAGATTTCAGGTTTGATTTATCAAGGATTCGTACAAAAAAGCGGCTACGCCCGCCTGCCGGATTTACTCCGCTATCTGCAAGCCATTGATAAACGCATGGATAAACTGGCTCAAGATGTGAATCGCGATCGCGCCGCTATGCTACGTGTGGAACAGGTGCAACAGGCTTACCAACAATTGCTTGCCAAACTGCCAAAATCCAAACCGATTTCGGATGAAGTGGCGGAGATTCGATATATGATTGAGGAATTGCGTGTGAGTTTATTTGCGCAGCAGTTGGGGACGAAGTATCAGGTGTCGGATAAGCGGGTTTTGAATGTGGTTAATAGTATATAATTTTGAGGTTTACTTAATTTTGGAGGTAGATATTTTGAATGAATTATTTATTAGTGATCTTTGGGAGATTATACCAATTGGTATATCTATATTGGCATTATTAGTTTCCATATACGCTCTAAGATTAAATAAAATAAACTATATAACTCAGAGCTATTATCAGAATGGTTCATATAAAGTTTTTTTTGTAAAATTAAGTTGTTTAGATAAGATTCTTTCAAGAGATTGTTTTGAGGTTAAAGTTTCTCAATCAGTAATATCTGATAGTTATGTTTTCCCTTACTATATTTGTATTACTCCTAATGTTGGTGGAATCGAAAGAGCTCAATTATTTGATATAATTGATAATGGTGGGATAGTGCTTGGAACATGTAAAACGAGGCCAATTATACGAAATAAATTTAAAAAATTTAATTTTTTTAATAAACAATATGCTCATTCTCAAATAACATCTTTTGGGGAGGTTAAAAAATATCCTTATTTTATAAAGAACTATAATGATTCTGGGCTTTCATTAAGTAGGTATCATTTTTGTATAGAAATAACAGATTTTAGGAGTAATACTGAAATATGGTATGTTTCTTTTTCCTTAGTTTTAGATAAAGATGATGTGAATTATGTAGTTGACGGGAAATTTGATGATTTAAATATAGTGTCGCAAAGAGATCTGGTGAAAAATATGAATATGCTTATTAATTTTAATGAAACGTTAGATGATATATTTAAAAAAGATAATATTGATGATGCTACATATAGTCTCCAGCTATTTGAAATGAAGGAATATCTAAATTTTTTAGTTAAATTGAAGCAGTATTTATAAATGTATTTAATATGTTCTCCCCCAAGACATCGCAAGCATCCAAGCTTGTGCTTATGTGGTCTAAGCGTGGACGCTTGAATCATCGTTTCGTTTTTAAAAAGTGCGGTCATTTTTTAAAACGTTTTTCAACCTCTAAAACATTTTCAAAATCCACCGCACTTTTTTCCGTTATTTCTTCAACGTTTCCACGTAGCTCGCGACATCCTGCATATCTTGTTCGCTGAGCGTGGACTTGGCGCGGTTGCCACCGCCTTCGATTTTGCCGCTTTTACGATCTTGTAGCGACTGGATGATTTGATCTTGGGTAAAGGTGTTGATGATTTGGGATTGTCCCATGGCCGGTTTTTCGGCTTGCTTACCGTGACAGAGGGCGCAGGTGCGGTTGTAAACTTTCTGACCGTGTTCAGGGTTAGGTTCCGCGTGGGCGTTAGGGAAAATGCACCAAGCGAGTAGGATGAGGGTAGAGTAATGTTTTTTCATAGGATTTTTCGTTAGCTTTTTGTGGGTTGAAATAATCGTTGTAAATCGTTTTCGGAGATTAGACCTTCAAATTTATAGATCACTTTGCCGTTTGGGTCGATCACGAAAGAGGTTGGCGTGCCGACAAGTTGGTAACGTTCGGCAGTGATTTTCATTTGATCTTTAAACACCGGCAAGGTGAGTTGTCGTTTGGTGACAATCGCTTGTGTGTCGGCCTTTTCGCCATCGATATTCATGGCGATCAGTTGCACTTGGTTCGGGTATTTTTCCGCCCATTGTTGCAAGGTTCTTAATTCCGCAATGCAGGCGCCGCAGGTTTCCGACCAGAAGTTGATGAGCACGGTTTTGCCCTGCCAGTCGCTTAATGAGGCTTTATTGCCTTGCAGATCGAAGGCGGCAATTTCCGGTGCGGGTTGACCGATTTGAGCGGATTCCTCTTTGCAGGAAACGCTGAAAAAAACGACCGCACTTATGCCAAGCATTTTCGCTAATTGATTAAGCCGTTGGGGTTTCATTGTTTTTTTCCTCACGCAATAGTTTGCCGTGTTGCAAGTAAATAATGCGGTTGGTGAGTTTACCTAAATCCGGGTTATGAGTCACCATGACGATAGTGCGCCCTTGTAGGTTTAATTCCGTGAGTAAATTTAACACCAAATTTTCATTTGTTTCATCGAGGTTGCCGGTCGGTTCGTCGGCAAAAATGACCGGCGGCTGATTCACTAAGGCGCGCGCAATACACACTCGTTGTTGTTCCCCGCCGGAAAGTTGGCTTGGGCGGTGATTCATACGATGCGCCAAGCCCACTTGATCTAATACTGCTTTGGCGGCGGCTTCATCTACTACGCTGTGATAATGTTGCGCCAACATTACGTTTTCAAGTGCGGTTAAATAGGGGATGAGGTGAAATTGTTGGAACACCAAGCCGATTTTTTCCGCGCGGAAACGTTGTCTGCCCGTTTCGTCCAGTTGTGCGGCATCCACACCGTCTAAAATCACTTTGCCTTCGGTTGCAGTATCCAAGCCGGTGAGAATATTCATTAATGTGGTTTTACCTGAACCGGAGGCACCCATGATAGAGACGAATTCGCCTTCGGCAATTTGAATATTAATGTCTTCAAGTGCGGTCACTTGGCCGAATCTTTTATATAAATGCTGTGTTTCAATGACTAGTTTAGCCATGTTATTCCCCTTTCAATACGTTGGCGGTTTGAATGTCTAAAGCGCGGCGGGTCGGTACGATAACCGCGATAAACGCCACTAATAAGGATAAAGTAATGGTAATCGGGAGCACCGGCAGGCGCATATCAATATAGGCTTTGAATACGGTTAAGCCGAGCACCTGTGCTAATAGATAGCCGATGATTAAGCCGCATACAATGGCGCAAAGGGCGATAATCAAGGTTTCTGCGCCGATTTGTTTGATGATGTCGCGGCTTTTGGCGCCAAGGGCTTTTTGCAACGCAAACTCTTTCGCCCGTTCGCCCACAATGGCGATTAAGGTGGTGTTCACGCAAAGGGTGGCTAAAATCAAAATCACTACAGAAATCAACCCCATCAAGCCTTTGATTTTATCTAAAATTTGCCCTTCGGAGGCGGAGACTTTGCGGATCGGGTGAATGTCTAAATCGGGATACTGTTGTTGCAACTGTTGGGCTAATTGATCCACTTGGCCTTGATCGTTTTTGACGTTTAACAATACGTTGGTCGCCAAGTTTTCTTTTTCTAACCAGTTTTGTGCAAAATCCAGGCTCACGATCAACATATTGTCGGTGGCATCGCCCGCTTCTACGATGGCTTTAATATTGAACTGGTGTTTATCTACGGAATTGAGGCTTAACGTGAGTTTATCGCCCACTTTTAAATTAAGCCGTTCCGCGAGAGTTTTACCGATCATGGCGTTGCGCTCGTCGAAGTTCACCCCGATAGGATTGCCTGTGATTTGCCAATAAGGCGCAAGGGTTTTCATGTCTTCAAACCACACGCCCATCATCACGATTTTTTCCAAATCACTACGTGTCACGCCATATAAATAGGGGCTTGCAGCCGTAATTAAGCCTTTCGGTGCTTGGTCAAGGATCTGTTGCACTTGATCTACTTTGATTAAATTGCCGTTGCTGGGGCCAATATAAAAATTGGCGCCGAAGGTACGCAGTTCTTGGCTCATTTTGGTGTTGATGTCGAAGTACACCGCCGCCATTGCCGTCACAATGCTTGCGCCCACAGTGAGCGCGGCAAAAATGATGAATACCCGTTGCAAGCGCAGACGCAAGGCGCGTAACACCAAGCGCCAAAACATATTGATAGGTTTATTGTCTGCCATAAAGCACCTCGATAGGATAAAGACGGGCAATACGGTGTGCCGGGAACCAAGCACCGATCACGGCGATCAAGACAGAAAGTACCAGTACGCAAGGGATAACGATCCAGGCGAAACTGAGCGGTGCGCCAAATAACGTGGCACCGATAAAACGTGCTAACCCCCAACCGGTAACGCAACCTAAGATGCCACCGATTAAGCCGCTGATGATGGCTTCGCAATAAAACAGCAAGACAATTTGCCATTGATAGGCACCGAGCGCTTTCATTAAGCCGATTTCTTTACTGCGTTCGATAATGGTTGTGGTCATCAATGAGGCAATGCCCATGGCAGCGGCAATCAGTGCGGCAAGGGTGACGACAGCGAGTAATAATTGAATTTTTTCAATGACGACGCCTTCGGAAGCCGCGACTTGCCAGATAGGGCGAACAATCGCGCCGGAAATCGCTTCTTCCAATTGATGGGAAATAGAGGAAACGTAGGCCGTGCAATACCAACGGTCATATTCCTCTGCGGCCAAACCGTCGACATTGGCACGGGCTTTGCGGGATAAATCATTTTCCGGCACGGTGAGCGCGGAGACTTTAATCGCCTGTACCTTGCCTTCTAATCCAAGTAAATTTTGCACCGCACTTAACGGCAAAATCAGTTGTTGTTCTTCTGTGCTGCCGGTTTTAACAATGCCTTTCACGATGGCGGTCATGTGTTGTGGTGACGCACTTTCTTCTGCCTGATAACTTAGTGTGATGATATCACCGATTTTCCATTGCTGTTGTTTGGCAAGCTGGGCACCGAGTAGGGCAGGAATTTGTTCACCGAAATCATCAGTAGCATCATCCACCCACTCGCCTTCTACTTGCCAGTAAGGGCTGATGATTTTCTGCCCGGTGTGGTAATCCTCTTCATCCGGCACAGGAATATTATGATCAAAAAACGTCCCGAGGATGCTCACATCGTTTTCTGCACCGTTAGCCACGTTGGCTTTTACCTGTGTGCTCAGTAAGGGCGCGAACCCCACAATGTTGTTGCGCCAGAAAATGTCTTTCACATTCGGCAGTTCTTTTTCATCTAAAAAATCTTGCGTAGCGAGGGAACTACGACCGCTGACATCATCCGGCAAAACGGCACTGCTGGCGGGTTCTACCAAAATATTGGCGCCGTAAGATTTCAACTCTTTTGCCATTTTGTCGCCAATATCGATCGACACCGCGAGCAAGGCGGAAATCAAACCGGCGGCAAGAAAAATAGTGACAATGGCAAGAAGCTTGCGTTTTAAACCATAACGCCAAGACTGAAATAACATTCGCGCTAACATGATTATTTTTCCTCCTTGGCGGTTTTGGCTTCATCGGCTTGGTTTAAATAGGCCTCAGGATTATCACGGAACAGATCCAAGTTCTTTTCATTAGTAAAGAAATAGGTTTTGCCTTCATGGCTGTATTTGTGTTCCGTTTTGGTGTTGGTCAATTTCTTACCATTGACGG
This sequence comes from Aggregatibacter aphrophilus ATCC 33389, assembly GCF_900636915.1. NCBI lineage: Bacteria > Pseudomonadati > Pseudomonadota > Gammaproteobacteria > Pasteurellales > Pasteurellaceae > Aggregatibacter > Aggregatibacter aphrophilus. Next base: position 481,556 of record NZ_LR134327.1, on the reverse strand, counting down.
GATCCACCACTTCAATTTCAATGATGGTAGTGAAGTAATTCAAGCCTTCTTCCAAGTTTTTCTTGTTGATGACCACTTCTGTATCCGTTTGTTTCCAATCATCAATTGGCACCGGGTTACAACCGCCCGGTTTGCCGATAGATGGGGTAAACATACGGACGCCACAACCTACGCATACCACTTGGTTACCTTCCATCACATAGCCTTGATCGCCGCATAAAATACAGGCGTCGAACACGGCAGCAAGACTGAGTTTATCGGGCAGGCGATTAATAATGAAGAAACGTACAGCTTTGCCGTCGTCTGCAACCCAAAGGAAACGGTGTAATTTGCCATCTTTTACTTGTTCGATTGGAATGTGTACGTTGTTTTCTGCATCTAAGGTAACTCTTTGGGCTTCGGAAAGTTGTGGCGGCTGGGACGCGATTCGGTCCCAGTAAAGTTGCGTGGCTAACATGATGAGGATTGCTGTTATGCCATAGCTGATAATTTTGCCGGAGGTGCGTTTGGCAGCAATAGCTTTACGTTTTTCGATAGGTTGTTGTTCGCTATTGGCAGTTCGCACGCGTGGGCGATGAATATTTAAAGCAAAAATGAGAACGATAGCGGTAAGAATAGCTGCGTTGATGTAGTTCAAATAAGTCGTGATATTGCCCGATTTTGCCACGAAACTTAAGCGCACTTTGGTGAGCTCGATGGCTTGCAATTTCATTAAGATAAGTAATACATCACCAAGGAGCGGGGCGATCAAAATGAGGGTGATAACTGTGGTGAGCACGAAATGAAGTGCAGTCGTTTTTTTCGATGTTTTACTCTGTGCAAATAAAATGTAACACCAACCGGCAACCACTAAACAGAAAATAAAACCTAGCGCGATGGCGCTAATGTATAATAAGAAATCGGTGTTGATGACATCCGTGCCGGTGATGGCGGCGATGTTTGGATCCTTTGCCCAAAAACTTCCTGCTAATACGGCGAGCATGATATGCCAAAAGCTAGTTAAGCGTTGCCAATGAATAAATTGAGAGAAGTAAGCAAGGAGTAAAATACACAGGCTAAAAATGGCAAGGGTGAGTTTAATGTTTTGGGTGTTGGGTAAATTTAACGTAATTACACTGCCGATGATAAAACCAAGGATGGCAAGCCATACTAGTTTTTTGAAATTAGCATGAGGATAAGCCACCCAGCTACACGCCAGCAGCAGAGAAAAAGGGAGTAGGGTTTGAATAAGAAAGACAAAGAAATAGTTCATAGCTTACTCCGAAAATTTAAATGAATCATGTCGCCTATTTTTTTAGTATTCTGTTTCCTCCGTAAAGGGAGGTAGGTAAGGATCTTTGTGAAACAGATGTTAATGATATCTCAATATAAATAAAAACACCTCGATATGTCTCAAGGTGTTTTATTTATTGTTTTTGTTAACACCTAAAAGGATTATTTCAAACCGGTAAATTTGAATTCATAGTTAACATCAAACGGTTTCCACCAACGGCCAACACCGGTTTCTTCGTCAGTGTGACGGTGCATACCGGCTTTTGGTGGCGGGTCAATGTGGTAGGTTAATTTATAGTTGCCCACGCCCATCATTTTGATATTTGCACCATAGTGAGGACCGTCGCTGGCAACCATCGGCATGAATGTACCTTCTTGTTTTTCACCGGTATCGGTATTCACTAAAGTGTATTGAATAGTGAGGTATGGCATCCATTCGCCTTCACCAAAGCCGTTTTTGTTACCTTTTGTGGCGTGAATATCCGCTTCCAAGTGAATATCGGATTTCGCTGCAGGTAATCCCATACCACGCGGTTCCATATCAACCGGTTGTAAATAGACGGCGGCGATTTCCATTTCATTCATAGTAACAGGTTCGCCAACCGGGAATTCTTTAAAACCTAACGCGGCTGGCGCCGTGATCATGCCGGCTAAAAGCGCGGTGGCTAATAACGTTTTTTTCATACTTAGTTTCTCCTTAATAAGATAAGTATTGTCGTCAAAAAAATTAAGCTGATTTTCGACTTTGGTATTTCATATAAACCAAAGCGAACAGTGCAGCAATAAGTAGAATGACTTGCGGAACCAAGGTTTCCACATAAGGGTAAATTCCCAACCATGAAATTTCTTTCATTCCGGAAATTAAAGTCGGTTCGAATAACAACGGTATTAAGAACGTTGCACAAAGCGCCGCAATAATACTGTAAACCACCATCGGAACAATAGTCGTTTTAATGATGGTACCTTCTTTGTTTTGAATATTTAATACAGAGCAGACGGCAACAATGTTATTAATACACACCATGTTACCCATAGCACCACCAACGGATTGCAATGCCAATACTAACGCGACGGATATACCGGTAGTTTCTGCGGTGGATAATTGTACGCTACCAAAGGTTAAGTTCGATACGGTGTTAGAACCGGAGAAGAATGAACCTACTGCACCAAGGAAGGAGGAGAAGATTGTCCAGTCATTACCGGTGATTTCCGCAAAAGTGCGACCAATGATTTTCACCATAGAATGCTCGCCACCCACTAACATTAAGTTCACCATTACTAATGCTCCCATTAACGCGATAAACGGATTTTTTGATTGTTTCAGACTGGAGGTAAAAATATCTTTGACTTTTGCACCGGAAACACCAAATACCGGAATGGCGATTAACACCGTGATAATGAATGGAATTAATGCCGGCACATAAAGCAATTTATAGCTTGATGACACATCTGAACCAAAGATATTTTTTAAAGAGAAAATAAGACCTTTACTGATTTCAAACGTCCCTAATGAACCCAAGACAGTGGAGAACCAAACAGTGGTATCGTTCATCATCGCTTTAAACGGTAGCTGATGAATACGTGTTACGATTAAGAAGGCAATTAATAAACCGGTTGGGAATAAGGCTTTTACCACTTTTCCGGTGGTTACCGCATTGCGGTCAAGTGTATTTTCCACTTTAGTCAAACCGATGTTGCGATTGGCCACCCACACGGAAATAAATAAGCCGATTGCACCGCCTACTAAAGAAGGGAACTCATAGTTGACTTGGGCTAATAATAAATAAGGAATCACACAAGCAAAGATACTGATGTAAATAAATACAAGGTTTTTGCGAATTTCACTCCAGCTCACTAATACACGAAGCGCTAGCAATGGAATAACAAGTGCAGCAACAGCGTGGATAAGCGCAGTCATAGAACCAATTTCTAAGATCATGTCTTCAGATAATTTTAATGGACCAAAACCGAACCAAGTTGGTGTGCCCACTGCCCCGAAAGACACCGGTACGGAGTTCATGATGAGTGTAAGCATGGCGACTTTCAACGGATTAAAGCCTAAGCCCATAAGAATTGGTGCCGCAATGGCTGCTGGTGTACCGAAGCCACTGGCGCCTTCAATCATAAAGGCAAACGCCCAACCGATAATCATAAGTTGCGCTACCGGGTTCGGGTTAATGTTACCCAACCATTTGCGCATAATATCGGTTGCGCCAGACACTTCACTAAAACGATTGAATAAAATCGCCCCGAAAATTACCGTGATAGGTGTTTGCACGGCTACGATAGCAGAGGTAACGTTAGCACTGATGGTAACGATGTCTGTATTAAAGTGTAATAAATGCACTCCCATCACCAATGTTGCAATCCAAGGCAGGGCAACATAGGAAGGCAGCGCATTTCGCTTAACCATGAGGTAGATGAGTAAGATGATGGGTAATACGCTTAAGAAGAAAGACATGTTTGCTCCTTTAGAAATGAAAAAAATCTCGCGTATTCTATGAATCTCCCCTCAAAAAGATATACCTATTTTGGGAAAATGTGATCTAGTTATCAAAAAAATGTAACATTTTTTTAAATTTTGTGATCTATGTAGCTTAAATGTTTCAGTTGAATAGATTCTATGTCGTTTTTAGTACAAAGTGCAGTTAAAAATAAGGTTGTTTTTCTATATCTTGGCTGTTATTCTCTGTTATTTTTCGCCTTATTTTTTGTTAACTTTTTATTAACTAACATTACAACGGGTGGTAGTCATGACAAAAACCGAATTAATTAATCAACTTCAACACGTAAAAAACAGACTGCACTTTTGGTTGGGAAATTAAAATGCGGTCTTTTTTTATGTTGTTTTTGTAGGGACGGAGCAAAAAATTATTTAAATCATTCCAGGTTAATTGGACGGTTTTGCTTCTTCCACCGGTACTGATTTGTCTTCTTTTAATACATCCCAAACACTTTCCGGTTTTGCCGTAGTATTGGCATTCGTTTGCGTTGGGGCATTGGTGACGATATTAGCGGTTTGGGTCAACACGGCTTGTTGACAGAAGGATTGATTTTTGTCTGCCCAAACAGGAATAGTGCGTGCGCTATTGCAGTCCCAGCCACCGTAGGCATTAATGCCGACCCATTTAATATCTGTTGGTTTGTGTGGTTTTAATGGCGTGATAGCGGAACGTTTTAAATAGTCTTTGTAAACCTGTAATGCGCCACTGGCACCAGTGAGCTTGGTATCACCGTTGTCGTCACGGCCGAGCCAAACTGTCGCAACATTTTCACCATCAATTCCCACAAACCAGGTGTCTCGTGCATCATTGGTGGTACCGGTTTTACCGGCCAAATGCAAGTGGGCAAAATCATTTTGTAAGCTACGCGCCGTACCGCGTTCCACGACTTGTTGCATAGCAAAGAGGGTTTGAAACGCTGCTTCGCGAGGAACGACCTGTTGCGGATCAAATTCACGTTCATAAATCACATTGCCTTGTCTGTCCACAACGCTGTTGATGGTACTCAACGGAATGCTGGCTCCTTCGTTCGCAATGGTTTGGTAGAGCTTGGTCACGTCATAAGGCGAAATAGAGTAGGAGCCGAGCAAGGTTGACGGCACTTTGGGAATAGATACTTTGTCCCAGCCCATGGCTTGTTGCACAGAAATCACCTTGGTTAATCCTAATTTCATGCCGATATTCACCGTTGGAATATTCAACGAACGCACTAACGCATCCATCAGCATGACCGAACCGCTGTATTTGCGATCGTAATTACGCGGTTGCCACGGGGGGCTGCCTTTTACGTTAATGGTAATCGGTTGGTTGTTAATCGGTGTGTTCAAGCGGAATTGATCCGGGTACATAAGTGCGGTCAAATAAATGGATGGTTTTACCAGAGAACCGATTTGACGCTGCGCCATCAATGCACGGTTAAAGCCGGCAAATTGAGTTTGTACACCGCCTACTACGGCACGTACTTCACCGGTTTGATAATCAGCAACAACCATGGCGGATTCCAAATGCGGGTTTTTATGTTTTACCTGTAATTCGGATACCATATTGATAACGGCTTGTTCTGCTCGATTCTGTTGTTTGACATCTAACGTGGAGAAGATCCTCGCGCCTAGTAAATTGGCGGCTTTGCCTTCACCAATTTGATGGCGTAGCTCTGTTTGCAGAGTTTTGATAAAGGCGGGATATTTCCGACTGATTTTCCCTTTATCTTGCACGCCAAGCGGGCGTTGACTTAAGAGTTGATAAAGCTCTTCACCGATAACTTTGTGTTCTAACAATAAATGTAACACTACGTTGCGGCGCTCCAAGGCATTTTGCGGATTACGCCATGGATTGTATAAAGAAGGGCCTTTTACCATGCCGACCAACAAGGCAATTTGATCCAAACTGATTTCACGAATAGAACGACCGAAATAGAACTGGCTGGCTAATTCAAAGCCATGAATTTGGCTGTCGCCGTTTTGCCCGAGATAAATTTCATTGAGGTAGGTTTCTAGAATGCGATTTTTGTCATAACGCCAGTCTAAAATTAATGCCATCATGGCCTCATTGACTTTACGGCTAAGGGTGCGTTCGTTACTTAAAAACAGATTTTTAACCAATTGCTGAGTTAGGGTACTACCGCCTTGCACGGTGTGTCCGGCTTGAATATTGGTGACGACCGCACGCAAAATACCGAGCGGACTAATACCATCATGTTCAAAAAAACGGCGATCCTCTGTGAGTAGAAGCGCATCGATTAATAAGCGGGGGTATTGTTGCAAAGAAATGGCCAGGCGTTCTTCTTTGTCCGATTGCAACATGGCGATCAATTTAGGTGCCATGCGAAATTCTTCAATGGCTTTAACGTTGATTAAATCCTCAATCACCGCCAATTTATTGTCATTAAAACGCAAACGGAACACGCGCTGTGCTTCTGGTTTATCGGGAAATGGAAAGGCTCGACGCAATAACACAATCGTATTGTCTTCAATTTTAAAATCGCCCGGCGCGGCAATCATGGTCGTTTGGCGATATTCGTTATCCAACAAAATTTGCTTAATTTGTTCCAAACTTAATTCATCGCTCAACCGAATGCTTTCGATTCGGCTATACACTTCTGCTGGTAAACGCCAAATTTGGCCGTCCATTTTGCTGCGGATTTGCCAATCCAGATAAACGGAATAGAAAGATACCATACAAAAGCCGGTAAAAGCGGTTTTGAGAAGCAAGATTTTCCAAGATCTTTTCTTCTTAGAGGATTGCTGTTCAGGAGAGGTTTGTTGATCTTGTTTTGTTGCCATTAGTATTACCGTTTGGGGCTGAATTATGTGGGGATTACTGTCGGATGAACGCTAAATAAGACTGCAGAAAATGTGCGAAATCTTCCGTTCCGCAAAATGCGATGCTTTCTTGATCGTAATAGTAAAAACCGTCTTCAAGATCATCTTGATTTTCAATAGCGAGATTATTGGCTTTGGCCATTACTTCATCTACGTTGATGTATAGACTGTATTCGGCGCCGCTTAAAATAATGTCTTGTTCTGCGTGCGCCGGTAAGTTCTCTAAATGAAAAAGTGCGGTGGAAATTAATTGTGGATTCGACCGCACTTCAATGTTAAACCAGTTGGCGAAGGCTTCGTGTTCCATAGAACAGGTCGCCACAGTATTGCCGTTGTAATAGGTAAATTGGAAATCCATGTTAAATGCTAAAAGAAGAACCGCAGCCACAAGTAGATGAGGCGTTCGGATTATTGACGACAAAGCGCGAACCTTCCAAGCCCTCGGTGTAATCGACGGTGCCACCGATTAAATATTGTAAACTCATCGGATCAATCACTAATTGTACGCCTGAATTTTCTACGGTTAAGTCGCCATCATTTACTTTTTCATCGAACGTAAAACCGTATTGAAAACCGCTGCAACCGCCACCGGTAATGTAAACCCGAAGTTTGAGATCAGGGTTTTCTTCTTCGCTGATTAAAGATTTAACTTTTTGTGCCGCAGCATCGGTAAAAGTTAACGGAACGGATATATCTGTCATGTTATGTAATTCCCCACTATTTATTTAAGCGCGTATTATCTAATAACCCTCTAAGGCATTCAAGAATTTATCAAGGATTTTTCAATAGGTAAGTGCTATAATTCCGCCCATTAATTTTTATTAGGGAGATGAATATGGGTATTCCACTAAGAACAGAAGAGGAAATTGTTAAATTACGTGAAGCCTGTAAATTGGCGGCAGATGTGCTGGTGATGATCGAACCTTATGTGAAAGAGGGCGTTACTACCGGAGAATTGGATCGCATTTGTCATGAATATATGGTAAATGAACAAAAAGTCATCCCTGCCTGCCTGAATTATCATGGTTTCCCAAAAGCAACTTGCATTTCTATTAACGAAGTGGTTTGCCATGGCATCCCAAGTTTTGATAAACACCTGAAAAATGGCGATATTGTGAATATTGATGTGACGGTGATAAAAGACGGTTATTACGGTGATAACTCGAAAATGTATATTGTCGGCGAAACCAATTTACGCAGTAAAAAACTGGTGGACGCTGCTCAAGAAGCCCTTTATGTGGGGTTACGTACGGTCAAACCGGGCATCCGTTTAAACGAGATCGGTAGAGCGGTGCAAAAATATACTGAATCCCAAACCTTCAGCGTGGTACGTGAATATTGTGGTCATGGTGTTGGTACGGAATTTCATTGCGAGCCACAAGTGTTGCACTACTATGCAGATGATGGTGGCGTAATTTTAAAACCGGGTATGGTCTTTACTATTGAACCTATGATTAATGCCGGTAAAAAAGAAGTTCGTTTAATGGGCGACGGTTGGACAGTTAAAACCAAAGACCGTAGCCATTCTGCCCAATTTGAACACCAGCTGGTCGTTACCGAAAACGGTTGTGAAGTGATGACCATTCGAGATGAAGAAATCGCCGAGGGGCGTATTCAGCGTTTCATGGTGAATGTTTAATGATCTAATCCATCGCTAAATTCTGTGACGGATTTTTTTATAGCTCAAATTTTAGTGAGTGATCCTATGTTTTTCCCTTACGACACCCAAGCCGAAATGACGCCAAGTGCGGTAAAAATTCAGAAAGAAAATTTAAAGCAATTTGAATTGACCCATTTCACCGAGCTTGATGTAGATCGCCTGATTGCTAATCGCACGGTGTTTTACGATCATCTGTTACAACATTTGTGGCGGCATTTCGGGTTTAAAGCTCTTCCATTAAGCCTTGTTGCCGTGGGCGGCTATGGGCGGGAAGAAATGTTTCCGTTGTCCGATTTGGATATTTTAATTTTAGCCGAGCAGCCGATTTCTCCAGATTTACAAGATAACATCGCGCAATTTGTGCAATTTTTATGGGATTGCAATTTTAATGTGGGACACAGCATTCGTACCCTTGCAGAATGTGAAACGGAAGGTAAAGCGGATATCACCATCGCTACTAACTTGTTGGAAGCTCGTTATTTGTGCGGTCATCATGCCTTATTTGAGCAACTTGTGCAGTTGGTTAGGCAGGAAGATTTTTGGTCAAAAATTGATTTTTGTCAGGCGAAGATTCAAGAAAAAATAGCGCGTTATCAACGCTATAACAACACCTCTTATAATCTTGAACCCGACATTAAATATAGTCCCGGCGGGTTGCGTGATCTGCATTTGTTATATTGGATTGCCTTGCGTCATAACGGTGCGAAAAATTTACAGGAAATTTTACAGGCGGGGTTTATTTATCCTGCCGAACACGCCTTATTGCTGAAGAGCCAACAGTTTTTATTTAAAGTGCGGTATGCTTTGCACTTGATTTTAAAACGTTATGACAACCGCTTGTTATTTGATCGTCAGTTGAAAGTCAGCGAATTATTAGGTTTTCAAGGCGAAGGCAATTTAGGCGTGGAAACCATGATGAAACGCTTTTTTCGGGCGTTACATTCCATCTCTTTGCTAAGTGAGTTGTTGGTGAAACATTATCAGGAGCATTTCCTGATTGATTACGAAATCATTCATGAACAGGTATTAGATGAAAATTTTAGCTTGATAAATCAAGCTATTTGTTTGCGTAATCATCAATGTTTTGAACAGCAACCGGACAGCATTCTCGATCTTTTTTATTATCTTACCCAATATCCGGATGCCGAGATTCATTCTTCCGTATTGCGTGAATTGCATTTGACGCTGGAGTATCGCCAAGAGCATCAACTGAGTTATTTGTGTGAGTCGCCATCAGCACGGGAGAAATTTATTCGTCTCTTTAATCAGCCTTTGGCTATCAAGCGAGCGTTTTTCCTCATGCATCAATATGGCGTGTTGACGGCCTATTTGCCACAATGGCGCAATATTGTAGGCTTAATGCAATTCGATTTATTCCATTGTTATACGGTGGATGAGCATATTTTTCGCGTAATGCTGAAACTAGAGAGTTTTTTATCCGAAGAATCTGCCAAGGCACATCCGATTTGCTATCAAATATTTAGCCAAATTCCCGACCGCATTTTGCTTTACATCGCTGCGTTATTTCACGATATTGCCAAAGGACGGGGGGGCGCTCATGAAATACTTGGTGCTGTTGATGTGCGCGAGTTTGCCTTGTTACACGGTTTTGACCAACGAGAAGCTGAAACTATGGCGTGGTTGGTGGAGCAGCATTTATTGATGTCGGTAACGGCCCAACGACGTGATATTCATGATCCGGAAGTGGTGCTGAATTTTGCTGAACAAGTGTGTAATCAGGTGCGCTTGGATTATTTAACCTGTTTAACCGTGGCAGATATTGTGGCAACCAATGAAACCCTGTGGAACAGTTGGAAACGTTCTCTAATCGCAACACTTTATGATTATGCCAAACAGCAGTTTAGCCAAGGCTTGCAAACGTTGTTAGATAATCAGGTGAAAGCCAAAGAACATCAAGAGTTAGCGTTATTGGAAATACGCGCAAAAAACACCGCACTTTCAGCGTTGCAAATCGAAAAATTGTGGCAACGTTGTCCGTTGGATTATTTTTTACGTAATTCACCGCAACAAATTAGTTGGCATACTTGCTTACTTGCCGAGTTTAAGGGTGATTTATTGGTGAAGGTGAGTAATCGGTTTTCCGGTGGGGGCACTGAAATTTTCGTTTATACACAAGACCGACCTAACCTATTTAATAAAGTTGTGACCACCATTGGCGCAAAAAAACTGAGTATTCACGATGCGCAAATTATTACCGCTAAAGACGGTTATGTGTTGGACAGTTTTATTGTTACCGAGCTCGATGGTTCAGAGTTGCCTTTTGATCGTCGTCGTATGCTGGAGACGGCGCTGACGGAAAGTTTAACTTTCGAGCTGGTCAATAAACAACGATTACGTGAAAAACATCAACTGGCGCATTTTCATGTAAAAACTGAAGTGCGTTTTTTGAATCTCGACAAAACCGATCAAACGGAAATGGAATTGTTTGCATTGGATCGAGCTGGTTTACTGGCAGATGTCAGTGCGGTATTTTGCGAACTTGAACTGAATTTGTGCAATGCCAAAATCACAACTATCGGAGAAAAAGCGGAAGACTTCTTTATTTTGACCAATAAAGAGGACAGGGCGTTGAACGAGATGGAAAGAAAGGCGTTGTTAGAGCGATTGTTGCATATTTTAAACTAGCTTTTTCGTAAAAAGTGCGGTGGATTTTTAAAGCGTTTTTAAATCCACTGCACTTTTTATTCCTCGAACTAAGCCAACTCGGCAAAGGCAATATCCGCCGCCGCTAAAGTGCGGTCGATATCTTCATCGGAATGAGCTAGAGACATAAAGCCGGCTTCAAATGCGGAAGGTGCTAGATACACGCCTAAGGCCAACATTTTATGGAAGAAGCGTTTGAATTTTTCAGTGTCGCAGGCCATCACATCTTGATAGCAACTCACTTCTTTTTTATCGGTAAAGAAAATACCGAACATACCGCCTACATAATTCACGACAAACGGCACTTGATGCTTATCGGCAAGCTGTTGCAAGCCTTTCGCCAATTTTTCGGTTTGTTGGGCCAATTTTTGCTCATTGCCCGCTTTCTTTAATTCGGTCAGGCAAGCAAGCCCGGCCGCCATGGCAATTGGGTTGCCGGATAAGGTACCGGCTTGATATACCGGCCCTGTCGGTGCGATATGCTGCATAATTTCTTTTTTGCCGCCAAAAGCGCCTACCGGCATCCCACCGCCAATCACTTTGCCTAAACAGGTCAAATCCGGCGTGACATTATAATAATGTTGTGCGCCGCCAAGTGCCACACGGAAACCGGTCATCACTTCATCAATAATGAATACGGCGCCGTATTGATCACAAAGTTCACGTAACCCTTGTAAGAAATTGTTTTTTGGCGGAATGCAATTCATGTTGCCGGCAACGGGTTCTACGATAATACAGGCGATTTCATTCGGATATTGCTCAAATGCTTGTTTGACGGAGTTGAGGTCGTTGTAAGTGCAAGTGAGGGTGTGTTTGGCAAAGTCGGCCGGTACGCCGGGAGAATTAGGTTGGCCTAAGGTTAGCGCGCCGGAACCTGCTTTTACTAATAGCGAATCGGCATGGCCATGGTAGCAACCTTCAAATTTGATGATTTTGTCACGTTTGGTATAACCGCGGGCTAAACGAATGGTGGACATAGTGGCTTCGGTACCGGAACTGACCATTCTCACCATTTCAATCGATGGAATCAGTTGGCAAACCAATTCGGCAAGGTCAATTTCTAATGATGTCGGCGCACCAAAACTTAAACCGTTTTCGGCAGTTTTGAGTACGGCTTTTAAGATCGCCGGGTGGTTATGACCCAAAATCATAGGCCCCCATGAACCTACATAATCAATATATTGTTTACCTTCTGTATCAAAAATATAAGCGCCTTGAGCTTTTTCAATAAATACAGGCGTTCCGCCTACGCCATTAAAGGCACGAACAGGGGAGTTAACGCCACCGGGAATCACTTGTTGTGCGCGGGAAAAAAGTGCGGTTGAATTTGTCATCTTTTTTTATCCTTGTGTTCAAAAAATGTAAGCTATTGTACTGAAAAAAGAGAATATTGTTAAAAATATTTATGTACGATTTTTCCTTTATGATATGCTTTGCGCACTTGTTTTCACGGAAAGAGCTTATGTTGCTAACGTTATTTATTACTTTTTTAGGCGCATTTCTAACCTTAATCGTGATGCGTCCGATTGCTATCCATATTGGATTAGTGGATAAACCGAATTATCGTAAACGTCACCAAGGCGCTATCCCGCTCATTGGTGGGATTTCCTTGTTTATGGGGAATCTATGCTTCTACCTCATGCAATGGGATCAAACTAGGCTTCCTTATCTATATTTATTCAGTACCTTAGTGCTTTTGTTGATGGGAATCATTGATGACCGTTATGATATAAGTCCTTTTTTACGCGCGGGCATCCAGGCCTTCTTGGCGATTCTGATGATTGACATGGGGAATGTATATCTCGATCATTTGGGACAGATTTTAGGGCCATTCCAGTTAACATTAGGATCAATTGGATTAATTATCACAGTGTTGGCGACTATCGGGATTATTAACGCATTTAATATGATTGATGGTATAGATGGCTTACTTGGAGGCTTGTCTTGTGTGTCTTTTGCGGCGATTGGTATTTTAATGTATCGCGATGGACAAATGGATTTGGCCTATTGGAGTTTTGGTTTAATTATTGCCGTACTACCTTATTTAATGATGAATTTAGGAATTCCATTAGGGCCTAAGTTTAAAGTTTTTATGGGGGATGCAGGAAGTACCTTAATCGGTTTTACCATTATTTGGATTTTGCTTTTAAGTACTCAGGGTAAAGGCCATCCAATGAATCCGGTAACAGCGCTTTGGGTAATTGCTATTCCGTTAGTTGATATGGTGGCGATTATTTACCGTCGTTTAAGAAAAGGGAAAAGTCCGTTTCGGCCGGATCGTTTACACGTTCACCATTTAATGGTGCGTGCCGGTTTAAGTTCTCGCCAAGCATTTTTGTTGATTACTTTTGTTGCGGCACTGTGCGCAGGTTTCGGGATTTTAGGTGAGATTTACTACATTAATGAATGGATCATGTTTATTGCCTTCATTATTTTGTTCTTTTTATATTCTTCGTCTATTACGCGCGCTTGGAAAATTACCCGTTGGATTCGTCGTATGAAACGTCGTGCGGCAAAACGTTTAAGAAATAAATAAGAAATAAATAAGAAATAATCTTTTGTCTAAAAACTTAAAATTAAACAAAAAACAAGCAATAACTTTACAATTTATATTCGTTTTGCATAAAAAAATAGCGTGTAATAAAAATTTATAAAAAAATACTAGACAAGCAGTTTTGAAACTTTTAATATACGCCCCGCAACGACGCTTAGGGCGCTCGTAGCTCAGTTGGATAGAGCGTTGGCCTCCGGAGCCAAAGGTCGCAGGTTCAAATCCTGTCGAGCGCGCCAGAGGTATGCAAATCTGACTCAATTCAATATGGTGGCTGTAGCTCAGTTGGTAGAGCCCCGGATTGTGATTCCGGTTGTCGTGGGTTCAAGTCCCATCAGCCACCCCATTCGGCGAGTAGCGCAGCTTGGTAGCGCAACTGGTTTGGGACCAGTGGGTCGTAGGTTCAAATCCTATCTCGCCGACCATTTTCTAAATTCTGTAGTTCTCAGAATTTTTGTTCTTTAACAATCAATCAGACAAACTGTGTGGGCACTTGAAGATTCGTTTTTAAAAGAATTTTAAAATTGAACTGAATAGTGCTACGAAGATTCGTTTATTTATAGATAGATTAATTAAGTCAGCAGTATTGAGCGATTAAACTTTTTGAATTGAAGAGTTTGATCATGGCTCAGATTGAACGCTGGCGGCAGGCTTAACACATGCAAGTCGAACGGTAACAGGTAAGTACTTGTACTTATGCTGACGAGTGGCGGACGGGTGAGTAATGCTTGGGGATCTGGCTTATGGAGGGGGATAACGACGGGAAACTGTCGCTAATACCGCGTAGAATCGGGAGATGAAAGTGTGGGACCTTCGGGCCACATGCCATAGGATGAACCCAAGTGGGATTAGGTAGTTGGTGGGGTAATGGCCTACCAAGCCGACGATCTCTAGCTGGTCTGAGAGGATGACCAGCCACACCGGGACTGAGACACGGCCCGGACTCCTACGGGAGGCAGCAGTGGGGAATATTGCGCAATGGGGGCAACCCTGACGCAGCCATGCCGCGTGAATGAAGAAGGCCTTCGGGTTGTAAAGTTCTTTCGGTGACGAGGAAGGTTGTTGTGTTAATAGCGCAACAAATTGACGTTAATCACAGAAGAAGCACCGGCTAACTCCGTGCCAGCAGCCGCGGTAATACGGAGGGTGCGAGCGTTAATCGGAATAACTGGGCGTAAAGGGCACGCAGGCGGACTTTTAAGTGAGGTGTGAAATCCCCGGGCTTAACCTGGGAATTGCATTTCAGACTGGGGGTCTAGAGTACTTTAGGGAGGGGTAGAATTCCACGTGTAGCGGTGAAATGCGTAGAGATGTGGAGGAATACCGAAGGCGAAGGCAGCCCCTTGGGAATGTACTGACGCTCATGTGCGAAAGCGTGGGGAGCAAACAGGATTAGATACCCTGGTAGTCCACGCTGTAAACGCTGTCGATTTGGGGATTGTGCTTTGAGCTTGGTGCCCGTAGCTAACGTGATAAATCGACCGCCTGGGGAGTACGGCCGCAAGGTTAAAACTCAAATGAATTGACGGGGGCCCGCACAAGCGGTGGAGCATGTGGTTTAATTCGATGCAACGCGAAGAACCTTACCTACTCTTGACATCCATGGAATCTTGTAGAGATATGAGAGTGCCTTCGGGAACCATGAGACAGGTGCTGCATGGCTGTCGTCAGCTCGTGTTGTGAAATGTTGGGTTAAGTCCCGCAACGAGCGCAACCCTTATCCTTTGTTGCCAGCGATTTGGTCGGGAACTCAAAGGAGACTGCCGGTGATAAACCGGAGGAAGGTGGGGATGACGTCAAGTCATCATGGCCCTTACGAGTAGGGCTACACACGTGCTACAATGGCGTATACAGAGGGCGACGAAGCCGCGAGGTGGAGTGAATCTCAGAAAGTACGTCTAAGTCCGGATTGGAGTCTGCAACTCGACTCCATGAAGTCGGAATCGCTAGTAATCGCGAATCAGAATGTCGCGGTGAATACGTTCCCGGGCCTTGTACACACCGCCCGTCACACCATGGGAGTGGGTTGTACCAGAAGTAGATAGCTTAACCGCAAGGGGGGCGTTTACCACGGTATGATTCATGACTGGGGTGAAGTCGTAACAAGGTAACCGTAGGGGAACCTGCGGTTGGATCACCTCCTTACCGAAAGACGAACTTAAGTGTCCACACAGTTTGGCTGATGATTGTAGACAGAGCCAGAACACTATAGAAGACAAGAAATCCTGTTGGGTCTGTAGCTCAGGTGGTTAGAGCGCACCCCTGATAAGGGTGAGGTCGGTGGTTCAAGTCCACTCAGACCCACCACTTAGACTGGTGAGTTTGGTTGGTTAATTTCATTGTGAATTAACTTTCAATATATCAAAAGCACTATGTGTGAGTGAAAGCCAAAGGATATGATTGGGGATATAGCTCAGCTGGGAGAGCGCCTGCCTTGCACGCAGGAGGTCAGCGGTTCGAACCCGCTTATCTCCACCAATATCGTCATAGTTAAGTTTATTGCATACGTATTATTAAAAATACCATACTTATCTTCTTTACTTAAAGTAGATACGTTATTTGTGGTCCAAATAGGTAGGCGTAAAGATATCAAGTCAATAAATTTAACTATGATGATAAAGAAACAAACTTCTTTATAAAAACCTGTTCTTTAACAAACCGGAAACAAGCTGAAAACGAGACTTTCAAGAAAGTCTGAGTGAGAGTGATTGATAAAAGGTGATTACTCTTAATAAATTAACTGTTACTGCTTAGCGGCGTTAAGTGTTTTTCGATTCAATGTTGTGATTTTAAGTGGATTTTCAATTTAATGTTAAGTTCATGAGGTTGAGTTAATCATAAGGTTGAGTTAATCATAAGAATACTTGAGGTTGTATGGTTAAGTGACAAAGCGTACAAGGTGGATGCCTTGGCAATCAGAGGCGAAGAAGGACGTGCTAATCTGCGAAAAGCTTGGATGAGTCGATAAGAGGCGTTTAATCCAAGATGTCCGAATGGGGAAACCCAGTGGGTGAAGAACCCACTATCATTATCTGAATCCATAGGATAATGAGGCGAACCGGGAGAACTGAAACATCTAAGTACCCCGAGGAAAAGAAATCAACCGAGATTTCGTTAGTAGCGGCGAGCGAACGCGAAGGAGCCTGTTAGTGATAATGACAGAGGCAGAGGAACAAGCTGGGAAGCTTGGCGACACAGGGTGATAGCCCCGTACTCGAAGTCCAGGTTATGGTACTAAGCTAACGACAAGTAAGGCGGGACACGTGATATCCTGTTTGAAGATGGGGGGACCATCCTCCAAGGCTAAATACTCCTGATTGACCGATAGTGAACCAGTACTGTGAAGGAAAGGCGAAAAGAACCCCGGTGAGGGGAGTGAAATAGAACCTGAAACCTTGTACGTACAAGCAGTGGGAGCCTGAAAGGGTGACTGCGTACCTTTTGTATAATGGGTCAGCGACTTATATTTTGTAGCGAGGTTAACCGAATAGGGGAGCCGAAGGGAAACCGAGTCTTAACTGGGCGAGTAGTTGCAAGGTATAGACCCGAAACCCGGTGATCTAGCCATGGGCAGGTTGAAGGTTGGGTAACACTAACTGGAGGACCGAACCGACTAATGTTGAAAAATTAGCGGATGACTTGTGGCTGGGGGTGAAAGGCCAATCAAACCGGGAGATAGCTGGTTCTCCCCGAAATCTATTTAGGTAGAGCCTTGAGTGGACACCTTCGGGGGTAGAGCACTGTTTCGGCTAGGGGTCCATCCCGGATTACCAACCCGATGCAAACTGCGAATACCGAAGAGTGATACTCAGGAGACACACGGCGGGTGCTAACGTTCGTCGTGGAGAGGGAAACAACCCAGACCGCCAGCTAAGGTCCCAAAGTCTATATTAAGTGGGAAACGAAGTGGGAAGGCTTAGACAGCTAGGATGTTGGCTTAGAAGCAGCCATCATTTAAAGAAAGCGTAATAGCTCACTAGTCGAGTCGGCCTGCGCGGAAGATGTAACGGGGCTCAAATATAGCACCGAAGCTGCGGCATCAGTAGCAATACTGTTGGGTAGGGGAGCGTTGTGTAAGCGGAAGAAGGTGGCTCGAGAGGGCTGCTGGACGTATCACAAGTGCGAATGCTGACATAAGTAACGATAAAACGGGTGAAAAACCCGTTCGCCGGAAGACCAAGGGTTCCTGTCCAACGTTAATCGGGGCAGGGTGAGTCGGCCCCTAAGGCGAGGCTGAAAAGCGTAGTCGATGGGAAACGGGTTAATATTCCCGTACTTGGATAAACTGCGATGTGGGGACGGAGCAGGTTAGGTTAGCGTGCTGTTGGATATGCACGTTTAAGTTGGTAGGTGGGGAGTTTAGGCAAATCCGGACTTCCTTAACACTGAGAGATGATGACGAGGCTCTACGGAGCTGAAGTAACCGATACCACACTTCCAGGAAAAGCCACTAAGCTTCAGGTTTATCTAAACCGTACTGAAAACCGACACAGGTGGTCAGGTAGAGAATACTCAGGCGCTTGAGAGAACTCGGGTGAAGGAACTAGGCAAAATAGCACCGTAACTTCGGGAGAAGGTGCGCCGGCGTAGATTGTAAGGGTTTACCCCTGAAGGTTGAACCGGTCGAAGTGACCCGCTGGCTGCAACTGTTTATTAAAAACACAGCACTCTGCAAACACGAAAGTGGACGTATAGGGTGTGATGCCTGCCCGGTGCTGGAAGGTTAATTGATGGTGTAATCGCAAGAGAAGCACCTGATCGAAGCCCCAGTAAACGGCGGCCGTAACTATAACGGTCCTAAGGTAGCGAAATTCCTTGTCGGGTAAGTTCCGACCTGCACGAATGGCATAATGATGGCCAGGCTGTCTCCACCCGAGACTCAGTGAAATTGAAATCGCCGTGAAGATGCGGTGTACCCGCGGCTAGACGGAAAGACCCCGTGAACCTTTACTATAGCTTGACACTGAACATTGAATTTTGATGTGTAGGATAGGTGGGAGACTATGAAGATGATACGCCAGTATTGTTGGAGTCGACCTTGAAATACCACCCTTTAACGTTTGATGTTCTAACGAAGATGACGAAACGTGGTCTCGGACAGTGTCTGGTGGGTAGTTTGACTGGGGCGGTCTCCTCCCAAAGAGTAACGGAGGAGCACGAAGGTTTGCTAATGACGGTCGGACATCGTCAGGTTAGTGCAATGGTATAAGCAAGCTTAACTGCGAGACGGACAAGTCGAGCAGGTACGAAAGTAGGTCATAGTGATCCGGTGGTTCTGCATGGAAGGGCCATCGCTCAACGGATAAAAGGTACTCCGGGGATAACAGGCTGATACCGCCCAAGAGTTCATATCGACGGCGGTGTTTGGCACCTCGATGTCGGCTCATCACATCCTGGGGCTGAAGTAGGTCCCAAGGGTATGGCTGTTCGCCATTTAAAGTGGTACGCGAGCTGGGTTTAGAACGTCGTGAGACAGTTCGGTCCCTATCTGCCGTGGGCGTTGGAGAATTGGTTGGGGCTGCTCCTAGTACGAGAGGACCGGAGTGGACGCACCGCTGGTGTTCCGGTTGTGTCGCCAGACGCATTGCCGGGTAGCTAAGTGCGGAAGAGATAAGTGCTGAAAGCATCTAAGCACGAAACTTGCCAAGAGATGAGTTCTCCCAGATTATAAATCTGTAAGGGTTGTTTAAGACTAAGACGTAGATAGGCATGGTGTGTAAGTGGTGCGAGCCATTGAGCTAACATGTACTAATTGCCCGAGAGGCTTAGCCATACAACGCTCAAGTGTTTTTTGGGGAGACCTGAGGCATGAGGGCGGAATTGGGTGAGTAGCAGTTAAGAGAGAGTAAAGAGAGACTGTAGGTGATTCACCGGGAATAGAGGTGATGATACAGAGAGAAAGTTGAGAGTCAGCTTGTTTTGGTTTGAAGGATAGAGAGTAAGATAAAGAAGACGGATTTTAAGTCATCGACCGAATTTTGGCGGCGATAATGCGGTGGGTCCACCTGACTCCATCCCGAACTCAGAAGTGAAACGCCGTAATGCCGATGGTAGTGTGGGATGTTCCCATGTGAGAGTAGGTCACCGCCAAGCTGAATGTAGCCCCCTGATGTGAATGCATCGGGGGGTTTTGTTTTTGGGCAAAGCGGATAAACAGGATTAAGTTAAAGGTTGAAGATGTAGGAAGGATGTTCCCAATAAATTTAATAGCGAATTAACTCACTGCTTACAATTAAAAGGTAAGCTTATGCATGAGTAAATATTATAATGCTAGAAATTTTTATGTAAGTTTTGGGTTGTATGGGGTATATTTATTATAAAGATTTCTTTAAGCAAAAAAGCTGGCAAACCCAACTCTTTTAACTATTAACTAATACAGCTTAGAAATATAAAACTACATAATCTCATATCTTTGCAATTATAGCGTAATTAAGCTGTTTTCTCTTCAAACAACTTCATCACTGGTAACACAACCAAACAGCATAAAGCACCTACGGCTACACCGACTATAATTGTAGATAGTATTCCCAACCAACCTTCGGCGATTTGGTAATCGGCCAGCAAATGATGCAACGTTTCAACGTTATGTACAAAAATCCCGCCGCCTACAAGGAACATGGCAACGGTACCGATAAAACTTAGGGAACGCATAAATTTAGGCATGATAAATAAAATGCCTTTGCCTAACGTTTCGGCTGCACCGCCTTTTTTTATAAGAAATACACCGAAATCATCTGCTTTCACGATTAAGGCCACAATGCCATAAACCACAAGGGTAATGCCTAGCCCGATAATGATAAGCGAGATAATTTGTGTGAGGATTTCCGCGTCGGAAAGTTCGCCTAAAGCAATAATAATGATTTCGGCAGAAAGAATGAAATCGGTACGAATGGCACCTTTAATTTTGGCCTTTTCATCAAAAGGTTTGTTTTCTTCATGGGGTTCGTCGTGGTGAGCAAAAAAGAATTTGTGCAGAATTTTTTCCACACCTTCGAAACATAAATATGCCCCACCGATCATTAATAGTGGGACAATTAACGCGGGCAGAAAGGCGGATAACAAAAGCGCAATTGGGATTAAAATGATTTTGTTGACTAATGAGCCTTTAGTTACCGCCCACACAATAGGTAGTTCTCGTTCTGCGGTAGCGCCGGTGACTTGGTTGGCGTTCAATGCCAGATCATCGCCCACAACGCCAACGGTCTTCTTGGCGGCGACTTTGGTCATCACCGAGACATCATCCAACAATGAGGCAATATCGTCTAATAAAGTAAATAAGGAGCTAAAAGCCATTTTCTTTCCTTGCGTAAAAATAATCAAAATAGGGGCGTATTGTGGGATGATGAAAGGCATCCGTCAACGGGAATTTTTGGCGGCAAAGTGCGGTGGTTTTTTGTTGTGTTTTTGTATGGTGAATATTTGCTTAGGTCTGTCGGCAATTAATGGTATATTTAGCGCGTTTTGTTAAAAGGAATAAGCAGGTTATGTGGCAACAATCGAGTAAAATTAAGCATGGGCAATCTCTTATCGGCGGGGCGAAAAGTATTCGTACCGCAAGTCGCTTTTTTATTCCATTGAAAAAAACATGTTCAATTTTGACCGCACTTTTCCTTTTTACCTCCTTTTCTTTTGCCGCCCAAGGCGATGACTTATCGAAAATTCATCAGCAAATTAAACAGCAAGAACAAAAAATTGCGGGTCAAAAAGCCGAGCAGCAAAAGTTGCAATCCACACTTAAAAATCAAGAAAATCAGATTCACAATGTGATTGGCAAATTACGTCAAACGGAATCTGATTTGAAAGAAATTCGCAAAAGCATTAGCGATACCGATAAGCAAATCAAACAGTTACAAAAACAGGAAAAAGAACAAAAAGCGAAACTGGCGAAGCAGTTAGATGCTGCATATCGTTCCGGCGCGAATGCTTCGGTTGCACAGCGAATGTTGTCGGAGAAAGGGCAAAACGCCGATCGCATGAAAGCGTATTATGCCCATTTGAATCAAGCGCGCATGAAACTCATTGAGGATTTGCAGAATACACAAACGCAGTTGGCAAAACAAAAAGATGTGATTGCCGAACAACATAAAGAACAACAGACACAACTTGCCGATCAGAAAAAACAGCAGCAAGAGTTACAAAAAGTTCAGAAAGAGCGTCAATCCACCTTGAATCAGTTAACGCAAAGTTTAAGTCGTGACGAAAGCAAATTAGAAGCGCTGAAAGCCAATGAAAATGCCCTTCGTCAGGAAATTCAACGGGCAGAGCAAGCGGCACGTCAACAGGAGCAACGTGAGCGGGACGCCTTGGCGCAGAAAAAACAGGCAGAAGAAATCAAAACGCAGAAACCTTATCAGCCGACTGCACAGGAGCGTCAGTTGTTAAGCAGTTCGTCCGGCTTAGGTAAACCGGCTAAACAATATGCCTTCCCGGTCAGCGGAAAAATCGTGAATAGTTTTGGTTCTATACAAATGGGCGAATTGCGCTGGAAGGGAATTGTGATTGCTGCCGGAAGCGGTACGTCGGTCAAAGCCATTGCCGATGGCCGGGTGATTCTCGCTAACTGGTTACAAGGCTATGGTTTGATGGTGATCGTCAAACATGGCGAAAATGATTTAAGTTTATATGGTTATAACCAATCCGTTGCAGTGAAAGAAGGTCAACTAGTGAAAGCCGGGCAGAAAATCGGTGAGGTTGGTAACAGCGGAGGACAATCCAAAAGCGGGTTGTATTTTGAAATTCGTCGTAAAGGCGTGGCAGTGAATCCAGTAGGTTGGTTACGATGAACGTGACAATAAAAACGTTGTTTTTTTTATTCATAAGCTCACTCGTTCGCTTATTCCTCCCGAAAAGGGTCGTTGGCAAAGCCAACGTTGAAAAAACGTTGTTTTTTTTGACCGCACTTTTGCTGTCGCCTTGGGTGTATTCTGCCAAACTTGCGATTGTCATTGATGATCTAGGCTATCACCCCAAGGAAGATGCACAAATTCTCGCGTTGCCTCAAGCGGTTTCCGTGGCGATTATTCCCGCCGCGCCACACGCTAAAGCGCGCAACCAACAGGCACATCAACAAGGACGTGATATTTTGATCCACATGCCTATGGAAACGGTGTCGAAAATCAAGATTGAAGGTGGCGGGCTACATTTGGGCATGACGCAAGATGAAGTGAACCAACGCGTACAAACTGCTAAAAATATCATATCTAATGCCATTGGGATGAACAATCACATGGGGAGTGCCGCCACCGCTGATGTGCCATTAATGACGAAATTAATGACCGCACTTCGTGAACATCATTTATTTTTCCTCGATAGCCGTACCATTGGGCGGAGCATGGCGGGGAAAATAGCAAAAGAGCAGGGCGTACGCGCGTTAGATCGGCACATATTTTTAGACGATAGCGATGCTTTTGCCGATGTTCAACGGCAATTTCAGGCTGCTGTACAGTATGCCCAAAAACATGGTACTGCCATTGCTATTGGTCATCCGCGTAAAAATACCATTGCAGTGTTGCAGGCCGGCATTGCCAATTTGCCGTCAGATGTGCAATTGGTTTCTATGGGCAGTCTTTGGCGGAATGAAAAAGTGGTACCGCCGAAACCGTTTATTTTCCTCTTTAGCGCCACACCCGCCCCAACCTCGGCGCCACCTTATGAAAATGTGCCATCGCTACGTGGCGTGCCTTAAAATTGCGATATAAAAAGCCCCTAAAAAGGGGCTTTTTATATGAACAAACTAACACGGAAAGTTACCAAATCGTGCCGTCAGTTTTAGCGCCTTCAAAGTTAGCATTGGTAATATCTGCACCTTTTAGATTTGCTCCGGACAAATCTGCTCCGGCAAAATTAGCATTAATTAAAATGGCGTCTTCCAAATTAGCATGGCTTAAATTGGCATTTCTTAAGTCTGCATTAGTGAAATCCTTCCCTTTGAAATTCTTCTTAGCAAAGTTGACTCCCTGTAATTTGGCGTTGATAAAATCTTCCGCGTCAGCTCTCACCGGGCCTGATGGGCCTTGAGTTACGGTGGTTTTGCCATTTACAGTGGTAACGGTTCCGTTAATGACAGTGCTGCTTCTGCCGGGAAGATTTTGTTCGGACACAGCCCCAGGACCAATCGCTTTGTTAACAATTGCTCCATTGACGGAAACCTTCTGTTCATTTGCCATCGCTCCGGTTGATACGGAAGCGAAAACGGTGGCAATAAGGGCTTTTGTTAATGATGATTTCATTGTGTTCTCCATTGACTGTGATTATTTTGTTAGCGCGCCAGGGCGAAGAGATAACAGATTTTCCAGCGGATCATCTTCTACCAATGTCGTTCTTACCGCAGCGGTACGAGTTGGAGCATTTGGATTGCTATTGTCCGGCGTTAAAATAATCGGCGGAGTCGCAACCAA
This sequence comes from Aggregatibacter aphrophilus ATCC 33389, assembly GCF_900636915.1. Classification (NCBI taxonomy): domain Bacteria; kingdom Pseudomonadati; phylum Pseudomonadota; class Gammaproteobacteria; order Pasteurellales; family Pasteurellaceae; genus Aggregatibacter; species Aggregatibacter aphrophilus. Next base: position 457,689 of record NZ_LR134327.1, on the reverse strand, counting down.
ATTAGAGGTTTCTTGCATCCACAAGCTGTTCAGATTTGTGCCTGATTGATTCTGTTTGGATAAAATAATCGGTAAAACTTTGCGTGCTTGTGCATTACCTTGACCTGCTGCAACACGATAGAACCGAATGGCCTCGCCAAAGTTTTTAGGCACGCCAACACCTTTGTGGTATCGAGTGGCAAGTTCATAACTGGCTTGCCCGTTGCCTTCTTGCGATTCTTTTTTGAGTTTCTGAATATGTTCACTGGTTGCGGTTACCGGTGGTGTGCTGACAACCGGGGCAGAACGGTTATTACCATTGGTAATGGTTTGTTTATTCAAGGCTGCAGCATGACTACCTAATGAAATCGCACGATTATTCCAATGAAGCGCCTCCGCGATATTACCTTGCTGGTAATACAAATTGGCAAGTGCGTTTGCCCCTACGGAGTCGCCCATATCGGCCGCCTTTTTAAACTGCCGAACGACTGACTGATTAGCTGTTTGTTGCGCCTGCTGTTTGTTTTCCATTAGACCCAACAAGGTATAAGCTCTGGCAAACCCGAGTTTACCGGCTTTTTCCAAATAATACTTCGCTCCACTGAAATCAACTTCAGTGCCATAACCCATAAATAAGAAATAACCTGTCGCCATTAATGCTAAAGGATTATTACTCTCTGCATATGGCGCAAACTGGTTGTAGGCCTTGTTGTAATTGCCCCGTTTATAATCACTGAAGGCTTTATTTAATACCATTGATACATTGTTCGTATCTTGCGATGCTTGTTCTTCGGTTGCAGCTGGTTCAGTTGTTTCAGCCGGAGCCGTATTTTCCGTTAACTCGACAGAGTTATTAATCACAATCTCAGCATTGCTGTGAGGACTAACTAACGCAGTCACAACAGTACTAAAGAGCGAGAAAAATAGAGTGCGATTAAATTTTTTGGAAAATACAGGCATTGATTACTTCCTCACGTCTAGTTAACAGTGTAATTAATGGTTTGAGCACCTTTAATTTCGTCTTTAAAGTTTTCTTTTAGCGCATCAGAAAGTTCGCTCATACTTTTCACATTAATCGGATTGAACGGCTCACCAACCAGTGGTGTTAATCTGCCTTGTAATGAACTGTAAGAAGCGATACACATAACAGATTCATTACCTTTAGCGCTTAAATCAAGTGAGAAAGAATTATTGCCCGGCAATTGCAATGGTTTATCCGGTGATAAACTTTCTTCTGTTTGTAATGGGTTAGGGTAAATCTGAGCAATACTGTTGTTTGCATCTTGATAGAAACAACTTAAATGCGCACCACCTTTATTAACATTCGCCGTTAATTCAAGCTTATCTCCCACATTATATTGCGGCTTACTTGAGGCTAAATTGATGGTAATCGGATCACCTTTATCGGTATGAAGGTAAGGATAACCGCCACGAGGTTCATTGAGCTCGTCATCTTTCTTACCGCTTGGTTCTAAACCGGCTTTCTTAATATCGCCGTTAGAACCTACACGGGCATAATTCTTCATCATACGTTCGTATGTTTCAAAATTAATGAAACCTGATGGCGTCGCTTTGTTATCTTTTTGAAATTCACTTAAAGCGGCTTTTAACTCCAGTGAATCTTTACCATTCACTTTGCCGTTGTAGTAACCTAGATTACGCAAACCGGTTTGGAAGAATTTAATTTTTTCACTATCACCCATACCACCGTACCAATCTAACAATTCACGTTGAAATTCCGGATGGGACTGATCTAAAGATAAACATTGCCAATACGGTACTTGCGAGTACTTACCTACGAGCTCAAGTACCCCTAAATCAGTTAATGTTCTAACAGCGGCGCCGACACCTTGTGATAAGTTACGTTCAAAAGAGAATTGTACGCCGACTTTTTTAATTTTTGCTCCGGAGTCAAAACCAAATCCTTTATTGGCTGCAACAATTTCATTAGCAGAGTCGATACCCGGATAGAGTGTTCTGGTAAGGAAATCACCGATATGTAATTCCATGCCTAAGGCTGTTGTAATTAAATCGCCGGCTAAACCAATTTCAGCATCATCACTAACGGAAACCCCGAGACTGTTAGATTTTTTCAATACGTTTTGGTCTACAAAGGAGACAGAACCGGAAATATAAATCTGCGGTGCTGGAATTTGTACGCTACCGGTTGGTAACAAAAGGCTGGTGAGTGTTTGAACGGTATCTTGTTTGATTGGGTCAATTTCAAAATCAACAACGCGGAATGCACCACTGGTGCGAGACATCTGAGAAAGCGCTGTAACGATCATATCGTTTGCAGAAACAAGCGCCTTCCCCGACGGATCGTTAATTTTCTTAATAGCAACAACAGTCTGCCCAACATTACTTTGTAATAACAAATTATCCATACAGTTCAGACTGTCACTAAAACTGGTCATGGCCCTTACCGGTTCGGATACCGGACGAGAATGTGTTGTTGTGGATTCAATATAAGGGCGATCACCATGTAACTGTGTACCGGTGGTACAACCCCCTACCAAACTTACTAGCACGAAATACGCGCAAAACGAACGATAGATTTTCACTTTATTATAGTCCGGAATAAAAAATTAAGTTTATAACTTATTGTTGATTAGTTTTTTATTTGCAAAGGTTGATTACATCACCTTTTACTACAACATTTTTATTGGTATTACGGCTTGGTCCGTATCTGCCGGAACTAATCCCTTTTGTTACATTTGTTGTACCAATATTGGTTGTACAGTTTCTAGAACCGTGCGCTCCTACCCCACTGCGGCTAGTACTTGCAGTAGATTTTGCAGATTCTGCCATATTTTCAGCATCGGCCTCTGACATACCTATTCTCGCCCAGTTTTGTGCTTGAACAGAATTTACTTTGGCACGATCTAAGGGGGACATTCCAATTCTTTGTGCTAATTCAGACTGTGCGGAAAAAACGGAGAATGAAATAAGAAGTGAACTTAACGCGATCCCACATTGATGAAAATATCTGTTTTTCATATGAATGCTCCTCAACACTAAACTATCGGGAAATATTGACTATTTCCCGATAGTTATAAATACTAATCGTCTGAGTTGTTAGACGCCATATTTTGAGTAGCTGTACCTACACCCATCGCGAAGTTAGATACGGCACCTTTTACGGTAACGGTTTGTTTGTTGTCACCACCGATAGTTACTTTACCGTTATTAGATGCTAAGTTTTGAGTTGCTTTACCAGCACCCATCGCAAAGTTAGATACGGCACCTTGAATATCCACGGATTGTTTGTTATTACCGCTAATGGATACTTTACCATTATTGGACGCTAGGTTTTGGGTTGCCTTACCAGCCCCCATCGCAAAGTTCGATACAGCACCTTTAACATCTACTGACTGTTCACTTTTACCTTGGATGCTTACTTTGGCGTTTGCGGTGCCTACTGCAAATGCGGCGATCATGCTAACTACAAGTGTTGTTTTTAATAAGCTTTTCATGTGATACTCCTATTAAGTAATAAAATTATAAGATAGTACTAATGCCCGTCTTATTCTTGCGTAGAGCCTACAGACTCCAATTCTTGATAGAGCCGTTGCTATTAATCCTTCACGACAGAACCAATATTAACTTCTGACTTTCCACCCCCAGAGGCAGAATTCACAATAGTTCCCACAGAGACAACCTGATTATTACTTCCGGAATAATTAACGGAAGAACCTAGGTTAATTGCGGCTTTACTATTTCCACCGGTTGCTGTATTCACTAATGAACCATTAACGGTAACCGTCTGGTTATTATTACTTCCTACAGATCTCCCTACCGTGGAACCCACATTGATAGCAGCATGACTACCAGTTCCATCAGATTTATTTACGACACCACCAGAGATGGTGACATTTTGGGTGTTAGTTGCTGTAGCGAATAAAGCAATAAACAATGTGGTGAGAGCGATTAAGTATTTCGTCATATTGTTAACCTTACTATTGCCATTATTAATAAGTCCCAAAATGGAACCTACTTTATCAAAATTTGATTTACGCAAACTTACACAACCGCATTGAAATTTACACTTCATTGCAGTTGGTTTACATAAGCTGTGACTTAGTCAATTTTTATAAGTTCACTAAAAATATTTATATTCTGTTCATTATTTGATCTTTATCATATTTTTAAATACTTAATATAAAAAAATGTTATTGTTTATCTTTTTGAATTATATGAAATTAATATTAGAAAAGTTCATTTATTGAGCAATTGGAAAATCTCTTAATAAATTTTTAAGAAATAAATGATTTTGATTAAAAAATAACCTATTTTAAGAGATCGGTGACTATTTTTTGAACGGTGAGTTGGTTTTGATTTGTCAGATTTATGTAAATTATGTCAGTTTTTACAGTTTAAAGATACTACAAAAGATAAAGTGCGGTGGGTTTCAAAAATGTTTTCAAAACTCACCGCACTTTGGGTAACGTTATTCTAATTTTTAACTTATTAATTTAGCTTGATTCTTTCGATAGCCTCTGTAAAAACCGATCCATTGCTCGGTAGCCTAATGCTTCAGCCAAATGTTTTTGGGTAATGCATTTTTCACCTTCTAAATCAGCAATGGTGCGTGACACTTTTAAGATTCGGTGGTAAGCCCGTACGGAAAGCCCTAGTTTGGTCAGAGCACTTTCAAGAAATAACGCGTCTTTGCCTTCCAGTTTACAATCGCGTTCAATTTCTTTACCGGTTAAGTGGGCGTTTATTTTGCCTGCACGTTCTAATTGGATGTTGCGGGTTTTTAACACTTTTTCACGGACGATTGCGCTAGGTTCGCCACGCTCCGTATTATTTTGCAAACTGCCTTGTGGCAACAAAGGCACTTCAATGGATAAATCAAAACGATCCAGAAATGGGCCGGAGAGACGATTTAAATACCGCATGATTTGCTGCGGCGACGTACGATTGTGTGTCCCTTGATAATGCCCCGTTGGGCTTGGGTTCATCGCCGCGATAAGCTGAAACCTTGCCGGAAACTGAATTTTGGCATTGGCACGCGAAATAATGATTTCTCCACTTTCTAACGGTTGGCGTAAAGCATCCAGCACCTTACGTTCAAATTCAGGCAATTCGTCTAAAAAAAGCACACCATTATGCGCGAGAGAAATTTCGCCGGGTTTTGGAATTGTGCCACCTCCCACTAAAGCCGGAGTGGACGCGCTGTGATGTGGGGCACGGAAAGGGCGTTGTTTCCAGTTATGAAAATTCAATTCATTTTGCACGAGACTGGCGACGGAGGCGGTTTCGATGGCTTCTTGGTCGGTCATTTCCGGTAATAGCCCCGTTAAACGGCTGGCAAGCATAGTTTTACCAGTGCCGGGTGGGCCCAGAAATAACAAGTTATGTTGCCCGGCTGCGGCAATAATCAGCGCCCGCTTGGCGTGTTGTTGACCGATAATCTCCGTCAGATCTTTTTGATTTTCGCCGCCAAAATCCACCGCACTTTGAGCCATTATGTCCTTTGCCAAAGGCAGTTCCCCTTGATTATTGAGAAATTGCACAACTTCAAGCAATGAATGGGCAAAATACGTTTCTTGATCGGAGATCAATGAGGCTTCATTAGCATTGCCATAAGCGATAATACATTTTCGTTTTGCTTTTTTGGCAGCCAAAATAGCAGGAATTACGCCATGTACCGCGCGGAGTTGACCGGTTAATGCCAATTCACCGATAAATTCAAATTGTTTTAATTTTTCCGCGTCAATATAGCCTGAAGCCGCAAGCATACCGATAGCGATAGGCAAGTCAAAACGTCCGCCTTCTTTGGGTAAATCAGCAGGCGCGAGATTGACGGTAATGCGTTTGGCGGGATATTTGAATTCGGCGTTCAGCAATGCACTACGAACTCGATCTTGTGCTTCTTTAACAGTTTTTTCCGGCAATCCAACCAACGTAAAGTTAGGCTTGCCGTTACTTAAATGCACTTCAATCGTCACTAAAGGCGCCTGCACGCCCATTGAAGCACGACTGTAAACGATGGCTAAAGACATCTTGTCCTCCGTAAATAATAGGAATGACAACATAAAAAAAGCGTGTTGTGAAGGCTACTTCAAACACACTTTTTTGGGCTATGGATCGCAAAATTGAATTTTTTGTTATTATTTTATTTGTAGTTGTGGGACATCGCCGAAGGCGGAGGGGAGCGGTTGGTTGGAGATCAGTAAATCAAACTGTGTTAGATCGCCAATGTAACCTTGTTGGGTTTTATGCACTTTGTGGTGATCAAAAACCAAAATCGTCTGTTGAGTTTTTGCCATGGCTTTTTGTTTCACTTTCACTTCTTCCAAACTAAAACAAGTGACGCCTTGTTTAATGTCCACGCCGGCGGCAGAAATAAAGGCTTTGGTGGTACAAATGGCGTCCAGTTCATTGTTAAGCCGTATGGAGGCGAAGAAGGAGTTATGTCGTGAATAATGTCCGCCGCACAAAATGACATCGCAGTAGGGTTTGTCTTGCAATGCCATGAAGCTGTTGATGCTACAGCAAAGTGCGGTGAATTTTATGGACGGATCAATCTGCGAAATAATAAAAGGGATGGTGGAGCCGCAGTCGAAAAATACCACGTCACCGTCTTTTACCAACGAGGCTGCCAGCTTGCCCACCCGCATTTTTTCCGTGACATGGCGTGTTTGCTGATCGAAGATTTGATAATTGTTGCCGCTTTTTTGCGGGTTCATCACAATATAACCGCCTAATAACACCACGTTGCTACCATCATTGCTTAAATCACGGCGCAAAGTCATCTCCGACACATCCAACATTTCCGCTGCGTCACGCAAATGAATTTTATCCATCTGCTTTAATAAGAATTCTAGCTTTTGTACCCGTGAATGTTGTTTTTTAACCATGGTAGCGTTCCCAATTTAGGCAAATTAATAAGTGCTATTGCTGTCCTGCACGCCGTGAATAATCGCAATACCGGCACTGGCACCAATACGGGTAGCACCGGCTTTAATCATAGCAATGGCAGTTTGCGTATCTCGGATACCGCCGGAAGCCTTCACGCCAATGTCACCTACGGTGTGTTTCATTAATGCTACATCTTCCACTGTTGCACCGCCTTTGTTAAACCCAGTCGACGTTTTCACAAAAGCCACCTTCAAGGCTTTACAGATTTCGCAGGCTTGTACGATCTCCTCTTTGGTGAGCAAACAGGTTTCTAAAATGACTTTTAATGGCGTGCCGTTGCAGGCATTTAAAACTGTTTGAATATCTTCTTTTACCGCCGACCATTTGTTAGATTTTATCCAACCAACATTGATGACCATGTCGATTTCATTGGCGCCGGCGGCAATGGCTTCTTGGGTTTCAAAGGCTTTGATCGAACTTAAATTAGCCCCTAACGGAAAGCCGACGACGGTGCAGATTTTTACATTGGAGCCGGCAAGTTTTTGTTTTGCCAAAGGAATATGACAAGAATTAATACAAACGGAAAAGAATTGATGTTCAATGGCTTCATCACAGAGTTTTAGAATATCCGCATCGGTTTTTTCAGCGGTGAGTGCGGTGTGATCAATATAATGGGCGATTTGTTTTGCGTTCATAAGTGGTTCTCCTTCAATAAAATTATTTACGAATTATAATGAAAAAATTTTTGTAGAACGTGATCTAGGTAACATTTTTGAGGATTTTTATACAAGGTTGTCAGTTTTGTGAGATTTTTAACATTGTGGAGAGCACTCTTGCCTAAAAATGCGAGTAAAACTTACCGCACTTTACCCCTTTTGCTCAAAAGCAGTAAAATGCGCTTAGGCTTATTTTTACCACCCATACATTTATGAAACCTTGTTTCCTTTTTAATACTCTATGGCTTGTCTGCTACATTATATGGCTGTCAGCTTGTAATCTGGTGACCTATCAACCTACTGAAACCATTAGCCAAATTGAACCGCAAACAGGTTATCGTTTAAGTACCGCCATGGAGCAAGCGTTACAAAAAGAAAATTTGCTGATTGTGACTTTTTCCGGCGGCGGATCACGCGCGGCTTCATTAGGGTATGGGGTGCTGGAACAGTTTAAAAACACACCGGTTCGGCCAACGGAAAAAGGCGATACGTTGCTAGATAATATTGATGTGGTGTATGGCGTGTCCGGCGGGGCTGTGCTAGCTGGTTATTTTTCTTTGGAAGGGCGGGATGTTATTCCCAAATTTAATGAGCGTTTTTTAAACAAGAACCTTCAGAAGGAATTGATTACGCAAGTCTTTTCTCTTTCTAATGTACCCCGTTTAACCTCCTCGCAATTCGGGCGCAGTGATTTGTTGCAGGAACAGCTTAATCTGACGTTATATAAAAACAAAAAATTTGCCGATTTGGCAACTCAACGTAAAGGCCCTTTTGCGGTAATCAGCGCAACAGATATGACGGCAGGGCAGAAAGTGAACTTTACGCAAGATTTTTTCGATATGCTGTGCCTGAATTTAAACGATTTACAAATTGCTCGAGCCGTGGCCGCATCAAGTGCGGTGCCTTTGATTTTCTCACCAATCACGCTAAATAATCATGGCGGAAATTGTCATTTTTATCACCCCTTGCACATGACATCGCAATATCAGCTTAGCACGTTAGCGCAGCAAAATTTGATGGCGATGAAGGCATACGTGACCCGCTATCAAGACACGCAATCACACCCTTATTTACATTTGGTGGACGGTGGTTTGACGGACAATTTAGGTCTGGCCGGCTTGTTAGATATATCCAATGTGATGCAGTTAGAAGAACTTTATGCCATGTTAGAGCAAAGCCAATTACGCAACATTGTGGTGGTTAATGTGAATGCACAAAATGAAATCACCACGGAAATGGATAAATCGGCGGACATTCCCGGCATTACTGATGTGGTGAATACGGTCATTCGTGTGCCGATTAATAAAACCAGTGAATCGACCTTGCAATACTCGCAGAAATTTACCGAACAATGGAATGCATACGCCAAGCGACATAAGGGCAGGAAAATTCAGATTTATTTTGTGAATTTGAGTTTGAAGCAGTTGCCTGACGGCAAGCTGAAAAATGAGGTGCTAAATATCGGCACATCCTTCTATTTGCCGACCTCCGATGTTGAAAAATTGCGTGCCGCCGCCAAGATTTTGTTGGATCAATCAACAGAATATCAGGCGGCGCTGAAGGTGTTTCAGGAAAAATAGTATAGTCGCAATTCGTTCTTAGGATTAAAAGTGCGGTCAAAAAAACAAAATTATGTAGCCGTAGCACAATTCTGAAATGACGACCTCTGAGCTTGTTGGGGTGTAAGTAATGTTAGAGCCACACAAATAAGCTGGACGGCATACTGACTTTCTTCTAGTATTACACCTCTTTATTAATTTTGTGATGATTTATGACCCGAATTAATCTTGTCCCGCCGAGTGAATTGTGCGATCAACATTTGCTTGCCGAACACCGCGAACTTACCCGTATTCCCAACGCTGTTGCCAAAGGGAAATTTCACCTAAAAGGCCAACCGACGGAATATAAACTGGGTGAAGGTCATGTGCGGTTTTTCTTTAATAAAATGGCCTTCTTGAAAAAACGTTATGGTGCACTCCATGCCGAATGCAGAGTGCGTGGTTTCAACGTGACATATATTTGGCCGCAAGAACTCAGCACCGATCCCGCATTATGGCTAGATTACATCCCCACCGAACAAGCCCTAGCCACTAACCGTCAACGGATTGAAGAAAGAATGCCGGCAAAGGCCAGATTCACAGAAAGGAAAATTCTCTTGGAAAAGGATTCATAAATCACTTTCCGTGATTTATTCTTCTTTTGGCATCACTGAAAAAGCGAGTGTGTAAAAATATTACTTTTTTTGACCGCACTTTGGGGCATGATTATTTAATTACGTGGCCGAAGCTATCCCGTATAGACTATCGAGGGAGGCTATGAAGTGATAAATTATGAACAAATTGATGACGCCAAATGGACGATTACCGTGATGAAATAGATTTCAAAGTATGGTTGGATTTTTAGGAACAAAAAAAGCAATGAATCGAAATTCATTGCTTTTGTGTTTTCTTATATTGCTAGTGTCTTTCCCTATTTCTCACTAATCATCGTCGTCATCGTGATAGCGGTGTTTTTTGTGGTGGTAATGATGATGGTGATGATGGCGACGTTTTTCCCAACGATCATCGTCGTCATTATCGTAATAGCGTTTTCCTTTTTGCACTTGGCTACCGATGACGCCGCCCAATGCTGCGCCGCCTAATGTGGAGCCCATATCTCCACCAAGCCAATTTCCTGCAAGTCCGCCGATTGCCGCGCCTGCCGCAGTATTGCGTTGTGTTCTGTCCATTTCACAGGCGGAAACCGAAACGACTAATGCAACAATAGTTAACCCTTTGATAAATTTAGATTTCATAAATCTACTCCTAGTTTATTGTAGGGATAATTTAACGTTACGTGGGTAACGGGATTAAATATCCGTCATGGTAAAAGAAGAGGTATCAATTCATTTGATTTAACCACATCACTTTTACTACGGAGAAAAGAAATTAGTTCAAAGTGGCCATGTTGCCAACAGTTTTACATCGGAAATTATCAATGAGGAATTTGGTTGAAGACTTGTAAAATCAGGAAGGGAGCAGAAAAAAGTGCGGTTAAAAAACATAATTATTTTTTACCGCACTTTTTAATCAAATTTGAGAAATTACAAAATAACCTCTAATTTTTCATAAGCACGACGGACTTTTTCCAAGGCTTTTTCCGTACTGACGTCACGTGCTAATAGCACACCTAGACGACGATGTCCGTTCACTTCGCCTTTACCGAAAATACGCAGGTTGGTTTGCGGTTCGGCCAACACATTGTCTAAATTGGCAAATTGCACTTGGTTGGATTTGCCTTCTACGACAATGGCCTTAGATGCAGAGGGGCTGATGAAATCAATTGTTGGAATTGGCAAACCAAGAATTGCACGGGCGTGTAATGCAAACTGAGAGAGCTCTTGTGAAATCATTGTGACCATGCCGGTGTCGTGTGGGCGCGGGGAAACTTCGTTGAAAATGACGTCATCACCACGAATAAACATTTCTACGCCGAAAATGCCACGTCCGCCAAGGGCGCCGGTGATTTTCTCCGCAATGTTTTGCGCTTTTTGCAATGCGACTTCTGACATGGCTTGAGGCTGCCAAGATTCGCGGTAGTCACCGTCTTCTTGAATGTGTCCCACCAGTGCCAGAAAGGAGGTACCGTTGATATGGCGGACGGTTAATAAGGTAATTTCGTAATCGAATTTAACAAAACCTTCTACGATAACCCGTCCCGCGCCGGCGCGTCCGCCTTGTTGGGCATAATCCCAGGCGCGTTGGATTTGATCTAACGAACGAATAACGCTTTGTCCATGGCCGGAAGAGGACATAATCGGTTTGACAACACAAGGAACGCCAATTTTTTCCACCGCACTTTTGAAGTCGGCAAAGTTGTCGACGAATTGATAAGGCGATGTTGGCAAGCCTAACTCTTCGGCCGCCAAGCGACGAATGCCTTCACGATTCATAGTGAGCTTGGTTGCTTTGGCGGTAGGAATCACCGTGAAGCCTTCTTGTTCCAGCGCAACCAACGTGTCGGTGGCGATAGCTTCCACTTCCGGTACGATATAATCGGGACGCTCTTGCTCCACTAAGGCGCGTAGGGCTTCACCATCCAACATGGAAATGGTATAAGCGCGATGTGCCACCTGTTGTGCGGGTGCGTTTTCGTAACGATCTACCGCAATAACTTCAACGCCCAGGCGTTGTAATTCAATCACAACTTCTTTGCCTAACTCGCCAGCACCAAGCATCATGACTTTTACCGCTTTGGCGGTTAATGGTGTGCCGATAGTGGTCATATTGGTTCCTCTCAAAATTAGTGATTTAACAAGGCTTCATCTAAGGTCAACTCTTCATTTTTATTGATACTAACGCCGCGTGCTAACACATTTTGGGCGATTTGATGAGCTTCAGCCAAGGAATGTTCGGTGTAAGTACCGCATTGATACTCGTTTAATTCAGGAATTTGGCTTTGTTCTTTAACATTTAAAATATCCTGCATGGAAGCGAGCCACGCCTTTGCCACTTGTTGTTCATTTGGCGTGCCGATTAAGGACATATAAAAACCGGTACGACAGCCCATTGGGGAAATGTCGATGATTTCTACATCATCATTTAAATGATCGCGCATAAAACCGGCAAAAAGATGTTCTAAGGTATGAATGCCTTTTGGTGGCAAATTTTCTTTATTCGGAATAGTGAAACGTAAATCGAAAACTGTTATAGTGTCGCCCCTTGGCGTACTCATAGTTTTAGCAACTCTTACTGCTGGAGCTTTCATACGAGTATGATCCACTTTAAAACTATCAAGTAATGGCATAATTTCTCCTCAAATTTGCTGTTTTTGCTTAAAATATAAGCGATCGTAAATTAATTTCAAATTTTTGTAAATTTTTTTGAACTTTTTACTTTATACTATTGTCATATGTTACAAGCAACTTGCAGTTGTTTTAATAAAATTGGTTCCTTAGGTTATTCGCCTCTCCTCGTGGGAGGCATTTTTTTACCCATTTTACAGTGTTATAAAAAAACATTAACCCCTAAAAATAATAAAAAAACATACCGCACTATTTTGCCAAGGGTAATAAATACTAGGCAAGCCACCCAGTTCAAACGCAACCAACCTGCCACTGCACAAAACAAATCCCCCACGATGGGCAACCAACTAAAAAATAGCATCAGACTGCCATAGCGTTGTGTTTTCTCTAACACCCAAGTAATTTTGCGATGGTCTTGTATTTTTTGCATAGGAGGTAGCCAACGACCTAATAAATAGGTGGTCAGACTTCCTAAACTGTTCCCGAACACGGCAACCCACAATAAACTTTGAATATCGGCAGAAAAATAAGTAGAGCCTGCCCACAATAACGGGGTGGCGATGGTAAGAAAAATAATTTCGGAATTACCGGGTAATACGGTGGAACTTAGAAAAGCACTGGCAAACATAATCCATAAACGATGTTCACCTAATAAAGATTGCCACCAATCCCAGCTAAAAAGATCAAACATGCTCTTGCTGTGGCATATAGTTGCGCAGATAGCTCTCGCGATCCGCTGAGGTAATTTGACGAACTACCCGACAAGGTGATCCCATAGCAAGGCTATTGGCAGGAATGTCTTTTGTCACTAAGGAGCCGGAGGCAATGACGGCATTATTACCAATGGTTACACCACCTAAAATGACAACATTGCCCCCCACCCAGACATTATTGCCAATCGTAATCGGCTTGGCTTGTTCCCAGCCGGCAAGGCGTAAATCCGCATCGAGCGGATGACCGACGGTGTATAAGCTCACATTAGGGGCAAACATCACATCATCACCAATGGTCACAGGAGCATTGTCTAAAATGGTGCAGTGATAATTTGCGAAAAAGTTTTTCCCCACACGAATATTCGCCCCATAATCGCAACAAAATGGCGAATTAATATGGACGGTTTCGTCAGCTTAGCCAAACAATTCTAAAATCAACCGCACTTTTTCCGCGTTATTACTTGGACGGGTGGCGATATTGAAATCATAAAGCAACTCTTTAGCGCGCAGACGCATTGCTACTAACTCATCAGAATAAGCTTGATGAGCCAACCCCTGTAGCATTTTGTCTTTTTCGCTTAGCATGACGTATCTCTTAATAATTTATTTACCCGCACATCAAACACATCCATGCCGGCACGCAATCCTGCTTGAATACCTAAATCGCCATCTTCAAACACCAAACAACGTTGCGGTTTTACCTTAATCAATTCGGCGCAACGCAAAAAGGTATCCGGTGCCGGTTTATGATTCTGAATGTCTTCGGCGGTCACGATAGCGGAAAAATATTTCTCAAAATCAAATTTATCCAACAGGATTTCAGTCATGGCACGGTGGGAGCCTGTGCCGAGTGCAAGCGGTTTTTTCGCATAAAAAGAACGTACTACATTGGCTGCGGGTAATAAGGTGGCATGTTTCATGATCAATTCTTTGCCATATTCGCGTTTTAATTCAATCACATTATTTAATTGGTCTAACGGCATGGCATGGCGTTTCATCATTTCCAAAGCAATGGTTTTCACCGGCGCACCGCCCATCTCATATAATAAATTGCCGTTAAACGGATAACCGAAATGTTGCCCCACCATTTCCCATGCTTTCGCGTGGCTTGGCATAGTGTCAATGACCGTACCGTCCATATCAAAAATTAAACCGTCATATTGGTTGATAACATCATTATCTAACATATCGCCTTCCGAATTGTCTGACTTAAAAAATGAAGAGAACGTTATTTTGCTATAAATTTGTGATCAATGCACCGTTTAATTAATGTGAATTTGGTTATACTTAACTGATTTTCTTGACGGATAAAGCGAATGGATATTCAACAACGGCTTTGGGCATTTCAAATGCGCGAATTAATCGACGAGCATATCGTGGATACCGTGCTAAACGTCCGCCAACACCTGCAACGACACTGGCAGGTTGATGTGGAAACCGAGCAGGTAAAAATGATGTTGGTGCATATTGCTAGCGCATTAGGGCGGATTAAACGTGGTCATCGAGCTTCGCCGTTATATGCCGATTTTTTGGCTGAAATTCAAAGTGCGGTGATTTTTCCACAAGTTTTAATTATTCATCAATATGTGCTTGAGTTAATGCCACACAACATTCCGGAAGAAGAACAAACCTATTTTCTGGCAAATGTGTATGGGCTAGTGTTGGATCAACCGCACGTGTTAGAACGGCTTCGTTAAAAAATACACGAAAAAACGACCGCACTTTTGATTGTTTTAGAAAATGAGTTGGAAATTATAAAGAAGTAAAATGGCGCACCCGAAAGGATTCGAACCTTTGACCGCTCGGTTCGTAGCCGAGTACTCTATCCAGCTGAGCTACGGGTGCGTAGTTGGTGTTTAATTTGCTCAGACCATTTTAAACAATAGAGTCGATTTAAAATGGCGCACCCGAGAGGATTCGAACCTCTGACCGCTCGGTTCGTAGCCGAGTACTCTATCCAGCTGAGCTACGGGTGCGAGACAAATTAAACAAATGGCGGTGAGAGAGGGATTCGAACCCTCGATGGAGTTTTTGACCCCATACTCCCTTAGCAGGGGAGCGCCTTCAGCCTGCTCGGCCATCTCACCACAATCGGTTGTGGGCGGTATGATACGGGTTTATGACAATAAGTCAAATTATTTTTTCCAAAAAGTGTCTGAAATCAACTTGGTTGCCTGATTTCTGGACAACTTCCTACACAATGTTTTGCCCTTATTTTCCGCGTAAAATCGCCCGTAAATTGGCAATATGACTTTGCGTTTTCGCCTGTTGCTGTTCGGCAGTTAACGGCGGTTTATCCCGTTCCCACTGCAAATCGTTTTCCGGTAACTCCAGTAAAAATCGGCTTGGTTCCGGACGAATCAATTCGCCGAACTGGCGTCGTTCTTTGCACAAAGAAAACCATAGATTCTGCTGCGCACGAGTAATGCCCACGTACGCCAAACGGCGTTCTTCCTCCACGTTGTCTTCGTCAATGCTGGTTTGATGCGGCAAAATGCCTTCTTCCATGCCGATTAAAAACACATACGGAAATTCCAGCCCTTTGGAGGCATGGAGCGTCATTAATTGTACCTGATCGCTGTCATCTTCCTCTTCGCCCCGTTCCAGCATATCGCGCAACGTTAAGCGGGTGACGATTTGGTTCAGATTCATCGGCTCGTTAAATTCATCGCCTTTGAGCATATCAGCAACCCAATCAAACAACGTTGCCACGTTTTTGCTCTGCATTTCTGCGGCTTTGGAGCTGGTGGCGTATTCGTATAAATATTCTTCATAATGCAACGAAGCAAGCATGGAACGCACGGCGCGTTCAGGTTCGGAACGTTGTATTTCATCATTCAATTCAACAATCCAACGGGCGAATTTTTGCAACGCATCATAGGCTTTCGGTGTGACCCTCTGAATCAGCTCAAAATCAAAAATCGCTTCAAATAAGCTGACATGTTTTTCTTGTGCCAGTGAACCCAATTTTTCCAGTGTTGCCGTACCGATTTCCCGTTTTGGCGTGTTCACAATGCGCAAAAACGCCGCATCATCATCTTGATTCACCACCAAACGCAAATACGCCATCATATCCTTAATTTCCGCACGGGAGAAAAAGGATGTGCCGCCGGAGATTTTGTATGGAATGCGGTTTTGCATCAGAATTTTTTCCAGCAAGCGCGATTGGTGGTTACCGCGATACAAAATGGCATAATCACGATAATGGGTTTTAGCGATAAAACGGTGAGCAATCAGTTCGCCCACTACACGTTCCGCCTCATGTTCTTCGTTTTTCGCTTCAATAACTTGTAACTTTTCCCCTTCGCCTAAATTGGAAAAGAGTTTTTTGTCGAAAACATGATCATTGTTATCGATGAGGATATTGGCGCAATGCAAAATGCGTTGGCTGGAGCGGTAATTTTGTTCTAGTTTAATCACCCGTAACACCGGAAAATCATCGCGTAATCGCACCATATTCTGTGGTCGTGCGCCACGCCAAGAATAAATAGACTGATCGTCGTCACCCACTACGGTGAAACGCGCACGATCGCCCACTAACAACTTAATCAACTCATATTGGCTGGTATTGGTGTCTTGGTATTCATCTACCAACAGATAGCGAATTTTCTCCTGCCATTTTGACCGCACTTCGGCGTTCTGTTTGAACAGTAGGGTCGGCAACATAATCAAATCATCAAAATCCAAAGCATTGTAAGCGCGTAGCTGCTTGTTATAGCGGTCGTAACAATGAGCGAAGGTTTGTTCTTGATTATCACGTGCCAATGTCAACGCTTGTTGTGGACTACATAAGTCATTCTTCCAATTAGAAATGCGATTAATTAGCGTGCGTAGTAAATCTTTGTCTTCTTGCAATAGATCGGCGGTGAGCTCTTTTAACAACGCCATTTGATCATGTTCATCAAACAGCGTCATATTAGCTTTAAAACCTAAATGCTTGTATTCGCGTTTAATAATGTCAAAACCAAGGGTATGAAAGGTGGATACAATTAGCCCTTTGGAGGATTCCTTACCGATAGAATGCGCCACACGTTCTTTCATTTCGCGTGCGGCTTTATTGGTGAAGGTGACGGCGGCGATTTGCTTTGGTAAATAACCGCACTTGCCGATTAAATGGGCGATTTTATTGATGATCACGCGAGTTTTGCCGGAACCGGCTCCCGCCAAAACTAAACAAGGCCCGGAAACATATTCCACCGCCTGTTGTTGTTGAGGATTAAGTTTCATAATTAACAGTTATTCGCTTTGCGACCACGCATAAGGCAATAGCGCAGTATCTAACAGGAAGGACAACGGCAGATCCAAAATCGGCAAACCCCAGCGCTTCGCCATCTCAAAATCATATTTGGTGCCTGCATAAGGGCTATAAGGTTCTGTCGGATCCACGAGTTTTACCACTGTGCCACACGCGCTTGTAGTGAAAAGTTCGGTCGAAAAAAGCAGTGTTTTGAATATTGGAAATTTCATAAGTAGGTGGATTTTACACCAAATAAGCAGAAAGGTTTAGGAGAACCCAATACATAAAAATATTGCGCCACAGGTTACCCCATGGCGCAATATTTTTGAAATGAATTCAAATTAGAAACGATAAGTGGCGTTTGTACTAAAGGTGTTGCCTTTTAGTTTATAGCCATCAAATTTAGTGTGAGTTCTTAAATATTCCACGCCTAATTCAAAGTTTGGCGTTAAAGCGGCTTTCACACCGGCACCGAAACCGATACCGTTTTTAGTCTCGCTCGAAGTTGAGGAATAACCCGGCTCTCTATATTCGGCTTTGAACTTCGCAGTTTGTACACCAATTTTAGCATAAGGCAAAATATTTGGGGTTACACGATAACCTTGCAAATAGCTTACACCTAAACGGGTTCTTTCCTTAATTTTGAGGTGGGAATAACCGTAATGATCATCACGTAAAGTTGAGTTATTTAATTTCAATTTACCTTCAATGATACCAACGAAGTTATTACCGTAGTCGATGCCGTAATCAGCGATTAAATCAACATTGGAAATGCGTTTCGCATCTTTGTATTTTGTCGTACCCACGTCAACACCCACACCAAAACCGGTAAAATCAGACGCTACCGCAGAGGTAGACACAAGAACAGCTGCGCTAAGCGCTAAGAGAGTTAATTTTTTCATAAAAGTCCTCTGTTAGATTTAGTTAAAATCGCCTTGAGTATAGGCACTTTATTTATATGGATCAAGATCTTTCGTTTCTGTTATGGATCCCCCCCTTAAAGTGCGGTGGTTTTTCCCAGCAATTTTAACTGTTTATTCACTGACCATTTTTCATGCGCTGACCCCCAATTTTCGCTATAATGCGGCAACGTTTTATCAACATAATGAGATTATTATGGCCCAAATTGCTGCAAATCCCCTTGTCCTCGTGGACGGTTCTTCTTATTTATACCGCGCCTTTCACGCTTTCCCTCCACTCACCAATTCCAACGGTGAACCAACAGGCGCCATGTATGGTGTGCTGAATATGTTGAAAAGCTTGATTTCTCAAGTGCAGCCAAGCCACATTGCGGTGGTGTTTGATGCCAAAGGCAAAACTTTCCGCGATGAAATGTTTGAGCAATATAAATCTCACCGTCCGCCGATGCCGGACGATCTGCGTAAACAAATCCAGCCGTTGCATGACATGGTTCGTGCATTGGGGATTCCGCTGTTGGTAGTGGAAGGCGTCGAAGCGGACGATGTAATCGGCACGTTGGCCCGCCAGGCGTCGCAAAATGGGCAAAAAGTACTTATCAGCACCGGCGACAAGGACATGGCGCAGCTGGTGGATGACAACATTATGTTGATTAATACCATGAACAACAGCCTGCTGGATCGCGCTGGAGTGATTGAAAAATACGGCATTCCGCCGGAACTGATTATTGATTATCTGGCGTTGATGGGTGACAGTTCCGACAACATTCCCGGTGTCTCAGGCGTAGGTGAAAAAACAGCATTAGGACTTTTGCAGGGCATCGGCAGCATGGCACAAATTTATGCCAATCTGGATAAAGTCGCCGAACTGCCGATTCGTGGTGCGAAGAAACTCGGTGAAAAATTGCTTGCTGAAAAAGACATGGCAGATTTGTCCTACGCGTTGGCAACCATCAAAACCGACGTGGCATTGGCATTTTCCCCGCAAGAACTTGCGCTTGGTGACAGCAACAATGACGCCTTAATCGAATATTTCGGGCGGTATGAATTTAAACGCTGGCTAGGCGAAGTGATGAACGGCACCAATTCTGTAACGCAACCGACGCAATCGGTGAAAATTAACCATTATCAAGCGACGCCGACAGCCAAAACCGATGAAAGTGCGGTTGAAAATTCCATTAAATTTAAGATTGACCGCAGCCGCTATGAAAATATTCTGACTGAAACAGATTTAGCTCGTTGGGTGGAAAAATTAAGTGCCGAGAAACTTATTGCGGTGGACACGGAAACCGACGGGTTGGATTATATGTCTGCTAATTTGGTCGGCGTGTCTTTTGCGTTAGAAAATGGCGAAGCGGCGTATTTACCGTTGCATTTGGATTATTTCGGTGCGCCAAAAACGTTGGAAAAAAGCACCGCATTTGCCGCTCTCAAACCAATTTTAGAGAACCCGAATATCGGTAAAGTCGGGCAGAATCTCAAGTTTGATATGACTATTTTTGCCCGCAACGGCATTGCTTTACAAGGTATTGAATTTGACACCATGTTGCTTTCTTACACCCTGGACAGCACCGGTCGACACAACATGGACGACTTAGCGAAACGCTATCTCGGACACCAAACCATCGGCTTTGAAAATATCGCCGGCAAAGGGAAAAATCAGCTGACATTCAACCAAATCCCGCTAGAGCAAGCAGGCGAATATGCGGCGGAAGATGCTGACGTGACCATGAAATTGCAACAAGTGTTGTGGGAAAAACTTAAGTCGCAACCAAGTTTAGTGGAACTCTATCAATCCATCGAATTGCCGTTGCTAGGCGTGTTGTCGCGTATGGAGCGTTGTGGTGTGTTGATTGATTCTGATGCGCTGTTCTTACAATCTAACGAAATTACCGAAAGATTGACCGCACTTGAAATGCAGGCGCACGAACTGGCAGGACAACCGTTCAATTTGGCGTCCACGAAACAGTTGCAAGACATTCTGTTCGATAAACTCAGTTTGCCGGTGCTGCAAAAAACGCCGAAAGGCGCGCCGTCTACTAATGAAGACGTGTTGGAGGAATTGGCGTACAGCCACGAATTGCCGAAAGTGTTGGTGGAACATCGCGGTTTGAGCAAACTGAAATCCACTTACACCGACAAATTGCCGCAAATGGTGAACCCGCAAACCGGGCGCGTACACACCTCTTACCATCAAGCCGTAACTGCAACAGGGCGGCTTTCTTCCAGTGATCCGAATTTGCAGAATATTCCGATTCGTAACGAGGAAGGGCGCCGCATTCGCCAAGCCTTTATTGCGCGTGACGGCTATAAAATTATCGCCGCCGACTATTCCCAAATCGAGCTGCGCATTATGGCGCATTTGTCCAACGACGCAGGTTTGATTAACGCATTCGCACAAGGTAAAGACATTCACCGCTCTACAGCCGCTGAAATTTTCGGTTTACCGTTGGAACAGGTGACGAGTGAACAACGCCGCAACGCTAAAGCCATTAACTTCGGCCTGATTTATGGCATGTCCTCTTTCGGACTTTCCCGTCAGCTTGGGATTTCCCGCGCGGATGCGCAACGCTACATGGATTTGTATTTCCAACGTTACCCGGGCGTGCAAACCTTCATGCACGACATCCGTGAAAAAGCGAAAGCACAAGGCTATGTGGAAACGCTGTTCGGACGCCGTTTGTATTTGCCGGAAATCAATTCTTCCAACGCCATGCGTCGTAAAGGTGCGGAACGGGTGGCGATTAACGCGCCGATGCAAGGTACCGCCGCCGACATCATCAAACGCGCCATGATTAAGCTAGATGAAATTATGCGCGATGATCCGGATATTCACATGATCATGCAGGTGCATGACGAATTGGTGTTTGAAGTGCGGTCAGAAAAAATCGCGTTTTTCAGCGAGCTCATCAAACAATATATGGAGGCCGCTGCTGAGCTCGTGGTGCCGCTGATTGTGGATGTTGGCGTGGGCGAGAACTGGGACGAAGCTCACTAACGTTAAGGAGAGAGCATGGCACACAAAATTATTCGTAGCGCAGATTTTACCGCCACCCGAGCTTGGGGTGGTTTGGATATCACTGAAATGAATGGTATCAGTGTGCGGTTACATTGGACAGATGAACCTTACAAATGGCATATCAATGATGGTGAGGAAGTTTTTGCGGTGATGGATGGCGTCGTGGAAATGCACTACAAAGAGCGCGGCGAAGCCAAAAGTGTGTTGTTAGAGACCGGTGATATTTTCTACGCCGGCATCGGCACCGAACACGTTGCCCACCCACAGGGCGAAGCGCGGATTTTGGTGATTGAAAAGGCGGGGAGTGTTTAAATAAGAAAGATAAAAGTGCGGTCAAAAAACAGTTAAATTTTTGACCGCACTTTTCCCGCGGACCAGGCGTCATCGCTTTGATGTGTATGTGAAATACGACTAAGCCGTTTTATTCCACGAAATAATGAGGGATAAAGTGGCTGTCATTGCCGGTGACGGCGGTGAAATCTTCACGCAAGCCCATTCCGCATGCCACATCGCCTACCACCCAAGAACCGATGACCGGATACATCCCGTTAAAATTCGGTAACTCAAATTTCTGTTGATAAATATAACCGGCATTGGCGTAGAAATTAGAATGTTCACTGCCTTTAGCGGCAAATTCCAGTCCATTGCTTTTTTCGTAGTAAAACACGTTGGCACCTTCACGGCCTAATAACGGCTTTTTCACCCAAATGGATTTGCGATCCGTAATGTCGTGTCGATTGAAATACGTCGGCAATAAATACGGGTGGTTCGGGTGTTTTTGCCACAGTTTAGCAAGCAGGGCTTTGTTGCTGAGTAACAATTTCCATGCCGGCTCAAAAAATTGCGTTGCGCTGTTTAGCATGTGCGGTGCATATTCGGTGTTAGTCATCCATTCCAACGGATACAATTTGAACAACATTTCAATGGGTTGATTGTTGAGATCAACAAATTGGTGCGTGTCGTTATCGTAGCCGATGTCTTCAATGGATAATCGGTGAATATGCCAACCCGCGTTATACGCTACATCGGCGAGATAATCCAAGTTGCCCCAATCTTCCCGTCCGGCATCTGACATGCCGGCAAAATGGAAGCCGACTTTGTCGCTTTGCTGTTGCAGCACGGAAAAGCGGGTGATCAATTCTTCATGAATCCAGTTAAATTGGTCGCGATTTGGTAAACCTTCCACTTGTTCCAACCACTGCCATTGCACCACGGCAGCTTCCAGTAAAGAGGTTGGCGTATCAGCGTTATATTCAAACATTTTGAGATTATTGCCGTCATAGCCGAAGTCAAAACGGCCATATAAGTGCGGTGCGTTTTCACGCCAAGATTGTTCGATCAGATTTTTTTGTAAATCGGTAAAACGATAGTGCTCATAATCGCCTTGTTTCACTTCATCGGCGACGAAATCCATGCTCATGGCATGTAATTCGTTGGTAGCATCTTCGATTTTGTCGATTTCCGCTAACGTAAATTCGTAGGCAACATTGTCCGACCAATAATGTGAACCGTCGGAAGAAGGTAGATTGTAATAATCGAATCCCACCTCAAGTAGCTGTTGCACCATGTTGGGGCGGGTTGGAATACCGGTTATGCGTTTCATCGTTAACCACCACTTTTACTGGTGTTACTGCTACTAAACCCACCGCGTGAAACCGGTTTGCTGTTCGCACTGCCGGCTCCGCCTTTAACCAACACCGGCTTGCCGACGGAATGATTGCCTTGCGGTCGAATAATTTGTCCTGTTGGTGTTGAAACGGCTCGGTCATTCGGGTGGTAACTTGGGCCTAAAAAACTCCCAATGGTTTTAGCGATCATATAACCTGCCGCGGCACCTGCAATCGCGCTGCCCATAGAAGGGCCTTCATGACCACTTACTGTGGATGTTGATGTCGTATTATTGTCACTCGCAGCGGTGTTATTTGGGTCGTTTACTGCATTGCTGTGGCTACTTGCCAAGTGACTATTGCCGTATGCCATATTGTTACCTGTATTTGCAGTTTGAGATTGATCCGCTTCGCATAATTCCGGTCTAATCCAGTCGGCGATACAATCATCCAAACTGTTGTACACATCGCGCTGTACTTCATCTTCTGAGCAGCCACCTAACAGCGCTACCACAGACAATGTCACCAAGATTTGATTTTTCTTTTTCATTATAAACATCATGTCATTAGAAAGTTTTTTCGTATTCTCTTTTTATCATGTCCAAAAGAGGTTCCTGTCGTCTCAACGCATTGACTTTGAAAGGTGTCATGATAGCACAGAGTTGCTACATCGATGAGTGCTGCGTAGAATTAGAAACGCCGAAAATTCGGTTGGACTTATTCACGCCGTAGGATTAGTATTTGTAGTCTGACTTAACAAGATATTAACAATAGGATGTTTTATGAAACCTGAAACGATTGCGTTACACCAAGGATTCCATGCCGATCCCACCACCAATGCCGTGGCAGTACCGATTTATCAAACTACCAGTTACGTCTTTAACGACTCCCAGCACGGTGCAGATTTATTCAACTTAAAAGTACCGGGCAATATTTATACCCGTTTGATGAACCCGACGACCGATGTGTTAGAACAACGCATGGCGGCATTAGAAAAAGGGATTGGTGCCGTGGCGACCTCAAGTGGCATGGCGGCAATCAACTATGTGGTAGAAACCCTAACCGAAGCCGGTGATAACATTATTTCCTCCAATCGTATTTACGGCGGCACAGTCACTTATTTCACCCAAACCCTAAAACGCAAAGGCGTTGAGGTACGTTTTGTGGATCCGAGTAAACCGGAAGACATTGTGAAACTCGCCGACGCCAAAACCAAATTGGTGTTCTGTGAAAGCATCTGTAACCCGACCATTGATGTGGTAGATTTGCCGAAATTCGCTGAATTCGCTCATCAGGCGGGTGTGCCGTTGGTAGTGGATAACACCGTCGCCACTCCGATGATTTGTCGCCCGTTAGAGTTAGGCGCAGATATTGTCGTACATTCCCTCACCAAATACGTGGGCGGGCATGGCACCACCTTAGGCGGTATTATTGTAGATGCTGGAAGATTTGATTGGAAAGCCCAAGCAGAACGCTTTCCGATATTAACTCAACCGGATG
The DNA here is from genome assembly GCF_900636915.1 of Aggregatibacter aphrophilus ATCC 33389. Classification (NCBI taxonomy): domain Bacteria; kingdom Pseudomonadati; phylum Pseudomonadota; class Gammaproteobacteria; order Pasteurellales; family Pasteurellaceae; genus Aggregatibacter; species Aggregatibacter aphrophilus. The sequence continues at coordinate 433,348 of NZ_LR134327.1, read as the reverse complement.
AATCCTATCATGGCGTCGTGTATGCTGACGCGCTCGGTGCCGCGGCATTTATCGGTTGCGTACGGGTTGTCGGTTTGCGCAATACCGGTGCCGTCATTAGCCCAATGAGTGCTTTCATGTTATTACAAGGGTTAGAAACGCTCTCTGTGCGCTTGGAACGTCACTGTGAAAACGCCTTAAAAGTCGCTGAATATCTGCAAAATCACCCGCAAGTCACTTGGGTTAACTATCCCGCATTGCCACAAGATTTACGCAATCCATTGATTCAACGGGATTTTGGTGGTCGCGCATCCGGCTTATTAAGCTTTGGTATCAAAGGTGGTCGCGAAGCCGGTGCCCAATTTATTGATGCACTCAAAATGATCTTACGGTTAGTGAATATCGGCGATGCAAAATCCCTTGCTTGCCACCCGGCCACCACCACACATAGCCAATTAAGCGAAGAGGAATTAAACCGCGCCGGTGTCACCTCAGACTTAATTCGTATCAGCGTCGGCTTAGAACATATTGACGACATCCTAGCCGATATGGAACAGGCGTTTGCTGCAGTAAAAGCAAAATAAAAAATACAGAAAAAACTGACCGTACTCTGGGCGATAGCTTTAAAGTGCGGTCAGTTTTGAACGTGTTTTTAAAGAAGTACGACGAATCTTTTTGATTCGCCGTAAATATTATTCCATTTCAAAAACTTCGGTATGTTGCCGCTGAGGCAATACAAGGGATAAGCCGATACTAACCAATGCCGGTGTTAGCCAATAAAGTGAATAACTCGCAAAAGGCAAGTGGTGGATAAGATCTGTCAACCAGGTTAATTGGCATTGTTCAGCAATAACACTGGCGAGAGAAATCGCCGTGACCAAGGCAACGGTCAGCTGCATGCCGATTTTAGACAGTGCAACGAATTTGTTCACGATAATCAACAGAACAATCACGATAGTGACCGGATAAAGTACCAGCAACACAGGAATAGAATATTGGATGATTGCACCCAAGCCTAGATTTGCTATACCAAAACCAATCAAGGTAAACAGCGTGGCATAGGTTTTGTAACCCAACTGAGGGAAACGCTCACGGAAAAACTCGGAAACGGCAACAATTAAACCGGCCGTCGTGGTAAAACAGGTTATGGTCACCATCACGGCTAAGAAAATTTGCGCGTTAGCCCCGAAAATGGCTTGCGTCGCTTGAGAGAGAATATATACGCCTTTGTTTACGTCAGATGCCATGACTTCAGCGGGCACGGGAAAATGGTTACCCAAATATGCCAAACCGATATACAGCAAACTAAAGCCCAACGCTACCACAAGACTAACCAACCACACTGTGGAAACATATTCCCGTTTATTTCGAAAACCCAACTGCTTCAGGGTTTGTACCACTACCACACTAAATGCCACGGAAGCCAGCGCATCAAGGGTGTTATAACCTTCAATAAATCCTGTACCAAATGCCGATGTGACGTAGTCTCCAAGGGCAGAGGGCGGTGTGGTATCGCCGTATTGCAGGATACCTAGAGTGACCAAAACCACAATTAAAAGAGCGAAAATTGGGGTCAAAATTCGTCCGATACTGTCGAGAATTTTGGAGGGATTTAAGGCGATCAAGTAGGCGGCAATAAAATAAAGCACGGTGAAGACAACCAAACCAACCGAGCTAAACGATGTCGGCAGCATAGGCGCTGCGCCTACTTCATACGCTACCGTTGCGGTACGCGGAATCGCAAAGAACGGCCCGATGGAAAGGTAAAGTGCGACTAAATACAAGGTAGCAAACCAAGGCGCGATTTTTACCGATATTTCATGCACATAGCCTTTGGGGTTAAGTGCGCCGATCACCAAGGTGAGAATGGCAATACCCACGCCGGACAACACAAACCCGCTAATCGCTTGCCAAAAATTCTCTCCGGATAAGGCTCCTAGGCTTGGCGGAAAAATCAAATTTCCCGCGCCGAAAAACATTCCAAATAACAGTAAGCCTGTTAATGCTGCTTTTTTTATCATGATTTTTATTCTTTTATATGATTGAGTTGGTGCGAGTATAGCATTATGAATGAGACCATCAAAAAAGAGCAGTACAGCATAGCCGTATTGCTCTTTGAAATGTTAAATCAACTCACATTCCTTATTTCTTCTTCGGTCTTTCCCAGCCTTGGATGTGTTTTTGTGGCACGCGTGTAGTGACCAGTTCATCGTGTCTGACATCATCGCGGATGGTGGAACCTGCACCGATGGTGGCGCCGCTTTCGATGGTGACCGGTGCGACGAGTTGGCTGTCGGAACCGATAAATACGTTGTCGCCGATGATAGTTTTGAATTTATTGGCACCGTCGTAGTTGCAGGTAATCACGCCCGCGCCGATGTTACAATCTTTACCAATTTCTGCGTCACCTACATAGGTTAAGTGGTTCACTTTGGAGCCTTTACCGATTTGTGCTTTTTTGATTTCTACAAAGTTGCCCACATGCGTGTTTTCAGCCAGTTCTGTGCCCGGGCGTAAGCGGGAGAATGGGCCAATAGCGGCATTTGCACCCACGGAAGTATCTTCAAGCACGGAATATGGTTTGATTTCTACGTCATCACCGATGTCGCAGTTAGTGAGTACACAACCTGCGCCGATTTTCACCCGATTTCCTAACCGCACTTTGCCTTTTAAGATCACGTTCATGTCGATTTCTACGTCTTTGCCGTGGGTGAGTTCGCCACGCAATTTAAAGCTGTTCGGATCAAGCAACATTACGCCGGCAAGTAATAATTCACGCGCTTGTTTTTGTTGGAAATATTGCTCAAGTGCAACCAGTTGTAGACGATTGTTGGCGCCTTCCACTTCCATTAAGTCGGCGGCTTGTACGGCGGCCACTTGGCAACCGTCACGATTTGCCAAAGCGATAACATCGGTCATGTAATATTCGCCTTGGGCGTTGTTGTTATCCAACTGTGTCAGCCATTTTTTGAAAGAAGCACCATCAGACACCATCACGCCGGTGTTCACTTCTTGAATTTTGAGTTGTTCGGCATTTGCATCTTTTTGTTCTACGATGCCGACGACATTGCCGTTTTCGCGCAGAATGCGACCGTAACCTGTCGGGTTATCCAACACCACGGTGAGTAGCGCAATGCCTTTGTCAGGTTTAGCGGCAATGAGTTTTTCCAAGGTTGCCTTGGTAATGAGAGGGGCATCACCATAAAGCATTAAAATATTTTCATCATCGGCAAAAAACGGCGCCGCTTGTTGCATAGCATGGCCGGTGCCAAGTTGTTCCGTTTGCAGAACCCAGTTGACAGGCTCATTTGCTAATCGTTGTTGCATTAAATCGCCGCCGTGGCCATAGACCAAATGAATGTTGTGAGCACCCAATTGTTTGGCGGTGTCGATAACATGTTTTACCATCGGTTTGCCCGCAATCGGGTGTAACACTTTCGGTAAATCGGAATACATACGGGTGCCTTTTCCGGCGGCGAGGATAACTACGCTGAGAGCTTGAGTTGTCATAAATTTTCTCTTTTGTTCGCTAAAAATTACGCGCTAGTATATCATTCTTGCAATTTTGAGTTAAGTTAAGGATAAGTGCAAAATGCAACAGGAATATTATCTTGGCATCATGTCCGGCACCAGTTTGGACGGTGTGGACATAGCTCTGATGGCATTCGCTGAACAATCGCAATTTATCGTCGGTCAATTTACGCCGATGCCAACGGATTTACGACAAGATTTATTGCAATTAGTTTCTGAGGGCAGCACCACATTGCAACAATTAGGTGAGTTGGATCAACGTTTGGCATTATTGTATGCCGACAGCGTGAATCGCTTCCTCGCCGAACACCACCTTCAATCGCATCGCATCCGCGCTATCGGCTGCCACGGACAAACCGTGTGGCACGCGCCGTCGGGCGATTTTCCGTTCACCATGCAGTTAGGTGATATGAACCTGCTTGCCGCACGCACCGACATTGACGTAGTAGGGGATTTTCGGCGTAAAGATATGGCGTTTGGCGGGCAAGGGGCGCCGTTGGTGCCCGCCTTCCACCAAGCGTTATTTTATGACGAACAGTGGGCGACGGTGGTGTTGAATATCGGAGGTATTAGTAATATTTCCGTGCTGTTGCCGAATCAGCCAATCATCGGCTACGACACCGGCCCGGGCAATGCGCTGATGGATGGTTGGATAGCCCGCCATCTTGGTCATACTTTTGATGCCGACGGGCAATGGGCGCGCGGGGGCAAAGTGCAGTCGGATTTATTAACAAAAATGTTGGATGAACCTTATTTCCAACTGCCGCCGCCGAAAAGCACCGGGCGCGAGTTATTCAATTTGGCGTGGCTTGAAAAAACGCTCGCCAAAACCACCGCACTTGAAGGCGACATCCCGCCGCAAGATGTGCAAACCACCTTACTTGAATTTACCGCACAAAGCATTGCTCTTGCCTTACGCCAAATAGCAACACCGTTGCCACCTCGTTTGTTGGTTTGTGGCGGTGGGGCGAAAAATGGGGCGTTGATGGCTCGTCTGCAAGCCTTGTTGCCAAACTGGCAGTTGCACAAAACCGATGATGTCGGATTGGATATTGATTATGTAGAAGCGGCCGCGTTTGCCTGGCTTGCTTATCAACGCATTCATAACCTACCTTCCAACCTACCAAGCGTGACCGGCGCCAAAAGTGCGGTCAGTTTGGGCGCTATTTTTCAGGCGGAGAAACACGTATGAGCGAACACAATTTATTAAATAGCCTTGAAAAGATGCTAAGCGAACAACGCAACCCAAATACCCTGCACATTGATTCTTTGCCGTCGCTGGATATCGTGACCTTATTAAATAACGAAGACAAATTGGTGGCGTTGGCGGTGGAAAAAAATCTGCCGCAAATCGCGCAGGCGGTAGAACGCATTGTGGCGGCATTTCAGGCGGGCGGCCGTTTGGTGTATATGGGTGCCGGTACCAGCGGGCGCCTTGGCGTGTTGGATGCTTCTGAATGCCCGCCGACGTTTGGTGTACCATCAAGCATGGTAGTGGGATTAATTGCCGGTGGCGAAACTGCATTGCGCAACGCCGTAGAGGGGGCGGAAGACAATTTGGCGGCGGGCGAACAGGATTTACGCCATATTAATTTTAGTCGCAAGGATGTGCTGGTGGGTATCGCTGCCAGTGGTCGTACGCCTTATGTCATCGGTGGCTTAAACTATGCCAAACAACTTGGCGCCACCACGGTTTCTTTAGTCAGTAACCCGAACGCCGTCATGAGCGACATTGCCGACATCGCCATCACCATCGCTGTTGGCCCTGAGGCGTTGACGGGCTCCAGTCGCTTAAAATCCGGCACGGCACAAAAAATGGTACTGAATATGCTTACTACCGCCGCCATGATCCGTCTCGGTAAATGCTACCAAAACCTCATGGTGGATGTACAAGCTACCAACCAAAAACTTAAAGCCCGCGCCATTCATATCGTCATGCAAGCCACCGACTGCGACCAGACCACCGCCGAACAAACCTTACACACCACCAAAGGCAACGCCAAATTGGCCATCATGATGTTGTTGAGCGGATTAGATAAAACACAGGCAGAAACCGCTTTAGCGCAGAATCAGGGGAGATTGCAATCGGCGCTAGCTAGCTAAGAAACGAGCATTAATAACGAAAGTGCGGTGAAAATTTACGATGAATTTTCACCGCACTTTTGCTTAGAAGGTTGCCGTCAAACCCAACTTCACGGTTCGGCCGGGGCCCGGCATGGAGGAGCGGGGCATGGGGGTAAAGAGGGAATTTATATAAAAATTAAACTACCCATGCTTCACATACACATCAAAGCGATGGTTTTTGGTTTCGCGGGAAAAGTGCGGTGCTTTTTGCGCGAGAAAATCAGCGTAGTCGGGGCGCTTAACTACGACGCGCTGACGGGCGAGTTGGAGTGCGGGAGCAAGCATTCTTGGTACTGACTAAATGCTGAAACTTTGATAATGAGCGTCTCCTGACGCGTGTCCAGAAATACAAAAAGAGCGCTTGATCTCCCAGGTGTTTTATAAATAGGGTGTTTCCTATATCTTATTATGGCATGTTGTTATATATATTCTTTTTACATTGCTTGTCTCATCAATTATTTTATTGTACGGCACTTCTATGTTGCCTTTTATAAATTTAAATTCTGTATATCCTTTCTCATTAGGATTATATTTGAAATAAAATAGAAATGATTTTTTATCCCCAGAGGATATGGTTAATTTGTTATTTATATATCCTTGTTCTGAACTTTTTAAATTTGGGGTATAAGTATGGTATTCAATATCATATGGACATTGATTATGAAGAAAATACCCTGTGGTAGGTAGCGGTTCAATGGGTAAACATGATATTAAAAATGGACAAATATTAAATAGTACAAATTTTCTCATTTTAAACTTCCTATTTTTATTAATCTCTCTTGATGGTGGCGCCTACTGACGCATGTCCAAACATATAAAAAGAGCGGTCAATTTTTCGATTGTTTTATAAAAAATATTGCGCTATTTAATTTTTTGTTGGGCGAATTAATCGGTTTTATCTAATTTTCATCACTTGTGGATTGGATATTCTCTGGGCAGGCTATCATATTTATAAATATGCTTATTTGGATTCTCAATATGAAATTTATGATCTTTATTCTTCGCTTGATAAGAGACATTAATTAATGAGTCTTGAATATTGCTGGGTTGCGCATGTGTAATAAATTGTTTGTGCTCCTTTTTATCTAGCGAAAAATTTTCAGGAACAGCCATTGGGTCATGAATTTCAATTTTATAAGGACATAAATTTTCATAAATTACATTTGTATTGACACGTTCAAAAGGAACACAAGCTACTAGCAAAAATGCACTAATATATGTATATCTATTATTTTTCATTTTTTCCCTCCAAATTTTACAAAGGAGAGCCATATTAAACTCTTAAGATCATAATCTATTGCTCTAAATAGGCTAGGAGCAATACGATAGTTATAATATTTCATCAAATCTACATGGCCTTTTTGAGGGTTAGATTCATGTCCCTTTTCACCTTTTTCCGGGGTATCATAACCACTTAATACACCTTTGCAACTTCCTTTGTGTACCCAAGAGTAATTATTTAATCCTGTGCTTTTATATGCATAGCTAGCCAATATAGGATGTCCTGATTCATGTGCTGCTGTCAGCATAAAGTCATCATAGGCATCACTTTTAGAACTATAATGCTCATAGTATCCCTGAAGATACCAAACTCTTGTCACATCAGAAAACAAATTTCCTAGTCTCCTTGATGGCGTGCGTCTCCTGACGCGTGTCGAGAAATACAAAAAGAGCGGTCGATTTTTCAGCTGTTTTATGAAAAATCTCTCGCTCTTTAAATATTTAAACTTCCTAATTAGTTAGCTTTTATCCAGTTGCCATCACCTGTAGGTTTAGCATTCTCAACGCAGGCAACTAAGTTGTAGCGCGCTTCTAAATAACGATCAATATGAAATCTCTTTTTTATACTATTTTCTATAAAATAACGCTTTTTAAAAGTGGTGTTCATCTCATTAGTGTTATCGCTATATACAAAGAAACGGTTTTCGTGCTGATTTCTTTCTAAAGATATATCATCAAGAGTGTTATCATCGGAGCTAATACTTATTGTATTAGGGCAAAAATTGTAATATGTAACTCCTCCTTTTGATGGCTCAAAAGGCAAGCACGAAGCAATTAGAAGTAATGAATATATAAAAATAATACGTTGAAGCATTTTATCCTCCAAGTTTCAATTTAGAAAGCCATACTACGCTCTTTACGTCATATTCAACAGATTTAATATTTTTATAATCAAAATCATATTCGGGATAGTATTTCATTAAATCGCCCTTTATTCTTTCATATCCTTTTTCTCCATATTCTGCTGTTTTATGTCCCCCGAATAAGCTAAATCCTTTAGCACTTCCTTTGTGAACCCAAGAATAATTATTTATTCCTGTGCTTTTATAAGCGTAACTCGCCAAAACAGGATGGCCTATCTCGTGAGCGGCTGTCATGCTGAAGTCATTTTCTATTATATCAAGACCATAACCAAGTCTTCTCCAATATCCGTAAAGGTACCACACTCTTGTTGAGTCAATTACCCCCCCTTTCCCTCTTCCAGCACTATTAACAATACTTCCAATAATGCCGCAAACACAAGAACCATTTACTGAACGAGGAGCAGATTTTCCCATTTCCACTTGCAACGTCAACGAAGGTGCTGCTTTTTTCGTGGCCAATACAGGATTAACCGTCACAACATAACTGCCTTTAGTCGTATGAATCTGTCCGCCCCAGTGTTTTTTGATTCCCTCAATCGCTAATCTTTTTAACTCTTCAAAAGACGGCGTATCCGCATTGGCTTTTCCCGACACACCGCCATCATCAAACGCCACCCGCCATTCCACATTAACGGTTTTTGCATTACGGTTAACCTGCACATCCAACCAATCCACCGGCTCGGCACATTCTTTAAAGGGTTGGGCAAGAAGTTGTACGGCGTCATCTTTAAACGCAGAACCAATTATACCCACCGCACGAATATAAGTGGTTTCATCTTTCAACAGCTTCGTATCCAGCACGTTATCAATATAACCGTCCCATTCCCAAAGGTAAGTGCCAACCTCTACTTTACCTTTCCCTTCTTTCAGTTTTTTCGCGTCGCTTTTCGCCAACTGGAAACGTTTTAAAATTTGACCGCTCTTTATGGTGTCAGGGGCGATTCGGATAATCTCAACATAAAGACTTTCCACATCGCGCTGTTGTACCGTGATTTCGACATTAATCTTTTCCTCACCTTTTTCACCGGGGACGGGAACATAAGGATTAAGATTTTTACTGTCGTTATACCACGCCTCCCAAGCCTCAATATTAAAGGCTTCGAGCTCAAGTGGCGTCAACGTACTCGGTAATACCCGAATCTTAACCGAAAACGGGCATTCATCGCTACAACGGGTAGGCCTTCCAGTTTGTCACCCATTTGTTCGGGGGTGGCATGCATCCCTATTTTGGTTTCTTCCGACACTTTATACATATAATGGGTTCTCCTTAGTTACTGCGAGCATTTTATTTGCCCGCTTTTGAAGCATTTGCAAGAGCTGTTCTAGTTTTTCCGAAATCGGTTTATCGCTATTGAGAATTTCCCCGGCCCAAGGCATTAGTAGGTCACGGTCAAACCCTATACCCAATACAAGGCTTAATAGCAACCATGCGCCTTGTTGATGTTCTTGAGTAATGCCAAATTGTTTTGGGGCATAGGCGAGAGATTGGTGAATATGGGCTGGTTATATATCGGAAGGTATTATGGATGGAGATAAATAAAAAAGAGCGCTTGATTTTTCGGTTGTTTTATGAAAAATTTTGCGCTCTTCAAACTTTTTAGTTAATTGGTTTTTATCTAGTTCCCATTGCTTGTTAGTTTGGTGTTTTCGGGACAAGCTATAAGAATTTGATTATATTCATGAGAATCGGGTGAAATAAAGAAGCTTTTTTTTATTCCGTTTATAACAAAAAATTTGTCATTATTTTGGGAAAGCTTGCTAGCGCCAGAAAATCCCATGCTTTCCCCCTCTTTTAGTATGAATTTATTAGGGTGGATATTATTACCACCATAAACTTCTATTTTGTAAGCGCAGTTATTTTTAAAAAAAATTGTGCTTTCTAATGGCTCAAAATTGAAACAAGAGGTTATTAATAATGTATATAAAATTATAAAGATATTTTTCATTTATAATCTCCCTAAATTTAACTTGCTTAACCATATCATACTTTTTATGTCATATTCATTTGCTTTGAATAAAGTTGGGTGGATATGAACCTTGTAATATTTCATTAAATCAGCATCTCCACTAAGATAATCTTCATACCCTTTTTCTCCCTTCTCTGGTACTGCATAACCGCTCATAACTCCCTTGGAGCTCCCTTTATGTATCCAAGAGTAATTGCTTAGTCCTGTACTCTTGTATGCATAACTCGCTAAGATTGGATGCCCTGATTCATGTGCTGCAGTTTGCATAAATTTAAGCATTTTATATGAATCATCCCAACCTGGGATTCCATTAAGATACCAGACCATGGTCATATCTGCAGCAGGTATAATATCGTCAATTAAATGTGTTACCCCTCGGGCTATTCTAGGTAAGATACCACAAGCACAGGAGGAATTAACCGAGCGATCACCCCTTGGATCATTGCTTACTCGTAATGTCAGTGAAGGTGCGATATGTTTTGTCATAAGTTTATCGTAAATCGGTTTTACTGTTACAAAATATAGCCCTTTACTTGTATTAATTTTTCCTTCCCAATGATTTCTAATTCCATCTAGACATAAATTTATTAATTCGTTAAAACTAGGTGCTCCAGAAGGTCTTTTGTATATCTTATGCCCATCATCAAACGCCACCCGCCATTCCACATTAACGGTTTTTGCATTACGGTTAACCTGCACATCCAACCAATCCACCGGCTCGGCACATTCTTTAAAGGGTTGGGCAAGAAGTTGTACGGCGTCATCTTTAAACGCAGAACCAATTATACCCACCGCACGAATATAAGTGGTTTCATCTTTCAACAGCTTCGTATCCAGCACGTCATCAATATAACCGTCCCATTCCCAAAGGTAAGTGCCAACCTCTACTTTACCTTTCCCTTCTTTCAGTTTTTTCGCGTCGCTTTTCGCCAACTGGAAACGTTTTAAAATTTGACCGCTCTTTATGGTGTCAGGGGCGATTCGGATAATCTCAACATAAAGACTTTCCACATCGCGCTGTTGTACCGTGATTTCGACATTAATCTTTTCCTCACCTTTTTCACCGGGGACGGGAACATAAGGATTAAGATTTTTACTGTCGTTATACCACGCCTCCCAAGCCTCAATATTAAAGGCTTCGAGCTCAAGTGGCGTCAACGTACTCGGTAATACCCGAATGTTAACCGAAAACGGGCATTCATCGCTACAACGGGTAATATCATTAGGCAAGCCTTCCAGTTTGTCACCCATTTGTTCGGGGGTGGCGTGCATCCCTGTTTTGGCTTCTTCCGACACTTTATACATATAATGGGTTCTCCTTAGTTACTGCGAGCATTTTATTTGCCCGCTTTTGAAGCATTTGCAAGAGCTGTTCTAGTTTTTCCGAAATCGGTTTATCGCTATTGAGAATTTTCCCGGCCCAAGGCATTAGCGGGTCACGGTCAAACCCTATACCCAATACAAGAGTTAATAGCAACCATGCCCCTTGTTGATGCTCTTGAGTAATGCCAAATTGTTTTTGTGCGTAGGTGAGAGATTGGTGAATATGGGCGATGAATTGTTTTTCCGTCACATAGTGTGAGAAGTAAGGTCGGGCGATTTGTGCAACTTGTTGCACCACATTATTCACAGACAATCCTCCTTGCGGTTGAATGACGTACCAGTTGAACAAGGTGTTGGCCATTTGAATGCTATTTTCTAATTGTTTACCAAGAATCGTCGGCATTGCCTGATTAAATGTGTGTGTGATGTGCTCCATGCGGCGGTCTGCCGGTTGCCGCTCATGGTTGAGATATTGATGAATAAAATGATAAAGCGGGTCTTCATACCAATATGCGCCCAAATAAAGCATGATATGTCCGAAATAGGCAATGTCGGCCGGGCGAACGACTTGATGAGAAAGCGCGGCAGCATAAACGTGTTCGACGAAAGCTGATTTGTGTGTGTCCTTTAACGTACGGAATCTGTTCGGATGATTGGTTGCATAGAGGGCTATCAATTGGCATTTAAATTTCGTTAAGAGTAACGTACGGATAGCATGATTCTCGATTTTGCCGAACTCAATTTTTGCCGGAATGATATTTTCCGGTAACGGATTTAATGTGAATGTAATAAATTCGTTTTCAAGACGCAGACCGAATGCGTCAATAACGCAGTCCTCATTTTTACATCCGAATAAGGCAGCAAGATTAGACGGATACCGGGAAAGCAGTGGTAAATAGGCACCTAAAACCTGTGGATCATAAAAACGAAAGAAATACCATTTTTCTGTTTCTGGTTCATGGAGATGCGTAAATTTTCTGAGGTGATGATAAACCGTATCAAAGTCTTTATCGCTGCGGATAAAAATTGCCGGGTTTGCTTCCCAGTGACTTAATACAGGGCTTTCCATTTTTCTAAATAATTTTTGTAAGAGCGCTATGCTGCCACTATTGCTCGGATCGAATTCAAAGAGATAGGGGGCAGCATTTTCCAATGTCTCACCTGTTTTCCCTTTATAAAGATTGGCAAGTCTTCCCGCGCCTTGCAGTAAGGAGGGGTAACCGACGACTTTTGCAGCATCAATGACAGCATAATAATGTTTACCCGGTTGTGATAAATGAGGTGGATCAACGTCCTTATTTGCGAAGGTATGTAATTCATCTAACCCTATTAGTTGAGCAAAAAAGTCTGTTTTTAAAATGCCTGGGAGTGCGTTATCGGTAAATATGTCCGGAAAAGGCTCAAAGGTAACGGATTGTGGTACAAGATAATCTATATTGCTACCAATGGCTTCAGCCGATAGCTCATCTTCTTTAAATAAGATAATTGGATTTCGTCGTGATATTTGTTGTGCCAGTCGCCATAAGGGGGCGGAAAACCCGTGTCGGGTAAACCAAGTTTGAATAGGCTGTGGCGCAAGTTGTGCATCGCCTTGCAGTTCATTTTTCGTAAGGAAAGTTTTTACCGCCTCCTGATAGCTTTCTTGGTTTCCTGCTAATCCGGCAATATAGCCCATATATTGCTTATTGGGAGAGTCTATAGGAATAAGGCGATAGTACGTAACCCAAATGATGTCGCTTTCTTTATGCATAATGAAATAATCTTCGCGCTTCTTGATTGAATGGGCGTATCTTAACATAGTCAGTAGGAGATAAGAAAAGCGATATTTTTTAATATATTAGCGAGAGTAAATCTTCTATATGAGGATGAGCGAATTTACCCATGCTTCACATACACATCAAAGCGATGGTTTTTGGTTTCGCGGGAAAAGTGCGATGCTTTTTGCGCGAGAAAATCAGCGTAGTCGGGGCGTTTGACCACGACGCGATGACGGGCGAGTTGGAGTGCGGGCGCAAGCAGTTCGTCCGCATCTAAATCGGCACCGACTAAATGTTGAAACACGCGCATTTCTTTCTTCACCAAGGCGCTTTTGGCTTTGTGTGGGTACATGGGGTCGAGATACACTACGTCAGCGAAATCCGAGTCAGGATTCAGTTGATTGATGTGTTGATAAGGCAACAGTTGCATATTTTGTTGCATCCAAGGGCCGATTTCTTCATCGGCATAAGCACGTTGCAAACCGTCTTGTAATAACAAACGAACGACCGGGTGGCGTTCAAGGAGTTTCACTTGGCAACCGAGCGCCGCCAATACAAAGGCATCACGCCCTAGGCCTGCCGTGGCGTCAATGACCGTAGGTAAATTATCTTGTTTAATGCCTACCGCTTTTGCCACCGCTTCTCCACGCCCGCCGCCAAATTTGCGGCGATGTGCCATGGTGCCGCCGACAAAATCCACAAACACCGCACCCAGTTTCGGTTCGTCTAATTTGCGTAATTCCAAGCGTTCTGTGCCTTCCGCTTCCGTCCATACTAACGCCAACGGGCTGTTCGGATCATGCGTTAAGCCGGCTTCGGCAAAAAGTGCGGTTGGTTTTTGCGGTGTTTTGGTTTCGCAGAGGAGTTGGATGTTCATGTTTATTCTTTTCTCACCAACCAAACGCCCGCTTCCATGTGTTCCGTGTAAGGAAACTGATCGAACAATGCGGCTTTTTCAATATGATGGGTTTGGTTGAGCGTTTGCAGGTTGTCGCACAACGTATGCGGGTTGCAGGAAATATACAAAATGCGCTCATATTGTTGTACCAGTTTAACGGTATCCGCATCTAAGCCGGCCCGTGGCGGATCAACGAAAATGGTGTTGCATTCATAGGCTTTCAAATCAATGCCTTTTAAGCGATTAAATTCGCGTATGCCCTGCATCGCTTGCGTGAATTCTTCGGCTGACATTCGGATGATTTGTAAGTTGTTTATCTGATTCGCCGCGATGTTAAATTGCGCGGCGGCTACCGAAGGCTTGGCAATTTCTGTGGCCAGCACCTTGCGGAAATTTTGTGCTAATGCAATGGAAAAGTTGCCGTTGCCGCAATAAAGTTCCAATAAATCCCCGTGGCTATTGCGGGTGCAATCCACCGCCCATTCCAACATTTTGCTATTCACTGTCGCATTCGGTTGCGTGAAGCTGTTTTCCACTTGGCGATAAATGTAGTCTTTACCGTGAACGCGTAGGATTTCATCCACATAATCCTGTTCCAGACAGATTTTCTGCTTGCTGGCACGTCCGACAATTTGCACGTTAAAACCTTGCTGTTGGAGTTGTGAACGCAAGGTTTGCGCAGCGGTTTGCCAATCTTCATCCAAGGCTTTGTGATACAACAAACTGACGATAATGTGTTGGCTTTGCGTGCTTAAATAATCGATTTGGAACAGTCTGTGGTGTAATACCGTTTGCTGTTTCAACAACGGTAACAACGCCATCATCGTACGATTAATCAGTTCGCTTGCGATAGGAAAATTATCTACCCGATAACGTTGTTTGCTCTGTTGGTCAAACATAATGTGGTAGAAATCATCGCCTTCGTGCCAAATGCGAAATTCCGCACGCATACGGAAATGTTGTGTAGGCGAGGCGAACACTTGCAAATTAGGCGCGTTAAATGGCGCCAAAAGTGCGGTCAGTTTTTCTTGTTTTTCTGCAAGCAGAGCGGAATAGTGGGTTACGGGTAAATTCTGCATGGTGATAAGTAAAACAAAAGGCTCGGAATTCCAAGCCTTCTGATTGTTATTTAAGTGGTTTAGTCTGCCGAGTAGTCGTCCAGGTTGTCCACGCCAACCACGCCGGATAACGTGTAAAGGCGTTTGTTGGAGGAAATGCGGCTGCGATATTTATTCCAGGTTTTCTCGAAGAAAGTTTCCGGTGCGCGCTCACCACGACAAAATGCTACAAAGGCTTTTTCTTCCTTGGTTGCCGGTTTACGTTCGCCTGCATCCAATGCACGGAAGGCTTGTCCGTGTTGTTCTAAAGCTTGTGCTTCTTTGATGGTGTAATCACCGTGACGGGCAAAACCACGCGGATAATTTTTGTCGTCGAAAAAACGACGGGTTACGCTAAAACTCTCAGCCATATAATCCTCTAAAATACGTATCGAAAATAAAATCGGCAGGCATTAAACCAATTTTTCATTATTTTTGCAATAAACCTTTTACGGTTTGCACATATTCGTCTATAAAATGATTTTCATCATGCGCCAAGCCTTCCATATTCACACGATATTTACCGTTAACATAGAAATCCGGCACGCCACGCACTTGGTATTTTTTTACCAAGTTTTGTTGTTTGGTAACCAAACCGTTCACGGCGAAGCTGTTGATGCCACCGTCAAATTGTTCGGCAGATACGCCGTTATCAATGAAAATTTGGCGGATGTCGTCCATGGATTTTAACGCATTAGTTTGTGCCGCTTTAAATAATGGTATTTTGACCTTTTCTTCGGCGTTAATGGCTAAGGCCAATGCCCATGCACGAGTGAGATTTTCTGATTGAGGGCCTAAGAAATCCACATGATATTGCTTGAATGACGTACCTTCCGGTAAGGATTCGGCAATTTTTTGTGGGATGTGGTATTGCGCTTCAAAGGAATAACAATGCGGGCAGTAAAAAGAGAAAAATTCAATCACTTCAGGTTGTGCACTACGTTGTTGCCCTTCCACCACCACATATTCTTTGTTTTCCGTTAATTCTTGGGCTTGGGTAGAGAAAGAAAAAGTCGCTGCCAGCGCTAAAAATAACCATTTTTTCATTTTGTAATCCTGTCTTATTTAATAATACCGCGTGCTTTTAATAGCGCGGTTTTGAAATCTTCTTCGTAATCTTTTTTAATACCGGGAATCGGCTCGAATTTATCTTTACCCGCCATTTTCAAGTGGTAAATAATGACTTCATCGGACAATTCTGCGAGGGGCTTATCAAACCCGGCTTCGTTGGCGATTTTTTGTAAAATTTGCATTAACGATAAATCGGAGTCTTTAGACCAGTAAGGCTGTAAAAGTTCCAACACTTCATTCAGGCGATGACATTTCATACGCTTTTCCTTATTATTGAGAAATAAACGGGCGAGATCATACTTTAATTAACCTCGGAAGAAAATATGACAATTTCAATTAGTGCCGTCATTTTAGCCGGCGGACAAGCCAAGCGTATGGGCGGTGCGGACAAAGGGCTACAATTGCTACACGGCAAACCGCTGTTTCAACATATTTACAAGCGTTTACGCACTCAGGTAGAACAGATTTCCATTAACGCCAATCGCAATCACACGGGATATTCTGCCGATGGATTAGCGGTATTTGCCGACCGTATAGCCGGATTTCAAGGGCCGTTAAGCGGGATTTTAACGGCGTTGGAACGATCCGAGACGGATTTTGTCTTATTCGTACCCTGTGATTGTCCTTTTTTTCCACAAAATTTGTTGGAAAAGCTCAAAAGTGCGGTCGTTTTTCACGGCGTTTCTATTGCTTATGCCCACGATGGCGAACGCGAGCACCCGACGTTTTGTTTGATGGCGCGTAGCCTAAAAGACAAGTTGGCGGATTATTTGGCTTCAGGCGAACGACGAATGTTGCAGTTTATGCGTCAAAACGGTGCGGTGAGTGTGGATTTTTCTGAAAATAAGCAGGCTTTTACCAATATCAATACATTGGATGATTTAACCCGTTTTGAGAAGCAATAATAACTATTCTTAGCTATTTATTGATAAACAAGGGATAAGCAGTATAATGACTGCCACTTCTTGCGTTGGCTTATTCATTTCGTAACTTTACGTTAAATTCAAGGATTTTTATGTTAAAAAAACTTTCTATTCTTTTTATTGCCGCCACGCTCAGTGCGTGTTCTCTTTCGTCTTATGTGCCATTTATGGGCAGTAAAAAAACAGTGATTAACTTAGACGCAGAGAGCATCGATCAAAAATCCTACGCCACCGCTTATGAAGCCACGGTGGAAACCTACCGCGATCGTGTACATGATAATTACAACGTAAATTCCTTCGCTAGCGGCGCCAATGATTGGTATTTGGGTCGAATTCTTATTCCAATTGAACAAATCAAAGAAAAACTTTATAGCCCACAAGGTCAAGATTCCGATATTTATGCCTATTACAGTGGTGTCATTCATGCCGAGGCGTTACAAACGAATTTCAGCAAACTAAATCCACAATGTTGGAGCCACATTAATACACCAAGCCTGACCCAAGGCATTTATGATGCCATGTTAGATTTGCAAAGCGGTAAAGTGCGGTCAGAAGATGATGAATATATCGTGCAAGGTTCCGAACAACTACTTAAACTTTGCGCGGGGAAATAATAAAAAACTGTCGGTTTTTGCCGGCAGTTTTTTTGTATTTTTAACTTTAGCTGAAAGGTTTTTGCTTTCTTCAGCACCCCATCTCAACTTCGTTGATAAGGAGAAAGAATGTTTAATTTACCTGAAAGTAACATTCATTTAGCGGCTCAAGCAGACAATAAGCAACAAGCGATTGAGCTGGCCGCCAATGCGCTTGAACAGGCCGGTTATGTTGAACATGGCTATTTGCAAGGTATGTTAGGACGTGAACAACAAACGTCGACTTTTTTAGGCAATGGCATCGCCATTCCGCATGGCACCTTGGAAACCCGTGGCATGGTGAAAGATACCGGTGTGCAGATTTTCCAGTTTCCACAAGGGATTGAATGGGGCGAAGGCAATATCGCTTATGTGGTGATCGGCATTGCGGCGCGTTCTGACGAACATTTGGCATTATTGCGTCAACTTACTCACGTTCTCGGCGATGAAGACACGGCCGCAAAATTGGCCACATTGACTGATGTAAAAAAATTCCGTGCCATTTTAATGGGCGAAGCGGACGATTTTAGCGTGAATGCCGATAACTTAAGTTTAAACGTGGATACGCAAAGCCTGTTGACCTTAATCGCCATTAACGCCGGCAAATTGGAACAACAAAGTGCGGTCAATAATCAATACGTTTCGGAAGTCATTGCCAATCCGGCATTGCCGTTGGCGCAAGGCTTATGGGTGACCGATGCCGCCGTTGGCAATCAAAAGAATGCGCTGGCTTTCAGCCGTGCAGTTCAACCCTTCCAATTAAATAATAAGGCCGTACATGGCGTGGTGACCGTCGCCTATGTGAACGATCAAATAAATGACACTCTCGCCCGTTTATTGGATCCGCAGGTGCAACAAGTGTTACTCAACGGCGACAGCGCACAGATTGCTGCGGCATTAAACGGCAAGCCGATTCCGCAAGCTACGACACAGACGACTTCAACCGCTTCCGCCGCGCCGTCTGTGGCTGCCGGTAGCGTTGTCGGCACCTTTACCATTCGTAACGAACACGGTTTACACGCCCGTCCAAGCGCCATTTTGGTTAACGAAGTGAAAAAATTCACCTCTAAGATTACTGTGGAAAATCTCACTCGCGGTGGGGCATCGGTGAACGCTAAGAGCCTGATGAAAATCGTGGCCTTGGGTGTTACTCAAGGACATCGTTTGCGTTTTGTGGCAGAGGGCGATGATGCCCAAGCCGCTATGGAAGCGATCGGCAAAGTGATTGCCGCAGGTCTCGGCGAAGGTGTTTCTGCCGTGCCGCCAAGTGAACCGGATACCATCGAGGTGGCAGGAGGCGCAGCTCCGGCCACTTCTGCGCCAAGCAATGAAAGTGCGGTGGAAAATCCAAGTGAATCTGTGGAAGGCATTTTTGAAGTGAAAAACGAACATGGTTTACATGCCCGTCCGGCGGCAGTGTTAGTGAACGAAGTAAAAAAATATAACGCCAATATCGCCGTACAAAATCTTGATCGCGATACGCCGTTGGTCAGTGCGAAAAGTCTGATGAAAGTGGTGGCGTTAGGCGTAGTGAAAGGCCATCGTTTGCGTTTTGTCGCCACCGGCGAGCAAGCGCAACAAGCTATCGCGGGTATCGGTGAGGCTATTAACGCAGGATTAGGGGAATAATTATGGCAAAAGTCGCAACCATCACCTTAAATGCCGCTTATGACTTGGTCGGGCGTTTAAAACGTATCGAATTGGGCGAAGTCAACACCGTGGAAACCCTCGGACTTTTCCCAGCGGGCAAAGGTATTAACGTGGCGAAGGTGTTAAAAGATTTGGGTATTGACGTCACTGTGGGCGGTTTTCTCGGTGAAGACAACCAAGGGGATTTTGTTGCCTTATTCGACAAACTAGGATTACAAGATAAATTCCAACGCGTGCCGGGCAAAACCCGTATCAACGTGAAAATTACCGAAACCGACGCGGATGTTACCGATTTAAACTTTTTAGGCTATGAAATCAGTGAAAGTGCGTGGCAACAATTTGTGGCGGATTCTCTTGCGTATTGCAAATCCTTCGACATCGTTGCCGTGTGCGGCAGTTTACCGCGTGGCGTGACGCCGGACTTGTTCGCCGATTGGTTAAAACAATTGCATCAGGCAGGCGTAAAAGTGGTGTTGGATAGTAGCCACGCCGCGTTAACCGCAGGTTTAAGCGCACGGCCTTGGTTGGTGAAACCCAACCACCGCGAATTAGAAGCTTGGGTGGGTTATACCTTAAATTCACTGGAAGAAATTGTGTCTGCCGCTAAAAAATTAAAAGCACAAGGCATTGCCAATGTGATTATTTCCATGGGTGCCCAAGGTTCCGTTTGGTTAAGTGACGAGGCTGTGATCCAAGCACAACCGCCAAAATGCGAAAACGTGGTGAGCACCGTCGGTGCCGGCGATTCTATGGTGGCGGGCTTGATTTACGGCTTAATCAACGGCTTTTCACAGCAAGAAACCTTGGCTTTTGCCAGTGCGGTTTCCGCTTTTGCCGTGTCGCAAAGTAATGTCGGGATTGCCGACCGCACATTGCTCGATCCTATTTTAAATCACGTCAAAACGACAGTTATTGAGGGATAATCTTATGCATATTTATTTAACCCCAACCGCCAATTTCGGTCATGCAAAGGCCTTTTTATTGCGTGAAATGCTAAGCAAAGCCGCGCAAGCGCAACATCAAATCGTGGACAGTGCCGAGGCGGCGGATCTAATCGTCGTTTTTGGGAATGCTTTGCCGAATAATGCCGGATTTAATGGCAAAAAAGTGTTTTTGG
This sequence comes from Aggregatibacter aphrophilus ATCC 33389, assembly GCF_900636915.1. Taxonomy (NCBI): domain Bacteria; kingdom Pseudomonadati; phylum Pseudomonadota; class Gammaproteobacteria; order Pasteurellales; family Pasteurellaceae; genus Aggregatibacter; species Aggregatibacter aphrophilus. Next base: position 413,135 of record NZ_LR134327.1, on the reverse strand, counting down.
CAAAAATTGACGAACATTTCAATGCACCCGAAAACTTGTTGGACCAGGCTATTCAACAGGCGCAGGATTATGTTCCGCCTGCCGAAAGTGCGGTCGTTTCTAACAGTAAAATGAAAAATATTGTAGCGGTGACCGCTTGCCCGACAGGCGTTGCGCATACGTTCATGTCTGCCGAAGCTATCGAAACCTACGCCAAACAACAAGGCTGGCAGGTGAAAGTGGAAACCCGCGGACAAGTGGGTGCAGGTAATGAAATTACGGCGGAAGAAGTGGCGGCAGCGGATTTGGTGTTTGTGGCAGCGGATATTGACGTGCCGTTGGACAAATTCAAAGGCAAATTAATGTATCGCACCTCCACCGGACTTGCGTTGAAGAAAACCGCGCAAGAATTCGATAAAGCCTTTAAAGAAGCCAAAATTTACGAAGGCGGCGCAACGTCCACGGCGAAAGCCGAAGAGCGCGGCGAGAAGAAAGGCGTCTATAAGCACCTGATGACCGGCGTATCGCACATGTTGCCGTTGGTGGTGGCGGGCGGTTTGCTTATCGCCATTTCCTTCATGTTCGGTATTGAAGCGTTCAAAGACGAAAACATCGCAGGTGGCTTGCCGAAAGCCTTAATGGATATCGGTGGCGGCGCGGCGTTCCACTTAATGATCGCGGTGTTTGCAGGTTATGTGGCGTTCTCCATCGCCGACCGTCCGGGACTTGCCGTGGGGTTAATTGGCGGGATGTTGGCAACGACCGCAGGCGCGGGGATTTTAGGCGGAATTATCGCCGGCTTCCTTGCGGGTTATGTGGTGAAAGGGCTTAATGATGTGATTAAATTACCACCAAGCCTGATGTCCCTTAAACCGATCTTAATTTTGCCGTTATTGGGGTCTTTCATTGTCGGCTTAGCCATGATTTATCTCATTAACCCGCCTGTCGCGAAAATCATGACGGCGTTGAGTGAGTGGCTAAAATCCATGGGCGATGTGAATGCCATGGTGCTTGGCGTGATTATCGGCACCATGATGTGTATCGACATGGGGGGGCCGGTAAACAAAGCGGCTTATACCTTCTCTGTGGGCATGATCGCCTCTCAGGTTTACACCCCAATGGCAGCGGCAATGGCAGCAGGCATGGTGCCACCAATCGGCATGGCTATCGCCACTTGGTTAGCGCGCAGTAAATTCACCTCCAATCAACGTGATGCGGGTAAAGCCTCTTTCGTACTTGGCTTCTGTTTTATCTCCGAAGGGGCATTGCCATTTGTGGCGGCAGATCCGCTGCGCGTGATTATCAGTAGCATCCTTGGTGGTGCCACTGCGGGGGCGATTTCCATGAGTTTAGGTATTACCTTGCAAGCGCCACACGGTGGCTTATTCGTGATTCCGTTCGTCTCCGAACCGCTTATGTACCTTGGTGCCATTGCCATTGGTTCTGTGTTGACCGGCGTAGTTTATGCGGTGATTAAACCAAAGGTGGAAGCCTAATCATTCCCCATCGGGGAATTTAAATCGGCCCCAAAGGGGCTGAAGGATGTGTAACCGTGGGTAATTTATTACCCACGGCAGAACCTAAAAAAACATTTTCAAAATCCACCGCACTTTTACCTCACAAGGAAGATAATATGCCATTTAGTGAAGCTGAAAAACACGACCTTCTGTCGCAAAAAGGCATTGGTGCAACGATCTTAAAACGTTTGACGGAAATGGGGTTGGATGACGTCAAAATACTGGCAGCTACCAGCCCGGATTTTATTCTTCAACGCGGTGCAGAAATCACCGGTTCAACCTGTTGGCGCAATAGCCCACAAGCCCGAAACGCTATTGAAACGGCAGTGAATTGGGCAAAAAGCAAGGTTTAGCCCTAAGATAGTGGCTTACTCTGATGGCGCACGTCTTCTGATGCGTGCCAACCAGAGTAATGTATTACTCACAGCAAAGCCTCAAAAACGTTTTCAAAACCCACCGCACTTTTTATCCCTAATCCTACCAATTCCTGCTATGATTTTCGCCGTTCATCAATACATTATTTCCTGAGGACCAATATGAAAAAATACGTTGCTTTAACCGCGCTCTGTTTCGCTTTTACTGCACAAGCCAACGACAGCATGGGGTTTGTCTCCACTGGTGGCGTGGAATACATCAAAAATGACAATATTGCCATGCAAAAAGAAAATCTGTTTATCAGCCCCGATAAAATTAAGGTGGACTACAAATATCAAAATCTCACCGACAAAGACATTACGGAAACTGTGCTATTCCCATTACCTGAGGTTTCTCTTTATGATTACGGAAACTTTGCGGATACAGCAGAGTTAATTAATACCTTTAAAATCTACGCTAATGGTAAGGAAATTAAACCTCAAGTGCATGTGCGGGCGTTTCTTTATAAAACAGAAAAAGAAGGGACAGAGGAACAAAAATTGGTGCCTCATGATGTGACGACGATTTTCAGAGATTGTGGTTTAACTGAGGAAGAATTGATGGAACCTTGGTTGCGCAAATCTGCATCGGCAGAGAATAAAATTTTGAAGTGTAAAGATCCTCGTTTAGCCAAATTTGAATTGGAAAAATATGAAGGTGAACTGTTTTGGGGCGGGCAAATTATTTATAGTTGGCAGCAAACCTTTAAAGCTTCCGACACGACTTACATCAGCCATGAATATGCCCCGTTGGTCGGTGGTGGCGTGTCTATTTCGTCTATATTAGAACTCGGTGAGGAGACACCGTTTACCGAGCAATTGGTCCTGAATTTAAACATGCCATTAAAAAATTAATTCCTGAGGGCGGTGGTTCTTATCGTCAGTTGGGCTATATTTTAAAAACCGGGGCCAACTGGGCAAAACCAATCGCCGATTTCACCTTAACCATCGAGCGACCAAAAGATCAGCTAGTGTCATTTTGCTGGAAAGGCAAAGGGGAAGTGAAGAAAGTCTTGCAAAACGACAAGGTAGTACAATTCCAAGTACAGGAAAAAGATTTCTTGCCACAACAGGATTTAGATGTGTTGTATGTACCGTAAAACAGTGAATGAGGAGTAAAAATATGCGCAAACTTATGGTGATGATGGCAATATTTTGGAGCATATTGAGCTATGGGAAAGAAGAGCGGGTTTATCCGTCACAACCGCCTAAATTAGACTTTCCTATGCATTGGAGCGTCATTGCATATAATCCGCATACCGGTGCCTTTGGTTACGGTGACAATAATATGAGCAAAGCGGCTGAAAGGGCTGCCTTGCAGGGATGTGTGCAGGCATCAAACGATGACAAAACCCAAGATTGCCGCGTTGTGGCTTCCGGCAATCATGTTTGTGTAGCACTCGCCGTCGGGCAGCAACCCAATATTTATGGCATGGCACAAGTCGGCTATCGAGACCCGGAAAAAGCGGAAGAGAAAGCTTTGCAGCAGTGTCATGTTCATGGGGAAAATTGTTCCGTGGTACTGTCTGCTTGTGGTAAATAAAAGGAGCAATCATGCCTCAACTCAATATAGAAAACGCGCAATTTCGACTGCATGAAAAACGTTTGCTAAATCTACTGCACTTTTGTGTCAAGACTCGGGATTATTGGGTCGTGGTGGGCAGTAACGGCAGCGGAAAAACGGCGTTTTCATTAGCGTTACAAGGGGCATTGCCACTTGAGGCGGGCGAATATCGCTGTGATTTTGAACGCATTGGGTTGTTTTCTTTTGAACGGCAACAGCAAATTCTGGAACAAACTTTTAAAGATCGTAACAACGACACGGTGAGTCCCGACGATTTCGGCAAAACCGCACGTCAGACCATTTTGAACGGTAGTGATAAGGAAACCTTGTGTGACTCTTATGCGGCGCTGTTGCATATTACGTCGTTGTTGGAGCGTCCGTTTATGTTGCTTTCTACCGGCGAGAGCCGCAAAGTGTTGTTGGCGCAGGCATTGGTTGCCGAACCGCAATTATTAATTTTAGATGAACCTTTTGAAGGACTGGATCAACAGTCCGTGTCGGATTGGCAACAATTGCTACAACAGCTCAATGAAAAAATGGCGTTGGTGTTGATCGTCAATCGCTTTTCCGACATTCCTTCTGCTGCTGATCATGTGGCGTTGTTAGATCACAACCAGTTAATTTTGCAGGGAGAACGGTCCGAAGTTGAGCAACAAAGTCTATTTCAACAGGTACAATATGCGGAACAAAACGTTGATGTGCCGTTGCCGGAAAGTGCTGTGTCGCCGATTAAATTACCGCCGAATCAATCCCCTTTTGAACTGAAAAACGTTACCGTTCAATATGGTGAGAATGTCATTTTAAATCGGCTTGATTGGACAGTGGCGCCTGAGCAAAATTGGTGGATTAAAGGGCCTAACGGTGCGGGAAAATCTACGCTATTGTCGCTTATTTGCGGCGATCATCCGCAATCTTATGCTAATCATGTGGTTTTATTCGGTAAACAGCGGGGAAGTGGCGAAACCATTTGGGAGATTAAACGCAACATCGGTTATGTCAGCAGTCAGTTACACATGGATTATCGGGTCAACTGTTCTGCGTTAGAGGTGATTCTTTCGGGCTTTTTTGACAGCATCGGCGTATATCAAAGCGTTCCCGGCGCATTGCGGATCAAGGCGATGCAATGGCTTACGCGCTTGAATATGGAGGCGTTGGCAAATCGTCCGTTTCGTTCCCTTTCTTGGGGACAACAGCGCTTGTTGCTGATTACCCGCGCGATGGTGAAACACCCGCCCATATTGATTTTAGATGAACCGTTGCAAGGCCTCGACGGCATGAATCGCAAACTGGTAAAGCACTTTATCGAACAACTGGTGAATAATAGTCAAACCCAACTACTCTTCGTGTCCCACCAAGATCAGGACGCGCCGAATTGCATTACGCATGTGTTTGAATTTATCCCGCAAGGCGATGGATACGTTTATAAACAAAGTGCGGTGTGATTTTTAATTATTTTGACGAAGAACAACTATGGATATCGCATTCATTCTCGGCACGAAAATCGTTGAACTGACCCTTATTGTGTTGATGGGCTATGGGTTGGTGAAAAGCAAATTGCTTAAATCGGAAGACAGCAAGCCGCTGTCTATTATCGGGTTATATATCATTAGTCCCGCCGTGATGATCGAAGCCTTTCAGATTCCTTACACGCCGGAAATTTTAGACGGATTGCTACTTTCTTTGGGCATGGCCGTCTTTTTACATATCATGCTGATTGTCATCGGGGCATTGCTGAAACGGTGGCTTCATCTTGATCCGATTGAACACGCCGCGTCCATTTATTCCAACTCGGGCAATTTGATTATTCCTTTGGTGATGTCCTTGTTTGGCAAGGAATGGGTGATTTATGCCAGCTGTTTTATTATCGTACAGACCTTTTTATTTTGGACGCATTGCCGTCTGATTATTGTTGGGAAAGGCAATTTAACGCTAAAAACCGTACTGAAAAACATTAATATTTGGTCTATCATGATTGGGGTGACTATGTTTGCCCTACAGATTAAATTGCCTGACATGATTAATGGCACACTGACATCTGTTGGTATGTTTATCGGTCCAAATGCCATGTTAATCGCCGGTATGTTGATTGCCGCCATTCCGTTGCGGACAATTCTTTCCTCTAAGCGCATTTATTTGGTGACTTTTTTGCGCTTGATTATGATTCCATTAATATTGTTGGTCATCGTGAAAGTCTGTGGTTTCGCCGATTGGGTTGAAAACGGTGAAACCATTGCGCTCATCAGTTTCCTCGCCACCACCAGCCCTGCGGCCTCTACCGTGACACAAATGGCACTGATTTTTGGCAACAACGCACAAAAAGCCAGTGCCATCTACGGCGTCACCACCATGCTTTGTATGTTCACCATGCCATTGATCATTGCGTTGTATCAGTTGTGGTAAAAGTGCGGTCGTTTTTTTAGGTGTTTTACGATACCTTTGAATTTTAATTCAACTCTGCTTGTTTCTATTCTTTTTCTATCTGATTCATGATTTCCCCAAAAACCGATTTTATCGCCCTTTCCTTTGCGTTATACTACGCAAGCATTCTCAGGGCAGGGTGAAAGTCCCTACCGGTGGTGAGCGTGTTAACGTAAGCCCACGAGCGTTTGAGACAAAAGTGCGGGTGATTTTTCCCATGTTTTTCTCAAAGTCAGCAGATTTGGTGTGAATCCAAAGCCGACAGTGATAGTCTGGATGAAAGAGAATAAAAAAGCAGCACAGGTTTTGCGAAAGACCTGTGTCGTCCTTTTTATCCATTCGCCCTGATTCTGGTATTCATTAATTTTATAAAAAAGGTATTTACTATGAATCAGTCATTATTAGCCCCTTTCGGTACTGCTGAGGAGCGCGTTAAAAACGCACTTGAGGCGTTCAAACAAGGCAATGGCGTCCTTGTATTAGACGATGAAAATCGTGAAAACGAAGGCGACTTAATTTTCCCCGCAGAAACCATCACCACCGAACAAATGGCAATGTTGATCCGCCACGGTAGCGGCATTGTGTGTTTGTGTATTAAAGATGAATTGTGCAAACAGTTAGATTTGCCACCGATGGTTTCCAACAACACCAGCGTAAACAAAACTGCATTTACCGTCACCATTGAAGCGGCAAACGGCGTATCTACCGGCGTATCTGCCGCCGATCGCGTGACTACCATAAAAACTGCGATTGCTGATGGTGCCAAACCTTCTGATTTGCATCGTCCTGGCCACGTTTTCCCATTACGTGCTGCCGCCAACGGTGTATTGCAACGCAATGGACACACTGAAGCTGCTGTGGATTTAGCGCGTTTGGCCGGCTATAAAGAAGCGGGTGTGATTTGCGAAATTACCAATGATAACGGCACCATGGCGAGAACGCCGGAGCTTATTGAATTCGTTAAAAAACATGGTTATCCCATTGTGACCATTGAAGATTTGATTAAGTATCGGAAAAAATTTAATTGTTAAGTTGCTTTGTGTGGAGTGAGGAAATTCATGTTGAAAACTCATCGCACTTTTCTTCGGATATTCATTAAAAAAGTGCCATTTTCATGGCACTTTTATTTTGAGCGAATTAAAAAGCGTATTTTAACTGCGCATTAACACCGTTAGATTTTGTGTCATTGTTGTAAGCGCCTTGATAGCCTAATTTCAAGCTAAATGCCGGAGTGAAATTCGCTTGAATGGCAAGGCCTGCGGTGATGAGGCTGGTGAGCTTGTTGCCATAAAGCGTAGCTTGCGCCTGATCGTTGATGATCATCACTCCTTGTGGCGTTTTGTCATGATAGAAACGATGATAGGCCACATCCCCTTGAAGGCTGAACGATACCGCACCTAAGCTAAACGGAATGCTTGGGCGTAGGCCAACGGAGGTGGCAAATAGGTCACGTTTGTTGTCGGCTACGCGGATTTCACCTTGAGTGAAACCGTCGGTGTTGATATGCAGATAACTTACGCCCGCATAAGGCTCAAGCGCGAAACTGTCGCTTTGTATGCCGCGATAGGCTAATTCGGCGAATAGGTCTTCGGTTTGACTGTGCGTTTTGCGTTTGTTGGCGACAGCTAGGTGTTTTTCGTCTTTGCTTCGGGTATGAATAAAACCGGCTTTCAGATTGAGATCGGCGGTTAATGCGTAGTTGCCATATACGCCTAAATGCAATGCACGATCTTTGGAAGTGCGGTCATTTTTATGCGTGTTTTTTGTTGCACCGAAAAATGCCCCTACGTTGGATGTATCGTTCACATTGAAATCGGCACCGAGTAATTGATTGTAGCTATGGGTGCTTAAGCCGTGAGTGCTTAGGTAGTTGTAGCTACTGTTACTCCAAAGACGGGTATTTTGATTTAACTTAGCATTTATGGTCGTCGGTCGTCGGCCAGGTAAGCTGTTGGCGTAACGTCAAGTTATTGATCAAATTATGTTGTTGCGCCGCTAAATCGGCGTCATAGTTTAAGCCGTCAAATGCGTTATAAGCTTGCGCTTGACTCGCGAAGAGTAGGCCTTGGTACAAGCTACCGGTGCTATTATCAATCGCATTAGCTATAGCTGTCTCATTGGCACTTCTAGCCACGTTGGACATCGCTTGTTTTTGCATCGTGAGTCTAAGGGTGCCGGCATTGCTTTGATTAGTCGCGACAAAGAAGGCATAAGGGCTGGTTGCTTGTGCTTTCTCGGCATTAACAAAAGTGCCGGAACCTTGTATGTTCACTGTTTGGTGTGGGTTTTGGCGTAGCTGTTGTTGGGTTGCTTCATCAAATTGCGCTGATTGCAGTTTGGCACCGTCCTCGAAAGTTGCATGAATATTGGCGATTCCGTCATTTAGTACGAAAGTCCCGCCTTTGGCGATTGTTGCTGTGACAGCTTGTGCAGTACTGGCTATTGTGGTGGTTGTATAACCATTTGGTCCGGGTTTGGTAACGTTGGCTTTAGTGAGAATTTCTAGAGCAGCACCGTCTCTGACGAATACACCTTTTGATGAGCCAACAGACTGATTAAGTGCAGATAAGCGTCCTTCTTTGACGTCCACTTTGCCACTGAAACTGTTTGTCCCGGTTAGCGTCAATGTGCCGTTGCCATTTTTTACCAAGGCGCCTTCATAACCTTGAGCTGCCCGCTGGTTACGCGCAACTTCGCGATCTAAGCCGACTTGATATTCCGCTTTTTCCTCTGCTGTTGCGCCGGCCCGATTTTGCATTAAGGCTTGTAATTCTGCTTTGCGTGTTGCCCAAGTTGCGGCTTCAACTTGATCTTCTAACTTACGTGCTTTGATGGCCTTATCGCTTATGTCATTTGACCAAAGGTCATCTTGATTTAAGGTAACGTTAAATTCTCCTAAGAATTGACCCGGACCAAACATCGCTTTGCCAAGATCTAAAATACCCCAACCCCAAACTTTACTCGGTACGCCTTGTTCGGTTTCCCAGCGTTCTAATGGCTTACCTTCAAGTCCTTTGCGAAGCGTGGTTTGTCTTGCTGTCGTGAGCATCACATCACGCGCTTGAGCCGTTGTCATATATGGGTAGCGGGCGAAAATCACGCCAAGTGCACCGCTGACATGTGGGGCAGCCATAGAGGTACCGCCGGCAGACTTATAAACGGCATTGCCGTAGGTTTTATTATCTTGTAATTCTACATAGGCTGAATAGATATTTTCTGCCGGCGCAGCAATTGTCCACCATTTTGAATGACCGGCTAGGTTAAATTCTTGGATATCTGAAGCAGCTTTTTTACCATTAATATCTTGGCTTGAATCATTTGGATAACCGTCACCGCCCGCTTGCCCTGTTACGTTTACCCAATATTTTTCTGCGTCAGGTCTGAAGTATGGCAACATAGCACGAGTGAAAGATTCTGCCATTAAACTGCGGTTACCTGCCGTAAATACTTGGATAACTTGTTTGTTTTTAGCCACTTCATAGGCGGCATCAATAAAGTTTTTCTTACCGCTTGTCACAAATTGATAATAGGCTTTTTTGGCTTCGCCTAAATTTCTTAAATAAAGATGAGCGGCAGGATTTGATATCGGTTCCGGTGCTTTAATGACATCATAATATTGTACGCCGTATTCAGGCACATCGCGCCAATCATATTTGGGTTTAAAGCCTTCGGCACCTGCAAAAGATGAATTGACTCGACGGTTGGAACCCCAACTATTGTTGATTACTTTGACGCCGGCATCGGCGAGGGCTGTGTAGCCTTTCAAGAAGAAATTATAGTCTTGGTTCGGGCCATAGGTCATATTATCGTTACCACCGGTGTTGGCAGAATAGAGATTCGCACCGAAAGCTACGCCGTGCATTTCATTGCCATCTCGGGTCGCTGCCATTGTGCCGCCAACATGCGTGCCATGGGCATCATTAGTGTATTTATGCCATGAACCGTCAATGTCAAAGGCCTCTCCTTTGGTGAATTTGCCGTTATCGGTTTTATCAAAATTACGTTTACCATTTTTCACCGGTTCATTTTTGTTAATTGGTCCATTACCATAAGCCGCATCGGGATATCGCATACCATTTGTATGATAAGTACCTCCGGTTTTTACCGTGTGAATACGCCCGTCTTGAAATTCAGGGTGGTTCAACAGCACACCGGAATCCATTACACCGATATTGATACCACGGCCATTAAACCCCATGGCATAGGCGGTGGAGGCGTTCATTGAGGTTAACCCCCAGTCTTTTAAGTATTCCTGAGTTTCCCAACTCGTGGTATTTCCTAACTGACCGACTTCCGTATAAGCCAATGCGCTACCAGTATAAACACCAATGAAGAGAGCTAATGCTGTTTTTCGAATAGGGATAATATGTTCCATCTTACTTTTCCTTGTGAAAATTGGTTATTTAACTGCCTGATAAAACACGAATAAGCAATTACCGAAAACTAAAGGACTTAATTTTCATTAGTATTTTATTAACTCGATTGAGACGGTTCAACGGGAAGAAGGGGGGATTTAGGGCATTTTTTGACCTAGGTCTATGAAAGTGAGGTTAATTTGGGGAGAGAAAATGTTTTGTAGGGAAATAGATAAAATACAGCAAAATCCACCATACTTTTTTCCTTTGCTCCGGTATGCTTTTTATTTCTATGTTTATTTAAAAATTACATAACTAAAAATAGAATTTCCAGCTTCCGTATTAGTTGATGTCTTTATGGAAGATGGGAGGATTATTTTTAGTGATCGGTATAAGATTTCTTTTACACCTCCAAGGAGAACTTTTGGAGATTTAGCTAGCCAAGTGTTGGCTTGTAATAAGAAATATTAAAAAACCCAAATAACAGGTTTTGTTATTTGGGTTTTAAGTTACATTTCTATATTACTATCTTCTAGTTCTTCTTCATTTATTTCTATTGGTTGAGTTTCACCATTGTTGTTTTCAGTATCAATTAATTTTGGTGGCAAGATGAATTCGTTCAGTATATGGTTGAAGAATGGGTTTGTACCATTTTCAACGGTTAAACGATAGTTAATTGCTCCGCCATTGAGTTTGAACGAAAGATCGATAGATTGTCCATTAGCCTTTTTACTGGCTGCATCAAATATTCTAAATAATGACCAATCACCAGTTTTGCGTAATGTTGCAGTTTCACCTGTTGAGCTAATTAATGTTAAGCTGGTTTCTACATCTTGACGCGTTGTATTTGGCCAAATTAGACGGCTTGCTGATGGTGTTTCGTGGCTATATTTTAACAATTGTCCATCAATATTTAGCGTTGACGCCGTAAACTTACCTGATAGACCTAACGGTTTTAGGCTAAAGGATACATTAACATTACCTGAGCCATCAAAGTAATTACGTTGAATATCTTGTAAATCTTGAAGTGCGGTTAAAAATTCAGGTGAAATAATACTTTCTCCGTTAACCACAGAAAGCTCAGTATTATCTTCTAAGAAGAATTTCAAGTAATCATTATAAAATCTCTGTACTCGGCCATTAGGTCCAAAGAACTCTCGGAAATCATCTAATGAAATACTTTGTGTTGCTTTTCGATTTAATGGATAACGGTTCGCAATTCTGCTTTGATAGAAACTATAAACGTTACGATTCCATAATTTATTTATTTCGCTTAAGGCTGTTTTGAGTTCAACAGTCCATGCTTCATCAGCAATATGATTAAGTTGAGTGGATAGCGGTTCAGCTGCTTCATTTGCTAGGCGTTTTAAATCAATAACTGGATTTGTACGCTCTAAATTAAATTCAGCCATGATTGCTTTTAATGCTGTTTGTGCAGGTTCCGGCGATTTCTGAATTGTCTGCATATAGAATTTTAGCTCTGACAATTTCTTCATAATATCATCTAGGTGTGGTTGTGAATCACTACCTGCTTTCACCTCATTTGTTAGTGGAGCAAAATGCTCTGTGATTTTTAATGCTGCAAGTTGATTTGGTGTTGCAACATTTGGATTTTTTGTTGAGTTATCAGTATTGATATCAGCCAGACTTGGATAAATTTCACTATTTTTATCAATTAAATTAATCATTTTTTGTAGTGGTTTTTCATTACTTGTTAATGCCTCTAATACATCAACGGTATGACGTAAATCTACAAAATTAACAACTTCTAAGTCGTTTAATGCTTCTTGCCAAGTATTAATATAGTCAGCAATGTAACGATCACGAATTTCATTTGATAAGGTCGCCAATTCATCTTTTGAATAATTGGTTGTTTGTTGTTTGCCAAGTACCCAGGCGTCGATCGCGGCAAGTTGAAGTAAATCTACTGCTTTAGGATCATAAAAGTCCTTGTACGCCCAATCCGTGAATAGAGGACTGATTAATGTACCTGAGCGGCTAATGTTTTTATCCTTAAAGAATGAAGGATCATCCTCAGCGTTATGATCTACTTTAAATATAGTACTAAATGTTTGCCCAATTTCTGTTTTAAGATTTGTGGCAGGTTGTAATTCTGTATTCGCAAAAATTTTAAAGTTTTGATACACACGATCAGCTAAAGGAAGCATATTATATTCTCGCTGCTTCTCTGCAATTTTTTTATCAAACATACTGAGATCAGGATCAACGTATTTCATTGCATAAGTAAAGTGCGACATTAATTGACGCTGAGTATCAGGGTTTTTAGGGTAGTTTTTTTGTAGATATTTAGCCATCCATTGTTCAGGGATTTTAGCCTTACGGTTTGCCATATCATCAATCATTCGATATACGCGTAATAGCTCTAGCCCTTGATTACTATCATCTGGTAAAGCATCCATTTGTTCAATTAAGCCCATTGCAATTTCTGGTAAGAATCGTTCACCAAGGAATTTTTTATATGCTTCACTTACTTTACTACCAACTTTTTTTCCTTGATACAAACCAAAGTCCTCAATCACAGGAAGTGCTTTTTCATAATCTCCATATGCATAGGTGGCCTGACGTAACATATTTAGCGGTTTTAGCAAATTTCGGCCAGTGGGATCCATAGCTTGGCTGATATTCATTTGCTGAAATTCTTCAGTAATCTTTATCACTTTTTCTGAAGCAGTTTTATTTTGATAGAAAAAGTTTTGCCACATTGCTACCATAAAAATAGAACATATAGCAACGCCAACAGAACTTAATACAAATTTACGTTTATTCCGCCCTAGTTCTTTTTGATTATCACTAACAAGGCCTGCTTCCGGATAAATAATATTTGAGAAGAAATTATGTGTAAAATAGGTGCGTTGTGTTCTTTCTTGTAGATAACTTGGTACCACATGAGGTAACTCAAACTGCTTAGCTAACGCAGATTGGTAGAAATCCATTGGGATACCTTGTTGGAAGATAGATGAAAAGTACACGCCTCGTACATAAGGTGTTGTAGTGAAACGATCGCTTTCTAATACATCACTAATAAATTGTAAGAGAATATCTTTCATTCCTGATAATTGACGAGCGTACATATACAATGATTCACGTTCTTCTTGTGATATTGTTCCCGCAAGTTTATCAAAGATAATTTCTTCAATTTCTTTGATAAAACTGTCGTAGCTGTCTCTTAATTCTTTTGTCCAATCATCAATATGCTCATCAGTATTTAATGTAAAAGAAAAACCTAGATTTTGATAGCGTTCAGCTTGTTTTAGATCACTGTAAAATGTTTCAAAGCCTTCAATAAGGTCGATTTTATTCAATACTACGTATACTGGTACTCTGGCGCCAAATTTTTCTGTCACATCTCTGATTCGAGTGCGAAGGAGCGCAGCTAATGCTTGTCTATCACTGTGATTTGAGGCAATTAATTTAGGCAAATCCACTACAAGTATAATACCGTTAATTGGGCGTAGTGGACGTACATCACTGATCCAATCAAGTAAATGATTCCACAAACCTTGTGCGATTCGTCCTTCAGTATCTTGGCTTGTGTTGAATTGTTGAATCATTTCACCTTCAGGATCAAGCAAGATTGCATCATCACTTGCCCACCAGTCAATTTTATATAATGCATTTTTCCGTAAGTATTGCTTAGATGTCCTTTCAAAAGCTGTTAAAGTGAATTTTTGGTTTGAGCGATTAATAAAACTTGTTTTGCCTGACTCTTTTGTTCCAATTACCATATACCAAGGTAATTGATAAATATAATTTTTATTTGAGAGATGAGATTTTAATGCTTCTGCCATTAATTCAAGACTATCATCTTGATCTTTAATATAAGGTAGAATAGCGTCTTGTTCTTCTTGTTCCTTTTCTAGCTGATTTTTTTCTTTGTTTAACTTAGCATTCTTTAATTGCAGCTTTAAAATGGCAATCACAGCTAAAGAAAGCAGAACGATAGCAGTTGCAATAATGCGACTACCTACGCCAACTTCTTTTGCCATTTTATAATCCCAGCCATTTTCATTTGTTAAACCAGAAAAACTCCAAGATGTTCCATATGTCCATATTCCTATAAACACCAAAATTAAGCCTAGAGTTAGTAATACAGGAACTGAATTCCTTATATGATAAAAAATAGGTCGGAAGAATTGTCTAAAAATTCCTAATAATTGGTTTAAATATTTCATTGATTATCCTTTAATAATTTATCTTTTAATCCTGATAACTGTATAAAGAAATTATTATCCCATTCTTCTACAGTATATTTTTTACAGTTATCAATTAATTCAGAAAGCTCAGTCAGGGCAATAGTAAACATTTCTTCTTTCAAAAAATAACGTATTTTTTCAAATTGAAGATAGTTTTTTGAGCGTATGTCTGTTATCTGTTTTAGTTGTTCATCAATTAATTTTAGTACAGCAACAAATCCCTCAGAATTATAAATTTCATCAAAATTATTTAGTTCTTGTTCTACAGTTTTTAATTCTTGTGGGGAGGCTTCATTTTCTTCTAGCCAAATTGATACTGTTTCTGATAAAAATGGCTCCCCATTTTGGAATTTTGCAGAAGAGAATGTAGAGAATTTACTTACAAACTGTCTAGTTACATTTTTAATTGCTTCTGCCGCTTCACTCATTTTTAATGCTTGGCAACACTTGGCTGATAAGTAACTCCCTTCTACCCAGTATGGACTTGTTGTTACCGTTTTTTCAATTCGACTAAGTAACTCTAAACTGGGAGAAGACGAGACTAATTCTCTATAATCACTTAATTTATCTGCTGGAACAGCTTGCATTGCAGTTATTCCATTGATATCCATCTCGGGTAATTGTGAGATACTATGCCACAATCCAAAACGACGACTGATGTAGCTCAGTATTGATGTAGGTTCAAGTGAGCAAGTTATATCTGCAATTTGGAGATACATCTGCTTTAGTTTCCGTACGTTTTGTAAATCAACTTCATGGATATTCGGGATATCTAAATTTCTAGTGCGTTGAATCGCTGTGTGTTCCTTTGATAACGAAATGTCTTCAGGTTCTTTAGATATTGTTAGAATAGATTCATCGCTATCTGTTTGTTCCTTAATTCGAGGTTGTAATCGATCAAATACACTTTTTACATTTGCTATATATCCATCTAATTGTAAAAATATATCATTAAAAAGTTTATTGAGTTTGTCATTTTCAAGTGCGGTAAATTTTATCTCCGAATTATTATTAAACGCATTTTCAATTCGTTCAATAATGAGACTGATAGCTTTCTCTTTAAATCTATTTAATGTATTATCCGACGGTTTTGGATGCCCTAAAAAAAGATATTTTTTATTAAATTCAGAGAATAACTCAATAAAATCAATAAAGTTTAAGGCGAAGTTTTTATATAGGACAGCATAACCAAAATATTGTAATACCTTGTAGTCTTTACAAACCTCAGATAAATACTTCTGTGAATGAGTAATTAAGTTATCCCAATTAATACTATCATGCTGCAATGAACCAAATTTCATTACTTGTTCATCAATTGTAAAAAAGAGACTCCCTTCCTCGTCAGGAATCCCCACTGGAAATAATTCACCTTGAATATCTTGCAAGATACTTTGGTATTTCATTTTACCAACCACATTCTTTTCTTATTGGCGCAACCTTTGAGGCTAGCCCATTGTTCTTAAAAGTAAACGATCTCTTCTCTTGTGGGATGAGCACTGAAAATGTATCAATATAAAGAATAGCCTTTAGCTGTTGAATTGCATAAAGCCCTCGTCCTGCGTCTAACATATAACCCCGTTCAGCATTTTGCCAATTAATTTTAGAAGCTGACTGTTGAGTTTCGGTATTAGCAATTTCGACAGTTAAAGGATTTTTCGTAACAGGTCTATCCATAACAATCTGAAAGCGAGTTATATTATCTTTACAGGCTATATAAATTGCAGCTTTATCATCAAGACTTGATAAAACAACTTCAAGTTCATTATCTGTTTCTATATTAGTATTTTTTGCTAAAGCAAAAATGTCACTAACTGCACTTGGAATCGTATTGCTTATAACTGTATTATCAATGTGCTGAGAGCGAATTGGTGTTTTAAACAATTCATCAAAACAGGCTAATCGATTCACATTGGATTTAATGGAAGTGCACCGTTCCACTTGCTCTGTTGCGGGATAAGTATAAAAGCTAATTACACTTAAAAAACATACAAAGAACAGTTTTTTTAAAATAGAAGAATAAACTCGAGTCATTCTCAACCTCTTTAATATTTTATGCTTAAGATTTATTCATAATATCATTAATATTGTTTATGATTTCTGTAGAGTAAGAATTTAGATACATACTGTAGAGAAAATAGATGAGTGAGAAAATTAGCAATGTTCCTAAGAATAACCGACTCAGTGATAATGGTTTTTTAACCGTATAATCACGTTCGTATAGATGAGTCTTAGATTTTCGCTGATAATCATAGCCACGCAAAGGACGTAATGTTTTTTGTAACTTTATAAGAATATTTTGGATATTTTCTTGGCCATGTGATTTTAAGGCGTATTGACCTTTAAATCCTAATGCTAAACAAATATACATGAACTCTAGTAACTCATGATATTTTTCAGGCTCTAACATGGTTCGAGATAAAATAGAATAAAATTTTTCCCCTCCCCAAGTTTCATTATGGAAATATGCTAATAGGGAACGCTGTCCCCAAGCCGATCTGCTCCCCCAAGGGGTTGCCATTACCATTTCATCAATAAATGTACAAACACAATACCTAAATGATAATTGGAATGCACTATCATAATTAAGCATTTTAACTTTTTCGCTTAGTGCAATAATCTCATTCTGCATTCTAGTATACAAACTGGAAATATCGTCTAACTGCAAAATTTTTCTCATTCTTAATGCCGTGGCTAGCAAAGGGTTAGCCAATTCCACGAGAGGATTATAAGAGGCTGTTTGTAGTTGAAAATCATAGTCTATATCAAAGTCAACCTGTCCAACCTGATCATATAATAAATCTGTTTTTTCATTTATAACAGGTACATTATTTGTAATATTAATACGATCTATTGGTAAATTATTAGTTAGCTCACCATCATATGAATCAATTACTTCTAATTCATTATGTCTCATGTTAAGTCTCCTCTAATCGCCCAAAATTCAATCTCTAATCCTGGATAATTGCCGGTTATATGAAAACCAAAACCAGCTGAGGATGCAATACTTTTCCAATATGGGGAAGTTTTATCTAGTTGAAAATACATAAAGCCTGAGTGATAAGGTAAATATCTAGGCGCTACAGGTAATGCATGAAGGGGTACGCCAGGTAATTGTAGATGAACCAATTTATTTATTTGCTCTATACTGGATATCTTTGTTTGTTGAACAAATTGAGTTTTTAATAGTTCTGGCTGTAAATGTGCTTTAACAGCAATAATGAATTCAGAACTCGTATACAGCGATGTATCTTTGATTTGTGAGGTATAGATGCCATATTGATGTGCAACCACAGGCAATGGCAACGCTCGAGCATTTGTGACCACGCTTAAATAGGATTTAATATCAGCACATAGAGGTACTAATGAAAGAGCAGGGTTATCGTGAATATAATCATAATAAGTATCTGAAAATCTTTCCTGCAATATAAATGTTGCGAGTTCACTACGTAAGGACGCCAATAATTCATAAACTGTAGCTGGGTGTTCCTTGCCAGATTTAGCAACGGTTTTTATTAAAGGGAGTACCCGATTTAATGTTAATAGCATTAAGAAATCATTTACATCAGCAACGCCAGACTGCTCTGGGTTGTTCATTCTACCTGCGAGATTTTGTGCTCGTAAAGAAATAAGTTCTGATAACTCAGATAATTTTCTGATTAATTCAGGAATGGCTTTTATGTTAAGCGCAGTAGGAAAAAATGTTTCATCTAGAATGACTTGATGATCAGGGGTAACATCCTTAATTCTAGCGACTGGTAATGAGACATAATTACTGAGATCATCTAATGATGATTTTAAGCGATATTGGTTCTTAATTAATTCCAATTGTGCATAGTTGCCAGTTTCACTATGAGTGTCCTTAATTTCTGTGAATAATATCTCACCTCTTGAATCAATCAGTGAATCTTCAAGTGAATAATCTATTTCTATTTCGGTTCCTGTATTTATCGGTAGACTAAAATAAATTATTTTTCCAATAAACCTGCTATCAATAGTAATTGATGAAGGCAAACTGTCTGTTAACGGAAGTTCAAAAAGTGTACCATCAGGCATGGCTCCTTTACATTCAGAAATGGCTAATTTTCCATAAGAAAGCTGGTGATTATCAAAAGATAATTTTTCAAAGCCGAAGCTATATGCTGAAATATCAAGAAGTTGTTTCAACTGAGTCGCAAAAAAACGACTTTCTTGCTGAAAATGCTGGGGGCGGATAAACAGCCCCTCTTTCCACAAAACACGATTTGATACAGACATAAATTAATTATCCTTATAGATTTCAACCTTAGAATCTAGCACACGAATTAATAATGGATAGCTTTCGCCGCCTTTTGGTCTTACTTGGACAATACCTTTCCATTTTCTATTTTCATATCCATTAAATAAGGCAACAACGCCAATATAGTGAGTTTTTTCATTTAATGCTTCTGGTTCAATAAATCTAAATTGGTTTGGTGCAATAATTAGATCAATATTAGATATATAGGTTTTGCCTAAGGAGTCAGTAAAGTCGCTCCCGCGAAAATCATCGTATGTACTACTTAAGAACAAGGATTTATCTGTTAACTGAAAAACTTTTAACATAACAGGTGTTGCTCGTAAATCAGCTTTACCATTCTCTTGTTGGATAACTTGCTTATCGTTTGAAGGATTTGAACTGCTTGCTTTAAGATTATTTTTGTATTCATTGGCACTACGAGGACGTTTAGTCTCTCCCTTTGGACTATCAAAAGCTGAACTATCATAATCCATATTTACTTCATCACTTACAACTGAAATTGCATCGTCCTTTGGAGAGTAAATGTTAATATTTGCACGATCAGTAGCATAGATAGAAAGTGAATATGTTGACGCTTTAGACAGTCGCGGGTTTTCTCCTGGTTCATTAGAAGAACATCCCACAATGATCAGCGCAGGGATTAGTGTAAATAGTTGTTTTAGTTTCATAAGTTTGCCTTTAGTTATTCTATAAAAAATAGAGGATCTAGCATTTCCTCATCATGTTCTTCTCTGTCTCCACTTTTTATGGAAGTGACAGGTTTTAAAGATGCAAAAACATCTTGCGGTGTATTATATAGATTATTTACCGACGCTTCATCTTTCTTGTTTAAAATGTTTAGCTCTATTGGGTCATAATATTCTAAGCTACTATTTATATTGGGGTTAAAAAACTTATAGTCAGAATCTATCATGTAAGATGAGCCTAAATTCAAGATATCTTCAGTGATATCTGAATCTTTGAGCGCTAGTAACGGATCTAATTCTGTTTGATTTAGCGTTAACAATTTTTCAGTGTTTTGTAACGTTTTAGTATGGAGAGAAAAGTCCTCTAGTTTTAGATTATTTTCTCCAATAACCATTTTATCTGAAGGGTTATTTACTAGAAAGGATAGTTCATCTTGTAAGGTCACTATTTCAGCCTGGTTTGTGAATATTTTAGCTCTTATTTCATAATTAAATAATGATATAATGTCGTTATCTTTTAAGCGAATTATTCCTCCTATAGGAAGAGCATAAGAAGATTTGTTGATAAAAATATTTGATGTATGCGCAATTAGACAATAATCAGCATCGTAATATTTTATTTCAAATTCAATATCAGAAATTTCATTTTTAAAATTATTTATCTTCCAGTTTGCTGTCTTGCTGGCACCAATGATCCCGCCCTGTTGATTAAAATGACAATGGGGAAGAGTTCCTTTCTCAAGCATAAAAGCATGTGTAACCATAAGAAGAAGTTTATGCATGCTATCGTTGTCCCTCTATTGTTACTGCATCTAAAGAATATGAATTATCAAATGCTGAATTTAATAATGTAGTCCATCCTAAAAGACTAGATTTATTTTCTCCTAAAACAAAAGTTGAATGAGTTTGAGGATGTAATCCTAAAGAGATATCGTAAGGTAAAGGATCCTTCAGTAAAAAACGGATCAATTCTTTTAATTCCGTATACTTATGGCCTAAGGGTAAGAACTGGTAGAATTGGCTGATATCTAAATTATGTATAGCCACCTCAAATTTATTCGAAAAAGATTCAACGACATCACCTGCAATAAAATCATCACCTAACATCATATTATTGTTACCAAGAGAACTTCTTTGTTCTGAGTTTAATTGAACTAATTGGCGTGCATGTTCTTTTATTTCAACCTTATCTAAGGAGAAATAATATTGAATTATAGTACTTAGAACTTGAGGAGTTCTAATTCTAGATTGGATTATTCCTAGGTAATAGAAGATCTTATCCCATTTTAGATGAGAATATTCTGAATATTCTCTAGATATGCCAATAAGACTCATCATATTCTTTGAATAAATATCTGAGAAGTCTTCTTTAAATTTAATATAGTATTTATACTTTCTCCAAATTTGATGTAAAAGACTAATGAGGTGGTGATTAAAGAAGTCTAAATATTTTATCTTTATATGCTCACTCTCATAAAACTCTTCAGCAATTTCATCTAAAACAGACCCAGGTAATGGCCCAGAGGAGCCTTGTAACCCTAAAAAATTTACTACAATATTAAATTGAGTCTTATTATCTCTATTTATGATATTTACTTTCTCAATATCACCAAGTGGGAAACTAATTTTAGGATTGCTTGAAAATAGATATAATGAATCTTCTAATAGAGTATTTTCTAATAATTCTAAATTGGCTGATGATGCTTTTGCCACTACTTCAATAAGTTGGTGAAAGTTAAAATCTGTTAGATCATATTTTGGAGAGAGATCTTCTGTTCCCATTTGAATGTCTCGTTATTATTTGTATTAATTACCTCTAGAAAATGAAATGAATTAATGGTTCCATATAGTCTAAAAAACTCAGATAAAATAGCGCCAAATAAAAATAATTCACCTTCACATAAGAAAGTATTGCTATCTATCCTTAAAGTTGATTTTTGACCTCTATAAATAATACCTTTTATAATTCTATCTGACTTTTTGGTCTCTAAAGATTCTATTCCTGATAATCTCTTTTCTGTTCTTCTTCGGGCTTGTATATCATTTATTGCAGGGAAGTCATAGGTTGAAAGAACATCTCTTAGCACATCTAAGTGAGTTAAGGATAAGTAATTTAATGATAAATTAGAAATTAATTTCCAATGAAGCTTTTCATCTAATATAGGTCTCACAGTTTTTATTGGAAGAGTTATATTTTTAAATTCTATATAAGATGGTGTATTTTGCGATGGCATACAAATATCACCAATACCAAGTAATTCAGGTAAATTATGGTTTGTACATTTTAGATTAATTGAGATTGTTTCTCTTATTCCTTCTAAGTTTTTATGTTCTCTAGATACAAAAGAAACATAATATTCATATCCATCTTCTTCAACACTCTCTTTTATTACTGATTTATAGAATCTAGTAGATGTATTGTTATGTGCAAAGGATTCAAAATTTGAATACTGCTGAATCCTGTTGTTTCTAGAAGGATCTTTGATCATTGATGATCCTAGAACATCTGTTATACTAAAAATTTCAAAATGACTACGATTAAAACCTACAGGAATGACTGGATATAAAACCTTTTTTCCATCAAAATTAATAGGAATTGCATCATGCTCAAATAAATTAATAATAGGTGAGCAATAGAGTGAAAAATCTGAACTAGTTAGTTTTAAATCTTTTGGTAAAGGTCTATTAAACTCAAATAATAATTTGAAATTTTTTTGAGTCAGAGATTTTAAAAGTATTTGCAATTTTCTTAGTTTAAAAAAGTAAAATTTTTTAGGAAAAAAGAAAAATTCTTGTATTAATCTATACCCATTAAAGGCATTCTCTGGATATGGTATTAAAGCTTCATTTTCACTAAATCCTTGAGGCTCAATGCAATCTACAGGCAGTTTTATAATGTCTTCGCCTGCTTTAACATAGATTTTAGTTAAATAATTAAAAATCCATTGATAGTAGGTTAACGCGCTATAATCACTACCGGATAAATAGAAAGATAATTCATCACATTTTAGTGATGCAAAGTCACCATCTGAAATATTTTCTAAGTTAAATTCTATAAAAGTTGTTTCTGTTGCTGTACTGCTTGTTACTGAATTTAATAAAATCGGGTAAACAGAAACATCCATAGTTGTCTGAAATTGACATGGGGTGCCATCTACTGGTTTTGATGAAACAAAAGTTCCTTTAGGAATAATATGTTTTGTTGTGATCGAGCGATCCTTGGGTGAAAATTTTAAAATTGCACAGCTAGGTAAAGGTCGTAGATAGTTAGGCCAAAGTAGCTGCATCATAGATTGAGTTAATTCAGGTAAATTATCTTGAATTTTTTCTTTTAGGCGAGCAGTAAGAAAAGCAAAAGACTCTATAATTCTTTCTGCCTCAGGATCAATAATTTCATCAGACAAAAAACGAGATAAGTGAGGGTAAGCCTTTGAGAAATGCCGACCATCTTTTTTTAAGAAATCTAACTCGGCTCTAAAAAATTCTTTCAAAGACATCTACACAACCTTAAATCTTTTATTGGAACTATCTAAAATAATATTTAACTCAGTTAATTCATTTTTCTGCTTTAATAACACGACGCACGTTATACGAAAATTAAGCTGTAGGACATCATAAGGATCCGGAATATATTCAATTCTTGAGATTCTTACTCGAGGCTCATAACGTTCAATATTAAAGCGGATATCAGCAATAATTGTTTGGCTTAAACTACGTGTTGTTGCTGTTGAATCGTTGAAATCCCTTAAACCAAAATCAGGTGCACATAATGTGCACCCTTGTTTGGAGTTGAGAACCAATTCTATGTTTTTCTTGATTGAGCGAATCAGTTCACTAATAATTTCTGATTCGCTTTTTTTAACAATCGTTTTTGTTTCTTTTGAGGCTTCTTTAATTCGATTCCAAAAACTCATAAATAATAATTATTTATCATCAAGATCTAAACGACCAACAAGAGAAAGATCAAAACTTGCTCCCATATATTTAAAGTGTGGACGTACAGATAATGAAACTTTATACCAGCCTGGTTCTCCAGCTACACTGGACACTTCTACTTTAGCTGCTCGTAATGGACGACGGCTGCGTACCTCTGCTGGTGGGTTTTCTTGATCTGAAACATATTGTTTTAGCCACACATTTAGCTCACGTTCAAGATCTTGACGCTCTTTCCATGAACCAATTTGCTCACGTTGTAATACTTTTAAGTAATGTGCTAAGCGATTCACAATAAACATGTAAGGTAGTTGAGTACCAAGTTTATAGTTTGTTTCAGCGAGTTTGCCTTCCTCTGTATTCGGGAATTTTTTAGGTTTTTGCACTGAGTTTGCTGAGAAGAATGCTGCATTATCACTACCTTTACGCATCGTTAAAGGGATAAATCCCTCATCAGCAAGTTCAAATTCTTTACGATCAGTAATTAGCACTTCAGTTGGAATTTTAGCTTGTAGTTGACCAAAGGACTCAAATAAGTGAACTGGTAAATCTTCAACGGCACCACCGCTTTGAGGACCAATAATATTTGGACACCAACGGTATTTAGCAAAACTTTCAGTTACTTTTGAAGCCATTAAGAATGCGACGTTACTCCATAAGTAATTGTTGTGCTCACCAGCGATAGTTTCTTGATAGTTAAATCTTTTTGTTGGATTTTCAATTGGATCATACGGCAAACGAGATAAGAAACGAGGCATAGTTAAGGCCAAGTATTTTGAATCTTCAGATTCTCGTAAGGCCCGCCATTTTGCGTATCTAGGACCTTCAAAAATATCTTTGACTTCTTTGATTTCAGAAAGTGATGCATAACTATCTAAACCAAAGAATTCAGGACCTGCCGCTGAGATAAATGGCGCATGAGACATAGCGCCTACGGAAGAAACGTATTGTAACAATTTAATATCTGGTGCTGCTGGTGTGAATGTATAGTTACCAACAATTGCTGCTACCGGTTCACCACCAAACTGTCCGTAATTTGCTGAATAAACATGTTTATATAGACCGCTTTGAGTAATGTCTGTCGCATATTCAAAATCGTCTAAGAGTTCTTCCTTGGTTACGTTTAAAACTTCTATTTTAATATTTTCGCGGAAGTCAGTTCTGTCTACTAGTAATTTTAAACCACGCCATGCAGACTCAATTTCTTGGAATTTTTGATTATGTAAAATTTCATCTACTTGATGACCAATTTTTTCGTCAAGACGGACAATCATCTCATCGATAAGTGTTTTATTTACTACCGCATCAGTATTATCGGTTTTTAACATTTCAGAAATAAATTCTGCAATACCACGCTGAGCAATAGTATAATCTTCATTCTCAGGTTTAAAACGAGTTTGTTCCATTACCTGATCAAGCAAGCTTGTTGTTGTCGCTTGTTGTTCTGTTTGAGCCGCCTTATTTTTTGCAACCATACTAATTTAATCCTTATTTAATTATTCTTTCTCTAAAATAATAGCGAGTTCTTTTTCTAATGCCTCTCTCGCACTTTGATCAGAAATTAAATCTTGTAATTTATTTCTAAATGCGGGAATGTTTCCCATTGGACCTTTTAATGCTAAGAGAGCTTCTCGTAATTCTAATAATTTATTTAATTGAGGAACTTGCTTAGCAATATTATCAGGAGAAAAATCTGCCATACTTTCAATTTTTAAGCTAACACCAATATCTTGGTTTCCAGCGTTGTCGTCTAAACGGTTTGGCACTGCCATATCAATTTTTAAAGCAGACTGCTTCATTACTGCATCAAAATTGTGTTTATCAACAGAGACTGTTTCTCTTTCATCAAGACTTGTTTCCTCTGGGGCACCTTTGAAGTCACCTGTCACAAGTAATTTTAGTGGTAACTCAACTTCTTCCTGTTGGTTTCCTGTGGCTGGTGTATATTTAATATTAATTCGCTCTTTAGGTGCGACTGAACCTGTTTTTGACATATAAAATCCCCTATAAATTGAAACTCGCCATTATTAATAGAAACCGATAAAGCTATTTTTTCACTTACGGTATAGCCTAATGATTATAAGAAACGGAGTATAACAAATCAATAATATAAATGATATTGTTCAATGAGCATGTTTACTTGCAAAATAAAATGGCAAAAATATACTTTAACTTATTGTAATATTTAAAATCCCACCGATGCCGTAAAGGTCATGATTTCCCCGCTGATGGGATGTTGGATTTGCAGGCTCTCGGCGTGTAGGCATAGACGGGGAGACATCGCCTTGGCTTGTGGATGGGCGTAGAATTTGTCGCCTAAAATCGGGTGTCCGAGCGCCAGCATATGCAAACGTAGTTGGTGAGAACGCCCCGTAATCGGCGTGAGTTTTACGCGGGTGGTGTTATTAGGGTAGCGTTGTAAAACATCGTAAAAAGTGACCGCTCTTTTGCCCTGCGCAAAGCAAATTTTCTGGCGCGGGCGATTTTCCCAGTCACAAATCAGCGGTAGTTCCACTACGCCATGATCTTGTTCCACATGTCCCCAAACCAGTGCCTGATAATATTTTTTCGGTTCACGCTCACGGAATTGGCGTTTTAATTCGCGATCCGCCGCTTTGCTCAAAGCAAACAACAAAATCCCGCTGGTGGCCATGTCCAGCCGATGCGCAGGCTCGCAAAAGCCGTATTTTTCTTTTACCCGTGACATGGCGCTGTCGTAATATTGCGGTTGGTTGCCCGGTACCGAAAGCAAGCCGCTCGGTTTATTTACCACAGCGATGTAGTCGTCGCGATACACCAAATCCAGCCAAGGTTCCTGCGGCGGGTTATATTCAATGAGAGCCATATTTATTCCTTATTGGTGGTCACAATCACACGTAGGCAATCCAAGCGCCATGTGGCTTGTTGTAAGCATTGTAGCATTTGTTTTCGTTGCGTCTGCAAGGTGTCAATTTCATCCTGACGGATATTTTTATTCACTTTTCGTAAGGCGATGAGGCGTGTTAATTCTTCGTCAAGGTGTTGCAGTGCCTGTTGTTCGGCATTCGCGATAATCTCCTTGCTTTGCTGTGTCATCACCTTTTCGCCTTGCGTAATGAGTGTTTCGATATTCGGTCGCAACATTTTCGCCACTTTATTCGCCATGTTGCGGTCCATCGGTTTGAGCTTACGTTGTAAATGATCAAACGCCACCTGTTGCGCTAAGTCATTGCCTTTGCTATCTAATAATAAACGTATCGGCGTTGGTGGCAGGAAGCGGGTTAATTGTAACCCTTGCGGTGCTTGTGTTTCCACCACATACACCAGTTCTAATAACAATGTACCGGCCGGCAGATGTTTATTCGGTAACAACGCAACGGCGCTTTTGCCGATGTCGCCGGAGGTGATTAAATCAATGCCGTGGTAAATCATCGGGTGGTCCCACGTGAGAAATTCCAACTCCTCGCGTGCTAACGCCAATTGACGGTCGAACGTGACGGTGACGCCTTCTTCTTTTAAGCCCGGGAATTCCGGTACCAGCATTGTGCCTGTTGGGGTAATCACAATGGATTTTTCCCCTAAATCTTCTTGCTCCACCCCAATGACATCAAACAGATTTAACGCAAAATCGACCAATTCCGGGCTACCGTCTTGTGCGGCAATCTCTTGTGCCAGCTGTTTCGCAGACTCACCACCGTTCGAATTCAGTTCCAACAACAGATCTCGGCCTTGTTCCAATAGCTGTTTTAAATGTAACCGTTCCTGTTGGGTATGTTCGATTAATGCCTTTTGAGCTTCAAGTGCGGTCGGATTTTCCAATGTTTTTTGTAATGCTTCACCAAACCGCTCGAATAACAACGCGCCCATCGGACAGGTTTCGTTGAAGGCATTTAACCCCAAATGATACCAATCGGCCAACGCCGCTTGTGCGCCGTCGGTAAAATACGGCAAATAAATCTGAATATCTTTGGTTTGCCCAATACGATCCAAGCGGCCGATACATTGTTCCAACAAGTCAGGGTTTTCCGGCAAATTGAATAACACTAAACGGCTGGCAAATTGGAAGTTTCGCCCTTCGGAACCGATATTGGAACTGAGCAACACCTGAGCACCGTTTTCTTGTTGGGTGAAGTAAGCCGCCGCACGATCGCGTTCCACAATAGACATTTTTTCATGGAATACGGCGCTGCGAATGCCTTCTTTTTCACGCAGAATTTGCTCCAACTGAATTGCCGTTCCGGCATAACGACAAATCACGAACACTTTTTCTTGCCGATGTTGTTTTAAAAAATCTATCAGCCATTGCACACGTGGGTCAAATTCCCACCATGCCGTATTGGCATTGAGTTCGCGCATGAAATGTTCGGGGTAAAGGGCGCATTGCACGGGATGTTCACCAAATGCCCTGAGGGTTTTAATCGCATTTTCGTATTGTTTCGGCTGTGGTAGGGCGATCGGATGATAAATTCTTTTCGGAAAACCTTGTACGCTTTGGCGGGTATTGCGAAATAGCAAACGCCCTGTGCCGTGGCGGTCGATAAGTTGTTTAATGAGCGTTTCTTTATTCGTCCCATTGAAATTGATCTCCTCACCCAACAAGGTAGAAATTTTATTTTTTTCCACCGCACTTAAGGGCTTATTCGCCAATAAGGATTGTGTAGCCTCGGCAATAGGTTGGTAATGCTGTTGTTCTTCCAAAAAAGCGCGGTAATCGTGGAAGCGGTGCGGGTCGAGTAAATTCAAACGGGCAAAATGGCTTTGTTGCCCAAGCTGTTCCGGCGTTGCGGTGAGCAATAACACGGCGGGAATTTGTTGCGTGAGTTGTTGCACGAGTTGATATTCCAAACTCGGATTGATTTCGTCATACACCAAATGATGCACTTCATCGGCAATCAACATATCAAATTCGGCAGCCAATAGTTGTTGCACCCGTTGCGGATGCTGCACTAGCCAGTCTAAGGCGCAAATAATCAGCGATTCGGTAGTAAACGGATTCACTTCCTCGCGATCTTCCGCCGCGGCAAAATCGGCGCAACGTTCTTCGTCAAACAGCGAAAAATGCAAATTGAAACGACGCAACATTTCCACCAACCATTGGTGTTGTAGCGTTTCCGGTACGATAATCAGCACTCGGCGCACTTTCTCGGCGAAAAGCTGTTGTTGCAAAATCATGCCGGCTTCAATGGTTTTACCCAAGCCCACTTCATCCGCCAACAGTACGCGCGGTGCCACGCGTTGCCCCGCTTCTTTCGCAATATGTAGCTGATGAGGAATGAGTCCCGCGCGAATGCCGCGTAGGCCACGCAACGGCGATTGAAATTGGGCTTTTTGATATTGCAACGCGTGATAACGCAAGACAAAATGCTCGTTACGATCAATCTGTGCGGAAAATAACCGCTCTTGCGGTCGGCTGAAGGAAATTCGATGGGCCAACTCCATTTCGCTGACCACGCGATCTTGTCCATCTTGTGGTTGCACCAAATAGAATAGCAATCCGTTGTTTTCTGCAACGTTGGTCACTTCGCCATGCCAACCTTCAATATGTTGAACCTGATCGCCAAGGCGAAATTGCACTCGGCTTAACGGTGCGCTTTGCACCGCATAAATACGCTGTTCTTGCGCGGCGGGGAAGTCAATGGTCACCTGCCGAAAATCCACGGCGCTAATCACGCCTAAGCCTAAATTATTTTCCGTTTCGCTGATCCAACGCTGACCGATTGCAAACGCCATATTCTATTTTCTCCGCCCATAAAAAAGCGGCTATTTTAGCCATCTTACTGTGAAAAAGAAACTGTCCGTCAGCCCGACCACTAAACGAATTTCATCAAAATTTGTGATCCTATCCACAAAAACGTAGCAAATACTTTACATGGAAAAAAATAACTCCTAAGATGACCGCACTTTATGTCATTAGTGAGGTTACGATCATGAATCCGCAAAAATACTTAAATCAACTGGTGCAGGAAATCATTTCCGACTGGAAACCCTTTGAAATTTTCTGGCTATTTTTATTTGTCGCGGCGCAAATAATCGCCTTTGTGCTAGATCCGCAATCGCCGCTTGCTATGATCTCCGGTATTGCAGGGGTGATTTGCGTCGTGTTTGTGAGTAAAGGCAAAATCAGTAATTATCTGTTCGGGCTTATCTTTGCCTACACCTATTTTTATGTGGCATGGGGACAAAATTTCATCGGCGAAATGAACACCGTATTGTACGTTTATATCCCGGCGCAATTTATCGGTTATTTCATGTGGAAGAGCAATATGCAGCAAGAAAAAAGCGGTGCGGAAAGCGTAATTGCCAAATCTCTTACACTCCAAGGCTGGATTGTCCTTATAACCACAGTGGTCGTTGGTACATTATTATTCGTACAGGCTCTTAATGCTGCAGGCGGCAGTTCCACTGGATTAGACGGTTTAACCACTATCATCACTGTCGCAGCCCAACTCTTGATGATTTTGCGCTACCGTGAACAATGGCTTTTGTGGATTTTATTAAACATTCTTTCCATTGCCCTATGGGCGGAAACGCCGGCCATGTATTTGATGTATAGTGCCTATTTACTGAACTCACTATACGGCTACTACAACTGGACGAAATTAATGAAACAGGCTTAAGATGCAAAGAAAAACACCGCATTTTAGAGAAAGTGCGGTGTTTTTTTATGGCGTTTTTAGAAGTTCAAATAAAAATCCTGCGTCAATGTGATGAAATCGGCGTGATATTGATTCTGCACATCGTAAATGATCAGCTCGCTATGTTTCAACGGTTGCGGTTGCATGGCGAAGGTCAGTAGTACCCGTTGTGGCGCTTTGCTTGCTTTTGTCATCACATCGCAGCGTGCAACGCAATAAAGTGCGGTCGTTTTTAGCAACGTTTCGCCTGCCGCAAAAGGCAAGACAAAACTGATTTTGCCATTTGGCGCCAAGCAACGTTGTGCCGTTTGTAACCAGTGTAAATGGGATTGCGCAAAATAACGGGCGGTATTGCGTTCGTCATCGCGACAGGCTATGCCCGCTTCAAAATAGGGAGGATTGGCAACAATCAAATCAAAGCGCTGTGCTGTTTGAGTGCAAAAACTATCTATATCCTGCTGATACACCTGAATTTTCTCCTTCCAGGGGGAAGCTAATGCGTTTTCACGGGCTTGTTGTGTCGCCGCAGGATCGATTTCCACGGCACAAATTCGGCTTTCGGTAGAACTGCGTTGAGCCAACATTAAGGCGATTAAGCCGCTGCCGCTACCTAGATCCAACATCTGTTTTGCCTGCGTCACATCCGCCCATGCGCCCAATAAAATACCGTCCGTGCCCACTTTCATGGCACAGCGATCGTGATTTACCTGAAATTGTTTAAAACGAAAACCCGTATTGCTCATCGAAAAACACCGTCAAAAAGGACCGCACTTTAACGGCAAAGTGCGGTATAATTCGCCGCAATTTTAATGCTAATGAACGACAAATACCAATGACAAACCTCACTCAATTTGCAGATTTTGATCTCGCGCCCGAATTACTCAAAGCCATTCAGAAAAAAGGTTATCAACGCCCAACCGCTATTCAGCAAGAAACTCTCCCGGCCACCATGGGCGGAGAGGATGTCCTAGGGTCGGCACCGACCGGCACCGGAAAAACCGCCGCGTTTTTGCTGCCGGCGATTCAACATTTGTTGGATTATCCGCGCCGTAAACCGGGCGCGCCGCGTGTGTTGATTCTTACGCCAACCCGTGAACTTGCCATGCAGGTAGCGGAACAGGCGGAAGAACTTGCCTGCTTTACCAAACTCAGCATTGCAACCATTACCGGTGGTGTGGCGTATCAAAATCACGGCGAGATTTTCAATAAAAATCAGGACATTGTGGTGGCAACCCCGGGGCGTTTGTTGCAATACATTAAAGAAGAAAATTTTGATTGTCGCGCGGTAGAAATTCTGATTTTTGACGAAGCGGACAGAATGTTGCAAATGGGCTTCGGGCAAGATGCGGAGAAAATTTCGGCAGAAACCCGTTGGCGTAAGCAAACATTATTGTTCTCGGCAACCCTTGAAGGGGATTTATTGGAAGATTTTGCCGACCGCACGTTAAACGAGCCGGTGAAAATTGATGCGGAACCGAGTCGCCGTGAACGTAAGAAAATTCAGCAATGGTATTATCACGCCGACAGCAATGAGCATAAATTCAAATTATTGGCGCGTTTCATTGAGCAAGAGCAAGTCAGTAAGGGGATTGTATTCGTACGCCGTCGGGAAGATGTGCGCGAACTGGCGGAAAATCTGCGCAAACGCGGTATTCGCAGCACGTATTTGGAAGGCGAAATGGCGCAAACCCAACGCAACAACGCTATCGATAAACTGAAAAGCGGCGTGGTGACGGTGTTGGTTTCCACGGATGTCTCCGCGCGTGGTATCGATATTGATGACGTCAGCCACATTATGAATTTTGATTTGCCGTACAGCGCCGATACTTATTTGCACCGCATCGGGCGTACCGCGCGTGCCGGCAAAAAAGGCACCGCAGTGTCTTTCGTGGAAGCACACGATTATCGTCTGCTGGGTAAAATTAAACGCTATACCCAAGAAATTCTGAAAGCCCGCGTGATTGAGGGTTTGGAACCGCGCACCAAAGTGCCGAAAGACGGCGAAATCAAAACTGTCAGCAAAAAACAAAAAGCGAAAAAATTAGAAAAACGCGAAGCGCAAAAGAAAACGGATAAAAAAGCCAAACAACGTCATCAGGATCGTAAAAATATCGGTAAACGCCGTAAACCAAGTGCTTCAACAACAGAAATCACCCAATAATCGCCGGAATAAGATAACAACATGATGTCAAAAGAGAATTTCGAACAACATACACCGATGATGAAACAATATCTGCAACTCAAAGCGGAGAATCCGGATATTTTGTTGTTTTATCGCATGGGCGATTTTTACGAGCTGTTTTATGACGATGCGAAACACGCCTCTGCACTGTTGGATATTTCGCTGACCAAACGCGGACAATCTGCGGGACAGCCGATTCCCATGGCAGGCGTGCCTTATCATGCGGTGGAAGGCTATTTAGCGAAGTTGGTGCAGTTAGGAGAGTCTGTCGCCATTTGCGAACAAATTGGTGATCCGAATACGGCGAAAGGCCCCGTTGAACGCCAAATTGTGCGCATTGTCACGCCGGGCACGGTGAGTGATGAAGCGCTGTTACCGGAACGGCAAGACAACCTCATTGCCGCGGTGTATCAGGAAAAAGATCATTTCGGTTTGGCGACATTAGACATGACGTCCGGTCGTTTTCAGCTATGCGAACCGCAATCCAAAGCGGATTTGCAAACGGAATTACAACGCATCGCGCCGGTAGAATTGCTTTATTGTGAGGATTTCGCTGATTTTCAGCTAATCGAACACGCTAAAGGTTTGCGTCGTCGCCCTATTTGGGAATTCGAGCTAAAAACCGCCATTCAACAGCTTTGCCATCAATTTAATACCAAAGACTTGTGCGGATTCGGTGTCGAAAAAGCGATTCTGGGTTTATGTGCGGCCGGTTGTTTATTGCAATACGCACGCGAAACGCAACGCACCGCCTTGCCCCATATTCAAAGCATTCATCTCATTCAACACAGCGAAAATATTCAGTTGGACGCCGCAACCCGTCGCAATTTGGAGCTAACGCAAAATCTGGCGGGGGGGACGGAAAACACGTTGGCGGCTGTGTTGGATAAATGCGTCACCCCGATGGGCAGTCGCTTGCTCAAACGCTGGATTCACCAACCGATTTGCGATGTGGCAAAACTCACGCAACGCCAACAAGCCATTGGTGTGATTTTAGAACAGGATTTAGTGGCGGATTTGCAACCTTATTTGCAACAAGTAGGTGACATGGAACGCATTTTGGCGCGGGTGGCATTACGCACCGCCCGTCCGCGTGATTTAACCCGCTTGCGTACCGCTTTAGAGCAGATTCCTTATATAAAAGATCGGTTGGCTGAAAAAACGTCCGCCAAAATGACCGCACTTTACCAACAATTGGGCGATTTTTCCGTACAATTTGACCTTTTGCAACGGGCGATTATTGACAGCCCACCGGTGTTAATTCGTGATGGTGGCGTCATTGCGGCAGGCTACAACGCCGAATTGGATGAATGGCGTGAATTAGCCGACGGTGCCACCCGCTATTTGGAAGATCTGGAACAGCGGGAACGGGAAAACACCGGCATTGATACCTTAAAAATAGGTTTCAATGCGGTGCACGGTTATTACATTCAAATTAGCCAGGGGCAAGCCCATAAAGCGCCGATTCATTATGTGCGTCGTCAAACCTTAAAAAATGCCGAACGTTATATCATTCCTGAATTGAAAACCTATGAAGACAAGGTGTTGAAAGCAAAAGGCGCTTCTTTGGTGCTGGAAAAGCAGCTATACGATGAAATTTTCGACCAATTATTACCGCACTTGGGTGACTTACAGCTCGCGGGTTTGGCATTAGCCGAATTGGATGTACTCACCAATTTAGCGGAGCGGGCAGAAAGCCTGAATTATGTGGCGCCGACCTTCTCGGCACAAACGGGCATTCATATTCAAAATGGCCGTCACCCTGTGGTGGAGCAAGTTTTGAAGGAACCGTTTATTGCCAACCCAACAGAACTTACGGAACAGCAACATTTCCTCATCATTACTGGTCCGAACATGGGCGGTAAAAGCACCTATATGCGCCAAACGGCGCTGATTACCTTAATGGCGTACATGGGCAGTTTTGTACCGGCAGACAGTGCAGTCATTGGCCCTGTTGATCGCATTTTTACCCGCATTGGAGCCTCTGATGATCTCGCTTCAGGGCGTTCAACCTTCATGGTGGAAATGACGGAAATGGCGAATATTTTGCATCAAGCGACAGACAAAAGTTTGGTGTTGATTGATGAAATCGGCCGTGGAACCTCCACTTACGACGGTTTGTCCCTCGCTTGGGCTTGTGCCGAATGGTTAGCGAAGAAAATCCGTTCTTTAACCTTATTCGCCACCCACTATTTTGAGCTCACGGTGCTACCGGAACAGGTGCAAGGTATCGGTAATATTCATTTAGATGCCATTGAGCATAATGACACCATTGTTTTCATGCACGCCGTACAAAAAGGTGCAGCCAGTAAAAGCTACGGTCTTGCGGTCGCTGCCTTGGCAGGTGTGCCACAACAAGTCATCAAGCTTGCCAAACAAAAACTGGCACAATTAGAAAAACTCTCACAGCAAAACGCCAACCAACAGGTACAAAATTTACGCCTGCTCAACCATTGCCAAGGCGAACTGGAATTTGCCACGGCAGAAGATGAGAAGAAAGACATGTTGCTTCATATGCTACAAGAGCTAGACCCTGATGACCTCAGCCCAAAACAAGCGCTAGCATATTTATATCAATTGAAGAAAATGGTGAAGGAATAATTCGTTGATTTGAACGCATATCGGGATGTGTGTTTATTGGTGTATGATTTGTCGAAGGCCTGCTGCACCTGATTTATATGGCGAAGTTGAGTGATTTGGTGATTGTGGCGTGTGGGTAGGGGGGCCTGAAAAACAGGGGGGCAGATTTAGGAAGTGGTTTGCAAAAACGTTTTGAAATTTGACCGCACTTTATTGGAAGTGCTTTAGCCCACCGATGGACTAAATAAGAGATCATTCGAAATCTCAACTTTTCAGACACCTTTAGAGTATAGACACTCTTACATTTTAGCCATCTTTTTAAAATGCGATAAATAGCCGGCTTTTTCAAAAACTAACTTCAATCCATCTCTGAAAGCGTCATAATCAAATTCCTTCATATCTATAATATTTTGACCGACAGAATGAGATTCTCTGTTTATGTATCGGTAAAACGCCTGTAAGCGAATTTCCTGTAATTCTTGCATTTGAAATACATTACTAAGGGCTTGTTTGTTCACAAAGTTGAAGAAGTACTCAATGATATTACGCATACAGTTTGCAATTAATGCAGGAGGCTGTTCTCTGTCATTGATAACGCTCCAGTACGCTTGGTAATCATTTTGTATCTCCTCATATTTCATTGTTTGGATAAAACTTCCATTTGATGATTTTGATATACGAAAAAGATTTTGAGTGTTTTTTCTATCATTATGATTAGTATCTGTTAATTCATAGAAAAAATATAAGCTATGAGTCAAAACAAATATCTGTGAAAATTTGCGTTCATCCTTGAAGAATATGTTTTTAATTAATCTGCCTATATTGAATACAAAAATATGTGAAAGGCTTGAAATTGGGTCATCAATGACAATAATCTTAGTAGTGTTAGAGTCTTGAGTGTCAGTTTTTCCTTTACATAATTCACAAAAATATAAAAAGCTAATCATCATTTTTTCACCTTCACTGAGTGAGTGGAAAGTTTCTTTTGATGAATCATTATCTCGTACTATTCTATATAAATTATTAGAGTGTTTAGAAATCTTGAAACTGTCTAAGCCAATTTCTTGTAATCCATTATTGATTGCAGTAATAGCCTCATCAATATTTACTGTTTCACGTTGAGCATCAATAATTTGTTGGTTTTCTATTGCTATATTTCTATTAATGTTATTTATTTCCTTTTGCAGATAATCATTCTTTTGTTCATATTCCTTTTTATCTTGCTCAAACCTTGATAAAGTTTGAGCGTATTGCCATCGCATAATTGACCAAAATTCACTTTTCAAAGAAAGTAGGGTTTCTCTCCGATTTCGTAGTTTTTGGTTATATAAATTAATATCTTGATTAATTTTTCCTATTATTTGGTTGATTAGTTGAAGTGTATCACTAGAAGATTCTAATACTTTAGGTACTTTGGGATTTTTTATTTTCTCTTTAATTTTATTTAAATTTTCTTGTAATATATGAAATAAATCATTATAAGATTTTGTTATTTCATGTACATAGTTTTGTACAAAATTATTCTCTATAAAAACGTCTAGTTTAGGAATTTGATTTAGTGCAAAGTTGTATTCATCTCTATGTTGCTCTAATTTATTCATATTGTTCTGATATGTTTGATCAAAATAATCATGAATATTCTTAATAAAATGAGAGGTTATAGTTTTTGCTTGACAGAATGGACACTCTTTAACTTCCGATGAAGCATGAGTATCATCTAAATAGTTCAATCCTTACTTTATCCAGTCAGCATTTCCTAAGCGCTCTATCAACCCAGCTACTTCACTGTCAGAATTTCCCATAATTGCTGTATTGAATATAATATCACTCTCAATATTTTTTTTATCAAACTGTAATAGTGGGATGTTGGGAATTTCTACTGATGTATTGTCTTTAAAAGATTCAACTTCTTTTTTAATTTCTTCTAAATTTCTCTGGGGTTCATTTTGGGGTTTATTTACCTTTAATATATGCTCAAATAGTTTTTCCTTTTTACTCATCATACCTTCTAGACAATATTCAAAAACTCGATCGCCTCCCGAATACTGAGTTTTTATTTGCCATACGGTATCTATCGCTTGTGTTTTTTGATCTTGAAATGATTTTTGTAACAGTTTTTGTTCATTAACTTTCTCATCCAAAGCTTGTTGAAGCTGGTTTTTATTATTACTGGCTTGAATAATTTTAGATTCTGCCTCTTTGTTTTTTTTTGATAGACTAAAAATACCTTTTAAACTATCTTGAACAAAAAAATTATCATGTATAAATTTTTGATTATAAACAAGGATAGGATCTTGAGATGTACTTGAATGACTACAGTTAGAAAAACAAGGTTGATTAACATCATAAAAATAATTTGAAATTGTTGATTTACCAACTCCATTTAATCCATAAATCAAATTTATTCTTTTATCTGTGTTTAATGTAGCTTGTTTAAAACTTGCTACATTTTTCATGCATATTTCAGTAATCATACATTTTCCTTAGTTATAAAAAGTTACGCAGAAAAACCATTATTTAACATTTTACGTTTATAGAGCTTAATTTCACGTAAGTATTGCCTCGCATTTAAATGCGATTGTTGTTCTATTTATCATAGTAAACGGAAAGCAAAACTCTTCCATATTCAAAGGTTGCCTTAAACCCCAGATGGCCTTTTTTTCATCAAACCCTCACCAACTCCATCATCCCCTCAAATGAATATAATGCCGACTTTCTTCCACTCGCTTCCTCTTTTAATGACAAAATCCCTTTTTCCAGTATTGCTTTGGTAAAACGGTTTGCTGTTGCCGGCGGAATGTTGGTTAGCTCCGATAGACGACTATTTCGGAAAACAGGATAAGTAAAAACAAAATCCAGTACAGCAAGAGAATGTTTAGAAGAAAGTGTTTCAGTAAAAATAGATTTCATTTCTTCATAAAGTACATGAATGTTTTGTGCAATTTTAAGGTTATGTCCTGCCTGCCAATAGATTGCGTCAAAGAAGAATTGGCACCATTCGTTCCAATTACCTGTTTGAGAAACCTGACGCATCAACTCTGTGTAACGTTCTTTGTGTTCCTCAAAATATCCACTGATATAAAAATGCGGGGCGCTGATGGCCTTAGATTGCCAAAGCATTAAGGTAATCAGCATTCGACCAATCCGCCCATTGCCGTCTTGAAATGGGTGAAGTGCCTCAAATTCGAGATGAGAAACGGCCGTTTTGGCTAAAATTGGCGTAGAATCGTAATTGATATAATTGAATAATTTATCCAAACCTTCTTCCAATTTTTCCGAGCTAATTGGCACAAAGAGAATCGCCCGCTTGCCTTTGTCAGCTAGATAGTTCTGCTCGTGCTTGAATGCGCCGGGCGATTTATTCGCGCCACGACCATAAGATAAAAGCTCTTGGTGCATGGTTTTCAATAAAAATTTGTTGAATAGATAGCCATCTTCTATCGCGCCTTGTGCATTTTTCAATGCCCGCTGATACAACACGGTTTCTACAATGTCCGAGCGGACTTCGGTGGAATCATTACCTTCACCGTAATCTGCCTCATATTGCATAATTTCATCCATGGTACTAATTGTGCCTTCCATACGGGAAGAAATAACAGCCTCTTGGTTTCGTAAGGGCGCAAGTAAAATCTCGCTGTTATGCATATTTTTCAACATTTGATCGTAACGGGCTAGCGCATCAGTTGCTTTTAATAGGCTAGGCATAAGTAGGGCGTAATCTAATGATTGAGGAGGAAATTGATTATAGTGATACTGAACGGCATCGTCGAAGTTAAGCGGTTTATACATGTTATTCTCTCTTTGTGAATCAAAAAATATAATTTTTGATTGATAAAATGCATTGTCGCTCATTTATGATTAATAAACAAGTTTGTGAATCAAATTTGTCAAAAAATGATTTACAAAGAACTTTGTAACTCATTTATGATCGACAAAAAAGTTTGTTAATCAACATTAATAAAAAATGATTGGTAAAATTTTTGAGAAAAGATATTTGTAAAAAATGTTCTAAAATCTGACCGCACTTTGGTGTCCAACACGATTTATTATTCAATACTAAAGGCCGTCTAAAAGTGACATTTCAGACAGCTTTTCTTTAACTTTACTGAGTTGTCTTGGTACTACACCAACAAACAAAAAAGTGCGGTCAAAATTTACGGCGTTTTTTGACCGCACTTTACCCTCGGGATGTGACCAATGCATTACTCGGATTAATCCTGTAATGCCCCGCTATTAAACATTGGCAAGCCCATCGTTTTCAGGCTGTCACGATAAATCCCCAGTAAATCTTTTTCACTCACTTTTTGCAATTCGTCTAATGGCTTATCTAATGCCGCCACGGTTTCAATTTTGATACCTTTCGGGCCCGATTCCAAAGTCGCGATTTCAAACAACGCGCGCCCACGACGCACATGACTGCCGGAGCTAATGAGGACGGCGTGTTTGATGTGGTGTTTGGCTAAGGAATAACGGGAGAACAAGGCATTTTCCACGGTTGAACGGGCATAGTTATCGGCGTAAATGCGTTTGGCGTCAATACCTTTGTCAATGAGCCACTGTTTCATTAACGCGCCTTCCGTTTGGTTATTTTGCGGTACGCCCCCGGTGACGATAATTAAGGCGTGAGGGTTTTGATTGGCGATTTCTAAGGTTTTTTCCAAGCGTTGAATTAAGATGTCGTGCATGCTGCCATCAGGGTTTAGCGCATAACCCAAGGTGATAATGGCAGATTGTTCCGGCAATTTATGATCTAATTTGTCGCTAATCGGTTGGCTCGCTACGCTGTCGATAATGCTGAACAGGTTTTCAAGTTCTGCGGCTTTTGGCGGCGCAAGATTTTTTAACTGTTTGAAGTGATTGTCACTTTCTGCTTTGTTGCCTTTGAAACGATGCCATGCGGTTAAGTAAATATGTGCTTTGACATCGTCCGGTGCAACGTTCAAGACTTTTTGATATAGCTCGATAGCTTTGTCGGTGTTGCCGTTATAAATATTCGCGTTGGCGGCACCAAATAAAAAATCCACGCGATAAGGTTCTAACTCATAGGCTTCCAACAAAATCGCGGCAATGCGTTCCATGTTACTTGGCAATTTCGCCGTGAATCCTGCATTGGACACGCGCGCCGGTGAGTTTTGGATTTTCACCGCTTGTGCGATTAAATCATCCACGACTTGTCGCTGGGTTAGTAATTGTTGGTAGTTAATTTGTGGTTCCAGCACCTGCACCGCTTGTGTA
The DNA here is from genome assembly GCF_900636915.1 of Aggregatibacter aphrophilus ATCC 33389. Classification (NCBI taxonomy): domain Bacteria; kingdom Pseudomonadati; phylum Pseudomonadota; class Gammaproteobacteria; order Pasteurellales; family Pasteurellaceae; genus Aggregatibacter; species Aggregatibacter aphrophilus. The sequence goes on along the minus strand of NZ_LR134327.1, from coordinate 373,169 downwards.
TTGGCGGTAGCATGGAAAGCAAGTGCGGAAATAATGGCTAACAATGAAACTTTGAAGGGGTTATTCATCCTTTTCTCCTTGGATTTCTTATTATTCAATTCCTAGTGTATGAAAATTCAATTTTAAAACTGGGAGCCAGATCACATTTTAGGACTTTTGTATAGAAAATTATCATTGAAACAAGAGGGATTTGCCCAAACATAACGTAGGGAATGGTTTCTGACTGATGATCAGGCTTTTATTTGACGTGGAATTTTGCTATTCTTACGCCACTTTTGGGGCTGATTCTGGATTCGACGGGATTAGCGAAGCCCGAGGTGCACGTCGAGGTGCGGTAGGCCTCGTAAATAAACCGCAAAAAAATAGTCGCAAACGACGAACAATACGCTTTAGCAGCTTAATAACCTGCTCATAGCCTTCGCTCCCCAGCTTCCGCTCGTAAGACGGGGATAAAGCGGAGTCAAACCCAAACGAGATCGTGTGGACGCCGCCGTTTGAGGATCGAAGCATTAAATTAAATCAAACTAGCTTAATTATCGCGTGTCTGTCCGCAGGGTTAAGCGAATCTTAAAGACTGACTAAACGTGTAGTACTAACGGTAGAGGAATTTCGGACGGGGGTTCAACTCCCCCCAGCTCCACCAAATAACAATCCAAAGCAAACTTATCAAATCCTAAAAGCCCTTGAAAATATTAACCTCAAGGGCTTTTTTATATCCTAAGCGTTCCTACCCAATCCTATAAAATCCTTGAATTTTAGTTATACGTTTAGTTATACTGATAGCCGTATAACAAAATCGGTATAACTAAAACCATACAAAACCTGTTAGCAAAAGGTTTTGCTCATGTTTTGGCTATATCCAAATTTTTAAAAGTCTGAATCTCCGTCGGAGTTATTTAGAACAGTTTTCAACTCTCAGAAAGAAGCAATATGGCACGCACAATCACGCCGTTAAACAGCACGAAAATAGACAAAGCCAAGCCGCAGGAAAAGGAATTTACCCTATCCGATGGCAAAGGGCTTTATCTGTTGGTTAAACCCAATGGGGCTAAGTTATGGCGGTTTAACTATTACAAGCCTTTCACGCAACCAAAGAAAAGGGCGTTAATTGGCGTTGGCAAATACCCTGATATTTCCTTACAGCAGGCAAGAGCAATTAGAGAGGAATATTTATCTTTACTTGCGCAGAATATCGATCCGGCAATCTATCGCCAACAGCAAGAACAAGCTAAGCAAAATGAGCTGAATAATACCTATGAAGCAGTGGCGTGGGCGTGGCTTGAGTATCGCAAAACCAAAAAAAACTTTTCAGATAATTATCAAAAGGACGTTATAAGCTTGATTAATCGTTGCTTATTGCCACATTTCGGACATTTACCCATTTCTCAAATTACCGCGCCAATGGCATTAAAAGCATTTAAGCAATATCAAGATGAAGGACACTTAGAAAAGCTCAAACGGACGATTCAGAAGCATAACGAGATCATGACTTACGCCCTACACCGAGACTTAATTTCTTTTAATCCAACGGCGAATATCGCAAAGGAATTTGACAGCCCAACGGTTGAACATTTTAAAACCCTTAAGCCTGAGGATTTAAGCGAATTTATGTTCACGCTACAAAACGCTCAGATTCACTTACAGACGCGTTATTTGATTTTATGGCAACTGCTCACCATGACAAGACCGAACGAAGCGGCTACGGCGAAATGGGCGGATATTGACGAGAAAAACAGAATATGGACGATTCCGGCAGAGCAAATGAAACGCGGCATTGAACATAGAATCACGTTATCACGGCAAGCCTTAGCCCTGTTAGGACAAATTAAAAAATTGAGTGGCGGAAAAACTTACCTATTCCCCAGCGTAAAGAACCCACAAACCCACGTTAATACGCAAACGGCAAACGCTGCCATTAAGCGAATGGGCTATGCCGGTAAATTGGTAGCGCACGGTTTACGCAGTATCGCTAGCACCTATTTAAACGATCAGGGCTTTAATAGTGATTTGATTGAGGTAGCACTATCACACCTCAATTCAGACCGAGTAAAAACTGCCTATGACAGAGGGGAAAAATTAGAACAGCGATTCAAGCTATTGCAAGCATGGGCGGATTTTGTAGAACAATCCTCACAAGGCACTTTGCCGCAGTTTCATTTGAAGATTGTAGCTTAAAGTGCGGTCGATTTTGGCGGAATTTGATCGTTTGTAATTAACAAAGAACAACTAGGAGCGTTTATGGAGCATGAACATTCTTTACTTGATGAAGTAGAGCATATAAAAAAAAGTACGCAAGCATTGATCGATAAAAAGAAAATGCTAGATCACTGTTATTCTATAAAAGGAAAACCACAAACAGAATTTACTAAAGATGAAAAAATTTACAAGGGTATAAAATACGCACTTCATACAATCGATAAATATTTTACAGTTCCATTAGAAAATACTTTATTAGCTGAGTTAGAAACCGTAAATGAAGAAAAAATTGAAGAATTAAAGAAACTAAAAACCAATTTAAAAAGGCTGGTAAAAATTAGAAAGTATATATTGCAATTAGCGGATAGCTATAAATATCGAACAACATTAACAGCTAAAAGAATTAGAGCAAAGAGAAAAACAATAGAAGATCCGAGTAAGCAAAAAGCGATTGAAGAAGCCGTTACAATGTGGAAACGTACCCCCAGATTATCGCTTGATGATATAGCTGAACATATACGAAAAGAGGGCATATCAGAAAAGTCTCACGCTCAAATAAAAAGATGGATAGCTCAATATAACCCCAAAAGAAAAAATAAAACTTAATCATTTAAAGCCGTCAGTAATTTACTGACGGCTTTTTTGTTTCTTTAACGGTTAAAGAGATGAATTAACTGTTAAAGAAATTGATTGACAGTTGGCGTCATTTCCACCCTAAAAACCCTCCTCCATAATCCACTCCGACACAACGAAGCCCTAAGCGGCTTTAACCATTCCAACCAGTACGGAGTAAAACATAATGAATCAATCAGATCGCATTATCCGCCGCCTTGACACTATGAAAATGCTAGGCGTAAGCAAATCCACCTTTGCCGATTGGCAAAACCCTAAATCGAAACGTTACCGCCCGGACTTTCCAAAGAAAATTCAATTAGGGGTTAATTCAGTCGGTTACTTGGAAAGCGAAATTAACTCTTACATTGCCAAGCTGGCAGAAGCGAGAGCATAGGAGGGCGTTAATGATTATTTCCACCACCAGCACAGGCGAACAACGCCGATTCACCATTGAACGACTGAGAGAGCGCCCGCACAGCACTAACGAACTACGCCAAATGGGCGTGTACTCCCCGCCGGCACGTATTAAGGAATTGCGCAATCAAGGTTATTTGATTGATACGTTCTTTCGTGATGAAACCGACAACACCGGCTTAATTCACCGTGTAGGTGTTTATGTTTTACATGAAAACGCAGTAAGCCAAAAACGCAATGAGACGAGCATAGAGGGATTTTAACTATGAATAATACACAATCATTAACCTAGCCCCCAAAATGCAACACAGTGACGCTATGGAGCATTTACGCAATTATTGAGCGTATGTATGAAATGGCTGATTTATCACTTGATGGAAAAATAACACAAACCCGAATTGATGAGACCGGGCAAAAGGTACAAATTCCGTTCACGCACAAAGACGCTTTAGAGTTTATTTGCGACCAAGCCACTTATGCCCTGATGGAAATAGACCTACTGAAAGGACAGCTTGAAATGCTAATTAGCAATCAAGAAGACAAAGGCGAATCGGTCGATTTGTCGGTGGTGGACTAAAGAGAGTTTTGCGACCAGTACGCGCGCGAGGAAGTTCAGGCTATTTTCCCCGCTCTCTGCCACTTGGATCATGGTTTGCGACCAGTACGCGCGCGAGGAAGTTCAGGATAGGTGCATATTGCACAAAAGCAATTAAGGGGAATTTAAAACGATGGGATATGGCCGCGAAATACGAAACCAATTTGCGAAAACCTACGCCCGAATGGGCAATGCAACGCACGCTTTGCGAATGGTATTAGGGGAAGGGCGTGCCGGCAGAATGAAACCGCACACACTACGGGCAAAAGCCAGCGAGTTACTGAACCATTATCGAGTAGCGGAACAAATTGAGCAGGAAAAGGCAGAAATGCAACAGCGTGGGGAAACCTTGCCACATTACCGCTTGAGAACATGGCGGGCGGATTTATTAAGCGGTGAGCCTTATCAACCGCCTGAACCGCCTCCGCACCCTTTTGCGATTCCGCGAGGAATGAAAGGGCTATTTAAGGGAATGGCGAGATTAAAAAGATCCGCTACTAAAACATCACCTTTTTAAAACTGAAAGGATAAGTATTTAATGAAATGCGCAATCGCCAAACATAACCCGCTCATTTTACTTCAAGCGGTTAAACATTATCAGAAATCGGCTCAAATCTTCACTTTTCCGAGCCTGTATGACGATTTTGAGCCTTATCCAATAAAAGAGGTGGTGGATGTATTAAAGCTCAAGGTAAGCGATTTAGAGTGCGCTATAGACGCTCACCTGTTGAATGAATCACTAAAAACCAGCTTTTACACGACCAAGAAACATTTAGAGCGCATGGAAAAGCGACTAAAGGAGATGACACCATGAAAACCGAAATTATAAACCTATTACAAACCACACAAGCCCTTGATGGTGGAAATCAAGGCATTAATGCACGCGATGTTCACCGACTTTTGAAAGTGGGGCGGGATTATTCAAAATGGATTAAAGCGCGAATTAATCAAGCGGGCTTTATTGAAAATCAAGATTTTGCCATTGTTCAAAGTTTAGTCGTTGATTTGCCAAAATTGGCAAGCAAAGAAAGTGATTGTTTTTTGCACGACAAAATGGGCGAGCAAAAAGAAACCCGAGGAGGACACAATAGGGTTGATTATATCGTTACCCTTGATATGGCAAAGCACCTTTGCTTAATGGAGAAGAACGAAATCGGCAGAGCGGTTAGACAGCACTTTATTGACGCAGAAAGACAGTTAAGACAGGTTGCGCCAACGGTTTATAAAAACACGCTTGCCAAAACACAGGCACGGTTGGCGGCAATCGACCATAACCGAGAAATGACGGACGCAATCAAGGCAACATTACAGCGCACTAATAAAGCCCCTAAAGCGTTTTATTACTCAAGGGAACAGGAAATGCTGGATAGTCTTGTTCTAGGTGAAAACGTGCGCCGGTGGAAGAAACAACAAGGCATTATTGGCAATGTGCGCGACAGATTCACCACAGAACAACTAAACACCCTGAAAACCTTGCAGGCCACCAACACCGCGCTAATTAATTTAGGCATGAACTACTACGAGCGCAAAGGACGATTGATAACACTGGCAGAACGGGAACGCCACCATTCATAAACAAAAATGCCTATGCTTTCTTCAAGAATGGGCATAGGCAAGATTAAATATAAATTGAACAGGTTTATTATATGACGGGTTACGCAGAAAGAAAAGGCAGAAGCGGTAAACGTAGCGAACTGAAAAAAAGTATTAATGACAGTACATTCACTGCCTTACGGCATGATGTAATCAATAGCCCTAGCTTCTTAGGCTTAAGCAATTCCGCAAAAGTGGCTTTTTTACACTTATTGGCAAAATATAACCGTAAGAATAACGGGGATTTATCCGCGCCACAAAGCCGATCTAAGCAAGAATTTAACTTATCCGCCCCTAGTCTAAGAACCAGACTAAAAGAGCTTGAACAGAACGGCTTTATTGAAACCACCCGACAAGGTGGCAAGAATCAATGCTCACTTTATGCCTTAACGTGCTTTCCGCTAAATGATGTAAACAAGGCGGGAATATTTATCAAAGCGACAGAAAGACCGAGCGATAAATGGAAAAAGTCATTTTAGCTTTTGGCCCGAATTTTTTTGCGAAAGACCAAATTATATTTATCGTTCATTTTTTGAATAATTTTACAGATAAAAAACACAATAAAAAAACATAGCCTATGGCTATAATATATAAAGGTAGTAAAAATTTTACCCAATGAGAGTACTAAAAATACGCTGACTTAGTAAAATTTTTACTCAACTCAACATAAAAATGATTAAAAAATGCGCAAGGTATGTAAAATTTTTTCCTAAGTTAGGTAAATTTTTTACTATCAAAAAATCGAAATTACCCTCAAAAACCGCTTTACAACCCCCCATATTTTTGCCAATATATTCACGCAGTCGCAAAAAACGATTGCCAGCCGTGAGAAGCTGAATATTAAGTTATTGGCGAACGATAGCACGCCACAGAACCGTGCTTTTTTTGTTCGTAACATTCGCACACCTCAAGAATTTGCGGATTTTGTTTTATCTAATCTAAAAATTCATTCAATGGTAGAGCGTAATAGGCCGTCTTTGACGGGCTGTTTTCCAATAACGACAGTTTCTCACCCTGTTACGTTCTACCGCCCGACCGTGAGAAGTCTAGCGGTAGATTCTAAAAATCAGTTATTGGAATCTACGCAAATGTATCAATTCATTTTTGCGGCTATTCGCCGTACCGATCTAACCAATCAGATTCAAAAAATCCGTATCACTGCTGACACTGAACGAGCCGCACGCGCCCAATTCGCCCGTGATTTTGTTCTTGTGCTTGCCGGCAAAATCAATCTTCAAAACACCGTGAAAAACGACCGCACTTTTGCGGCAATCTCTCGTGATTCTATGGAGGTGGCTCATGCTTAGTTATGGCGCTATTCAAATGGCATTAAATGACGTAGTTGCTCGTGATGATATTGATGAAATGGAGCTTATAAAGTTACGTTCAGAAAGCGAAACGCTTTGCGAAACTATCGAGTTCGGACTAATGGAATTAGGCGATATGATAAGCCGTTTAGGGCATTTTGCTGATTCTAAGCAGGATTTTGATAATCAAGCGATGAGCAATGACAATGTAAAACATATTGGAGCATTAATTCAGGCTAACGCATATTTTCTAAACACATTGCGCAATGTATCAACAGAAGCCACCTATCACCTTAACAGTGGAAATAAGGGGGCGAAATGATGAGTAACACTAAATTTCCTTACGCCCTTGTTTTTACCTATGACAACGACGATCAATTCACAGCAGGGCAATATTGTTCACTTAGAGACGCACTACAAGCCAAAATCAGGGCGAAAGCTGAGATTGGCGAAACAGATATTACCGGCAGACGTTTAGAAACTATCACCGTTTTAACGGAGGGTGGAAATGAAACCAACTAATCCAATGGCAAAGCTTGAGCAATGGAAGAAAAACAACGAGCAAGAAAAAATAAATCAGTTTGTGAATGAAATGAACCAAACCCAAATTGGTGCGGTTAAAAATTGCGAAACCGATCGCCAGTTTGCGAAAGCGCAGAAAGCAAATTTGCATTCTGATCAAAAAACGCAACAGGAAGCGCAAAGCGGAGAGAAACGCAAATACCAAGGGAAACTATCATTCAACCCATTAGCCTTTGAATATGCCCAGCTTTCGCGCCAATTTAAGCTAATTCATGATAGCAATAGGAAATGTCTTGAGGTTTACCCAGACGACTTCCACCACAAACTAAAAATGCGTGAGGAATGCGTTGATTTAGTAGAGCGGTTGAAAGGTGGTGGAACGTTATTTAACGAATTAGCGAAAGCTGCCGATTTAACAAAAGAACAGACCGCACTTTTGAAGGCATTTAATCAGGTGAGCGGCTATCTAATCCATAAGTTTTCGGAAGTGGTAGAGCAGATTGACCGGCTCAGTATTGAGCGCGTTGAAAGGCAAAAAACGACGGATAGCAAAGTGGATTAATCCACCGGTTACACCGATGTAAAAAGGCTTGATGTAGTGCATTGAGCCTTTTTTATTGAATTTCGCGACCAGTACGCGCGCGCGAGGAAAGGAGCATTGAACAAAATGTTTACTTCATACCCTTAAAGCGTATAATAAGCAACAAATAACATTTAGCCTATTTATCGTGAAACTATCGTTTATTGAATTGCCGCCCTTTGAGCGTTACAGAAAAGCGTATTTGTCCGATGATGAATATAGGGCTTTCCAGAATGAGCTATTAGAAAACCCCGAAAAGGGAGACGTGATACAGAACACGGGCGGATTGAGAAAAATTAGAATCGCTGACAGTGAGAGAAACAAAGGTAAACGTGGTGGCGCACGAGTGATTTATTACTATCTCATACGTAAATCACGGATATTACTCGTTACTGCTTACAGTAAAAACAGATGCGAAGATTTAACCACAGAGCAATATAAAATTTTAGCTAAACTGGTGAAAGAGATAGAGGAGCTAGAGCAATGAGTGAATTATTTGATGAGCTTATAGAGGGGCTAAATGCCTATAAAGACTTTACACAGGGGAAAATAACGCTAAGAGTAGAGACGCGTGAACGAATTGAACCTGCAAGCATTACGGCAGAGGAAGTGAAAGCAATTAGAGAGAAATTAAACCTTTCTCAAGCTGTCTTTGCGCAGAAGTTACGAACCAGTGTAAGAACCTATCAAGGCTGGGAGCAAGGCAAAACCAAACCTAGCGCGCACGCCTCTTTATTGTTGCGCATGGTGGATAAAGCCCCGCAAACCTTTGAGCTTATCGCAGGGATATAAGAAAAATCAACGCCATTAATCATAGAACGCCTACTTTAGGCGTTTTTTATTGAGTTTTTTGACCAGTACGCGCGCGCGGGAAATTACTGCAGGTTTTAGGCCTTAAAACCGCCCATCCCACTCAATTACCACCACCGCAAAATTAAGATTTTATGATGACAGATAAAACCGGACTTGTTTACCTTTGAGTAAAGGTACTCCTAGATGGGCTAGGACTTCCACGGGGTAACGGGTGCGCGGAGACTGCCAATTTTTCACATTTCTAACCATCATCATCTTCTGGTTAAATCGCTTTTTTATAATTCCCGAAAACCTCTTTTTTATAGCGTTCAGAAACCTCCCGATTACCGCCATTTTTATAGGCACTTTAGATTTTAGTTATACGTTTAGTTATACGGAGTAAAAACCAAATTGCACAGATCTAGCAATAACAAGGCTTACAAGCAACAATTCAGATAACCCCAGCGCAAGAGGGTTACTCGGTATTTGTTATCGCTTAAAAGGGTTTAAACAGAAGAAAGATAAATGAGTTAGTGCTCATTTTACCTCTCAAAAGAGGGGAAGGGTAAATAGTAATTACTGCAATAATTATTATATTTCAGCGAAACTAAAAGGACTGAGTCCAACATATATCGAAATCAGTCCTATAATTAGTAGTCTAACTTTTAGAATTAGATTATTTTTTGAATTATGGTTAAACCTGAGGTTTACGCCAGTCATCAGAACCAGAGGTGCCTGCAATGGTGTGATCCCAGTTAATTTTACGATAGCTCATACTCACTTCTAATAGTTGAGTATAAGGTGCGTTGCTAGGATCTTGTGCATTTGGCATTACTAAATTCATATCTACGATTACTGCGTCTTCTAATACAGTAGAGAAGAACTGTTCTTGACGACCATCAATAGAAGTACGATACCAAGTAACTTCAACTTTAGGCAACATTTCACCTGACGCTAATGCGTTGTACATTAAAGGAACTGCTTTATTTAATGAGCAAGTGAATTTAAATGCTTGGTGTACACGTTGTCCAGACGGTTGACCAGATTGTGGGTCTGTTGGAACTGTAACGATATGGCTTACAGCTTGTGCCATAATTTCGTCTTCATGACCTTCTACATAAACATTACCGACAGAATCTTCGGTAAAAGCACCTGCAGTGATTTTTCCTTGGTTACTACCTTCGATTGAAATAAACGCTGGTGTAGGCATAGAATTCTCCTAAATTAGCTTTAAAGATTAAGTTTGTCTTAAATCAGACGGATGTAACTATATCAAATTAAATATTATTTAGCAGCAATTTTTCTTATGGGGGCTCAAAAAAATCATCAAAAATAAAAGTTATTTCACTTTAGAATAATATTCTTACATAGGAAAATAGACTTGGATTAATGTCGTTAAAACTTATTTTGACAGAGGTAATATCTATGTGCTGTTGTGATTTTTCTATACATAAAGAATAAGTGTAATGATTGAAATCTATCGGATAAGTTTCACAGTATGACTGATGAGATAGTTAGTATTCTATTGGGTATTTACCTATATTAAATCGAGCTTTGTTGTTCCTTAAATATATTATGTGGTTCTTATATGAGAGAATAAGCTTGTGAAGAAAATCAACAACACTCTATTATTCATTCAATTTCTATTTATTTTGTTCCAACTGATATTCAAATTTTATTAATACATTTTAGGATGTTTGGAGCTATCAAATGGGATTTATAAGACCAATTATTCTATTACTTTATTCTTGATAGCATTGTGTAAAAAAAAACTATGGTTTCATAGATATATTGCAATCTCTCTGCGTTTTTTGGGAATAAGCTATAGATTTAGCTACTATTTGTGATTTTTCTTTGCGTAAATGTAGGCGTAGAAACTGATGTTTACCAATACCGGTAACCAGGTAAAGCGTGGTAGAAAGACAACCCTACAAGTTGATGACTTAGGTTATGGAGACAGGTGATCTTGCAAATCTTTGTGTAATTTTAATATGAAACTGGAAAATTAGCTGCTATAATCCTGCGTTCGAAAAAGGATCCCTGTTTTTTAAAGTTACATAATGGATAAATTTTTATGGCATTAGAAATTGAGAAAAAGAAAAATGCACCTGAGCCTTTAGAAGGAAAGTCTAAGGGGTTAAACATTTTTTTATGGCTGTTGACTGTTGTGATTATTGCGGCAACAGCTTTCGGTAATATTTATTTCCAAGACCAATATTCTACCCCGATTCGTGTTGTTGCCATTGTTGTTTTGCTACTGATTTCTTTAGGTGTAGCAGCAATGACTAATCAAGGTCGAAAAGCCCTTGGTTTCTTTAAAGATTCCCGTACAGAACTGAGAAAAATCGTATGGCCAACCCGTCCGGAAGCAACTCAAACAACCTTTATGGTTGTTGGTGTGACAGTGTTTGTGTCGTTGATTCTTTGGGGATTGGATTCAATCATTGTACGTATTATTACCTTTTTAACCGACTGGAGATTCTAAAATGACAGACACCGCAAATAAAAAACGTTGGTACGTGTTGCAGGCTTTCTCCGGTTTTGAAGCCCGTGTGGCAACAACTTTACGCGAATATATTAAGCTTCATCAAATGGAAGAACAATTTGGCGAGGTGCTTGTACCGACCGAAGAGGTGGTTGAAAATGTAGCCGGTAAGCGTCGTAAAAGTGAACGTAAATATTTCCCGGGCTATGTGTTAGTACAAATGGAAATGAATGACGATACCTGGCATTTGGTTCGTAGCGTGCCACGTGTGATGGGCTTTATTGGTGGTACACCGGATAAACCGGCGCCAATTAGTAACCGTGAAGCAGATATTATTTTGAATCGTTTGGAACAAAACAGCGACAAACCAAAACCAAGAACAACGTTCCAACCGGGCGAAGAAGTGCGCGTAACCGAGGGGCCGTTTATAGATTTCAACGGTACAGTAGAGGAAATCGATTACGAAAAAGGCCGCCTGAAAGTGTCTGTTTCTATTTTTGGTCGTGCTACACCGGTTGAACTTGAGTTCGGCCAAGTGGAAAAGAATAGCTAGTTAAAACGTTTAAAATTTTGACCGCACTTTAAATGAAATATGATAAAGTGCGGTGACTTTCTCAAGTATTTTTACTTGAAAAACTGGTTGACTTTGATTAGAATGCAACCCTTTTTATCAACAGGGGAGCTAGTAGTAGCGTTATTACCCACTTAGAGGAAACTTAAAAATGGCAAAAAAAGTCCAAGCCTATGTTAAGCTGCAAGTTGCAGCTGGTATGGCAAACCCATCACCACCAGTTGGTCCGGCATTAGGTCAACAAGGTGTGAACATCATGGAATTCTGTAAAGCATTCAACGCTCGTACTGAGAGCTTAGAAAAAGGTTTGCCGATTCCGGTTGTTATCACAGTATACGCAGACCGTTCATTTACATTTGTTACTAAAACTCCACCGGCAGCAGTTTTATTGAAAAAAGCAGCAGGTATCAAATCAGGTTCCGGTAAACCGAACAAGGATAAAGTGGGTAAAGTAACTTTAGATCAAGTTCGTCAAATCGCTGAAACCAAAGCAGCGGATATGACTGGTGCAACTATTGAAACTAAGATGAAATCAATTGCTGGTACTGCTCGCTCAATGGGCTTAGTGGTGGAGGAATAATACGATGGCTAAATTGACTAAAAAAATGAAAGCAATCAAAGCTGGCGTAGATTCTACTAAAGCATACGAAATCAACGAAGCAATTGCTGTATTGAAACAATTTGCAACGGCTAAATTCGTTGAAAGTGTTGATGTCGCAGTAAACTTGGGTATCGACCCTCGTAAATCTGACCAAAACGTACGTGGTGCAACTGTATTACCACACGGTACTGGTCGCGAAGTTCGCGTAGCTGTGTTCACCCAAGGTGCAAACGCAGAAGCAGCTAAAGAAGCTGGTGCTGATTTAGTAGGTATGGAAGATTTAGCTGAGCAAATCAAAAAAGGCGAAATGAACTTTGACGTTGTTATCGCTTCTCCTGATGCAATGCGTGTTGTTGGTCAATTAGGTCAAGTATTAGGCCCACGTGGTTTAATGCCAAACCCGAAAGTGGGTACTGTCACACCAAACGTTGCTGAAGCAGTGAAAAATGCTAAATCCGGTCAGATTCGTTATCGTAACGATAAAAACGGTATCATCCACACTACTATCGGTAAAGCAAACTTCTCTGAAGTACAATTGAAAGAAAACCTTCAAGCGTTGTTAGCGGCTTTAACTAAAGCGAAACCTGCAACATCTAAAGGTATCTTCATTAAGAAAGTAAGTCTTTCTACTACAATGGGTGCCGGTGTAGCTGTTGATCAAGCTTCACTATAATCCGTAGAAATACGATGAAATATGACCGCACTTTTATAAGTGCGGTTATTTTTTGCGGCATTTCTCGTTGTTGAATTGGTGACTTTTTTATCATCAGGCATTTACAAATGTTATTTAGACCGTTATAATTTGCGTCCTTTTTAGGCCGTAGTTTATTTGCGGTTTAGCATTTCTGGTTGGTGTTTGACCTCATTCAAGCCCCGTCCAAGACCGTAGGGGAGCAATCTTAATCATCCTACGTAGATGGTGAACAGAATAAGAATTTTCTTGCTTCTGTGCACCGAATTCGTCCTAATAGTCGTTTTATTAGGTATTTAAATTCCGAGCAATCGGAGTGTATTCAGGAGCTAACAGCCAATGGCATTAAATCTTCAAGACAAACAAGCAATTGTTGCCGAAGTAAATGAAGCAGCCAAAGGTGCCCTTTCTGCTGTGATCGCGGATTCCCGTGGTGTGACAGTAGACAAAATGACCGAATTGCGTAAATCAGCACGCGAAGCCGGTGTTTCTATGCGCGTTGTTCGTAATACTTTATTACGTCGTGCGGTAGAAGGCACTGAATTCGAATGTTTGAAAGACACATTTACCGGTCCAACACTTATCGCATTCTCTACTGAACATCCAGGTGCTGCAGCACGTTTGTTCAAAGAATTCGCGAAAGCAAACGATAAGTTTGAACTTAAAGGTGCAGCCTTTGAAGGTAAGATCCAAGATGTTGAATTCTTAGCAACATTACCGACTTACGACGAAGCAATTGCACGTTTAATGGGCACAATGAAAGAAGCTGCGGCAGGCAAACTTGTTCGCACTTTTGCGGCATTACGCGACAAATTACAAGAAGCGGCTTAATCAAGCGTTTCTTCATCCAATTAACTTTATTTACTTTAGGAATTGATTGTTATGTCATTAACTAACGAACAAATCATTGAAGCGATTGCTTCTAAATCTGTAACTGAAATCGTTGAATTAATCACAGCGATGGAAGAAAAATTCGGTGTTTCCGCAGCAGCAGCAGTAGCAGCAGCTCCAGCAGGTGGTGCAGCAGCAGCGGCAGAAGAAAAAACTGAATTCGACGTAGTTCTTGCTGAAGCTGGTGCTAACAAAGTAGCAGTAATCAAAGCAGTACGTGGTGCAACCGGTTTAGGCTTGAAAGAAGCTAAAGACTTAGTTGAATCTGCACCGGCTGTATTGAAAGAAGGCGTTGCTAAAGCAGAAGCAGAAGCGCTTAAGAAAGAATTAGAAGAAGCCGGCGCGAAAGTAGAAATCAAATAATTTTGATTCTATTTCGTCCTGTTTCTCAGGCTAAATGGCTGGTGGGTGACCATCAGCCATTTTGTGCTATCAAAAACAGAAGTAAATTTGCCGTTTGATTACTTTTGTTTCCTCAAGTTAAACAAAGCATTTTAATTTGAGCTACCCACTCAAGAAGTAAGGTTCATAGTGCGGTCATCTAAAAACGGTATCTAATACATTGTCACCAATATTTGCCCAAATTATTGCGTGTTGATTGTGGGTCACTGAACAGCAAGCAGAGGAACCCTATGGTTTACTCCTATACCGAGAAAAAACGAATTCGTAAAGACTTCGGCAAACGTCCGCAAGTTTTAAATATTCCTTATTTATTAACAATTCAGATTGATTCTTTTGAAAAATTTATTCAAAGAGATCCTGATGGTCAACAAGGCTTAGAAGCCGCTTTCCGCTCTGTATTCCCGATTGTCAGTACAAACGGAAATACTGAATTACAATATGTCAGCTATCAATTAGGCGAGCCGGTGTTTGATGTACGTGAATGCCAAATTCGTGGTACCACCTATGCAGCACCTTTACGAGTAAAACTACGCTTAGTTAGTTACGACAAAGATGCCGCACCGGGCACCATCAAAGATATTAAAGAACAAGAAGTTTATATGGGTGAAATCCCATTGATGACTGATAACGGTACTTTCGTTATTAATGGTACCGAGCGTGTTATCGTGTCTCAATTACACCGCAGTCCGGGTGTATTCTTTGATAGCGACAAAGGTAAAACTCATTCTTCAGGTAAAGTGCTGTATAACGCACGTATTATTCCTTACCGCGGTTCATGGTTGGATTTTGAGTTTGATCCGAAAGATAATTTATATGCACGTATCGACCGCCGTCGTAAATTACCGGCAACCATTATTTTACGTGCGCTAGGCTATACTACCGAACAAATCTTAGATCTTTTCTTTGATAAAATTTCCTTTGAAATCAAAGATAACAAATTATTAATGACCTTAGTACCGGAGCGTTTGCGTGGTGAAACCGCCGCGTTTGATATTGAGGCTAAAGGTAAGGTTTATGTTGAGCGTGGCCGTCGTATTACTGCACGTCATATTAAAGCCTTGGAAAAAGACAAAGTTACCCAAGTTGAAGTGCCGACTGAATATATTGTAGGCAAAGTTGCTGCGAAAGATTATGTGGATCTAGCAACCGGAGAATTAGTTTGCCCGGCAAATATGGAGCTTTCTCTTGAGTTATTGGCAAAATTAGCACAAGCCGGTTATACACAAATTGAGACTTTATTTACCAATGATCTTGATTATGGTCCGTATATTTCCGAAACCTTACGTGTAGATCCTTCTAATGACCGCCTAAGTGCGTTAGTGGAAATCTATCGCATGATGCGTCCGGGTGAACCACCGACAAAAGAAGCCGCAGAAGCATTATTTGACAACCTGTTCTTCTCTTCCGATCGTTATGATTTGTCTGCTGTAGGTAGAATGAAATTTAACCGCTCTTTAGGTATTGAAGAAGCCACCGGTAACGGTACGTTAAGTAATGAAGATATCGTCAGTGTGATGAAGAAACTGATTGATATTCGTAATGGTCGCGGTGAAGTGGATGATATTGACCACTTAGGTAACCGTCGTATCCGTTCTGTGGGTGAAATGGCAGAGAACCAGTTCCGTATTGGCTTGGTACGTGTTGAACGTGCGGTGAAAGAGCGTTTATCTTTAGGTGATTTAGATGCCATCACACCACAAGATTTAATTAACGCAAAACCAATTTCTGCTGCGGTGAAAGAATTCTTTGGTTCATCTCAGTTATCTCAATTCATGGACCAAAACAACCCGTTATCAGAAGTCACACACAAACGTCGTATTTCTGCATTGGGTCCGGGCGGTTTAACCCGTGAACGTGCAGGTTTTGAGGTGCGTGACGTACATGCTACCCACTATGGTCGCGTGTGTCCGATTGAAACGCCTGAAGGGCCAAACATCGGTTTGATTAACTCCCTTTCCGTTTATGCGCGTACTAACGACTACGGCTTCTTAGAAACTCCGTACCGTAAAGTAGTAAATGGTCAGGTGACTGAAGAAATCGAATATTTGTCTGCCATTGAAGAAGGCAAATACGTTATCGCACAGGCGAACTCCAATCTTGATGATGATTTCCGCTTTACCGATGCCTTTGTAACCTGTCGTGGTGAACATGGTGAATCCGGCTTATATAAACCGGAAGAAATTCACTATATGGACGTTTCTACCCAACAAGTGGTTTCCGTAGCGGCGGCATTGATTCCGTTCCTGGAGCATGACGATGCGAACCGTGCTTTGATGGGGGCGAACATGCAACGTCAAGCCGTGCCGACATTGCGTGCGGACAAACCGTTAGTCGGTACAGGTATCGAAAAATCGGTTGCCCTTGACTCCGGTGTGGCGGTTGTGGCAAAACGCGGCGGTACTATTCAATATGTAGATGCTTCCCGCATCGTGGTGAAAGTCAATGAAGACGAAACTGTCGCGGGCGAAGCCGGTATTGATATTTATAACCTCATTAAATATACCCGTTCGAACCAAAATACCTGTATTAACCAAATTCCTTGCGTGGAATTGGGCGATCCGGTGGAACGCGGTGAAATCTTGGCAGACGGTCCTTCCACCGATTTAGGTGAATTGGCGTTAGGTCAAAATATTCGCGTAGCTTTCATGCCGTGGAACGGTTATAACTTCGAAGACTCCATGTTAGTCTCCGAACGTGTGGTTCAACAAGATCGCTTCACCACGATTCACATCCAAGAGCTGTCTTGTGTGGCGCGTGATACCAAATTAGGCGCGGAAGAAATTACCGCAGATATTCCTAACGTCGGTGAAGCCGCACTAAGTAAATTGGACGAATCTGGTATCGTGTATATCGGTGCGGAAGTGAAAGGCGGCGATATTCTGGTAGGTAAAGTGACACCGAAAGGTGAAACCCAATTAACGCCGGAAGAAAAATTATTGCGTGCGATCTTCGGTGAAAAAGCCTCCGATGTGAAAGACTCTTCTCTACGCGTACCAAACAGCGTTTCCGGTACCGTTATTGACGTACAAGTGTTTACCCGTGATGGCGTAGAAAAAGACAAACGTGCGTTAGAAATTGAAGAAATGCAGTTAAAACAAGCGAAAAAAGACTTGAGCGAAGAGTTTGAGATCTTAGAAGCCGGCTTGTTTATGCGTGTCCGCAACCTATTGTTGTCCGGCGGTTTCGATGCGAAATCCTTAGATAAATTAGACCGCACTAAATGGTTGGAGCAAACCTTAGATAACGAGGAAAAACAGCACCAATTAGAGCAGTTAGCGGAACAACACGAAGAATTACGCAAAGAATTTGAACGTAAATTAGAAGTTCAACGCAACAAGATTATCCAAGGCGACGATTTGGCACCGGGCGTGTTGAAAGTCGTTAAAGTGTACTTGGCGGTGAAACGTCAAATTCAACCGGGTGATAAAATGGCGGGTCGTCACGGTAACAAAGGGGTTATCTCCAAAATTAACCCTGTGGAAGACATGCCATACGATGAAAACGGTCAACCTGTTGAAATTGTATTGAACCCGCTGGGCGTTCCGTCCCGTATGAATATCGGTCAAATCTTAGAAACTCACTTAGGTTTGGCGGCAAAAGGTATCGGTGATCAAATTAACGCGATGATTAAACAACAACAATCTATTGCGAAATTGCGTGAATACATGCAAAAAGCCTATGACCTTGGCGGCGGTTCACAAAAAGTGGATCTCAGCACCTTTACTGACGAAGAAGTGATGCGTTTAGCACAAAACTTGCGTAAAGGTTTGCCGATTGCGACACCGGTATTTGACGGTGCCCATGAAAAAGAAATTAAAGGCTTATTAGAGCTTGGTGGTTTACCGACTTCCGGTCAAATTACCCTTTATGATGGTCGTACAGGTGAGAAATTCGAGCGTCCGGTAACTGTAGGTTACATGTATATGCTCAAATTGAACCACTTGGTTGATGACAAAATGCACGCGCGTTCAACCGGTTCTTATAGTCTTGTTACTCAACAACCGTTGGGTGGTAAGGCGCAATTCGGTGGTCAACGTTTCGGTGAGATGGAGGTTTGGGCACTTGAAGCTTATGGTGCTGCTTATACCTTACAAGAAATGTTAACCGTGAAATCCGATGATGTGAACGGTCGTACGAAGATGTATAAAAACATCGTCAGCGGCAACCAACACATGGATCCGGGCACACCGGAATCTTTCAACGTAATTATGAAAGAAATCCGTTCACTTGGTATCAACATCGACTTGGACGAAGAATAAGTCAGGGTATTGACCCCCTATTGAGCCCAAGTGTGGTCGATTTTAAAAACGTTTTGAAAAACGACCGTACTTGAATAAGTTTAACTCCGACAGGAGCAAATCTGTGAAAGACTTAGTTAAGTTTTTAAAAGCACAATCAAAAACCGCTGAAGATTTTGATGTGATTAAAATCGGTTTAGCCTCACCTGACATGATCCGTTCTTGGTCATACGGTGAAGTTAAAAAGCCTGAAACAATCAACTATCGTACCTTTAAACCGGAACGTGACGGTCTTTTCTGTGCCCGTATCTTCGGACCGGTAAAAGATTACGAATGTTTGTGCGGTAAGTACAAACGCTTAAAACACCGTGGTGTGATTTGTGAAAAATGTGGCGTTGAAGTCACTCAAACTAAAGTTCGTCGTGAACGTATGGGGCATATCGAATTAGCTTCACCGGTGGCGCACATTTGGTTCTTAAAATCCCTGCCGTCCCGTATCGGTTTATTGTTAGATATGCCTTTGCGTGATATTGAACGCGTGCTGTATTTTGAATCTTACATTGTGATCGAACCGGGTATGACCGATCTTGAGCGTGGTCAGTTGTTAACCGAAGAACAATATCTTGACGCGGAAGACCGTTGGCAAGATGAGTTCGATGCCAAAATGGGTGCGGAAGCCATTCAAGCCTTATTGCGCGGTATCGATTTGGAAGCGGAATGCGAAAATTTACGTGAAGAATTACAAGAAACCAATTCCGAAACCAAACGTAAGAAAATCACTAAGCGCTTAAAATTATTAGAAGCCTTCTTACAGTCCGGCAACAAACCGGAATGGATGGTGATGACCGTATTACCGGTGCTTCCACCGGATTTACGTCCGTTAGTGCCGTTAGACGGTGGTCGTTTTGCAACTTCCGACTTGAACGATTTATATCGTCGTGTAATCAACCGTAACAACCGTTTAAAACGTTTATTGGATTTAATCGCACCGGATATTATTGTGCGTAACGAAAAACGTATGTTACAAGAATCCGTTGATGCATTGTTAGATAACGGTCGTCGCGGTCGTGCTATCACCGGTTCTAACCGTCGTCCGTTAAAATCATTGGCGGATATGATTAAAGGTAAACAAGGTCGTTTCCGTCAAAACTTGTTGGGTAAACGTGTTGACTACTCAGGTCGTTCCGTAATCACAGTAGGCCCATACTTACACTTACATCAATGCGGTTTGCCGAAGAAAATGGCGTTGGAATTATTCCGTCCGTTTATCTATGCAAAATTAGAAAGCCGTGGTTATGCAACGACGATTAAAGCTGCGAAGAAAATGGTGGAGCGTGAAGATGCGATCGTTTGGGATATCTTGGCTGAAGTCATTCGCGAACATCCGATTCTGTTGAACCGTGCGCCAACATTGCACCGTTTGGGTATTCAAGCGTTTGAACCGATCTTAATCGAAGGTAAAGCGATTCAATTACACCCACTTGTTTGTGCGGCGTTCAATGCGGACTTCGACGGTGACCAAATGGCGGTACACGTACCGTTAACCTTGGAAGCGCAATTAGAAGCGCGTGCGTTAATGATGTCTACGAACAACATTCTTTCTCCGGCAAACGGTGATCCGATTATTGTTCCGTCACAAGACGTGGTGTTAGGTCTTTACTATATGACCCGTGAAAAAGTGAACGGTAAAGGTGAAGGCATGTTATTGCAAGACCCGCGCGAAGCAGAAAAAGCCTATCGTACCGGTCAAGCAGAATTACATTCTCGTGTGAAAGTTCGTATTACTGAGTATGTGAAAAACGAAGCCGGTGAGTTTGAATCAAAAACCACATTAACAGATACGACTATCGGTCGTGCCATTTTATGGATGATCGCACCGAAAGGTATGCCGTTTAGCTTGTTTAACCAAACACTGGGCAAAAAGGCGATTTCTAAGTTAATTAACGAAAGCTATCGTCGTTTAGGCTTGAAAGCCAGTGTCATGTTTGCTGACCACATTATGTATACCGGTTTTGCTTATGCTGCACGTTCCGGTTCTTCCGTTGGTATCGACGATATGGTCATTCCGGCGAAAAAATACGAAATTATTTCTGCAGCGGAAGAAGAAGTTGCTGAAATTCAGGAGCAATTCCAATCCGGTCTTGTGACTGCCGGCGAACGTTATAACAAAGTGATCGATATTTGGGCTGCCGCCAACGAACGTGTGGCGAAAGCTATGATGGAAAACCTTTCTACGGAAGAAGTGATTAACCGTGAAGGTAAACCGGAAAAACAAGCGTCCTTCAACAGTATCTTTATGATGGCAGATTCCGGTGCGCGTGGTTCTGCAGCACAGATTCGTCAGTTAGCGGGGATGCGTGGCTTGATGGCACGTCCGGACGGTTCCATTATCGAAACCCCGATTACGGCAAACTTCCGTGAAGGTTTAAATGTTTTACAATACTTTATTTCCACCCACGGTGCGCGTAAAGGTTTGGCGGATACCGCGTTGAAAACAGCGAACTCCGGTTATTTAACTCGTCGCTTGGTTGACGTAGCGCAAGACCTCGTTATCGTAGAAGACGACTGTGGTACACACGAAGGTATCGTGATGACCCCGTTAATTGAGGGTGGCGATGAAAAAGTGCCTCTACGCGAACAAGTTTTAGGTCGTGTCGTTGCTGAAGACATCTTAAAACCGGGGACGGAAGAAGTATTAATTCCACGCAATACCTTATTAGATGAAAAATTGTGTGATGTATTAGACGAAAATTCTGTGGACAGTGTGAAAGTCCGTTCTGTTGTAACCTGTAATACCGACTTTGGTGTGTGTGCGAAATGTTACGGTCGTGATTTAGCGCGCGGTCACCTGATTAACCAAGGTGAAGCCGTGGGTGTTATTGCGGCACAATCTATCGGTGAACCGGGAACACAGTTAACCATGCGTACGTTCCACATCGGTGGTGCGGCATCTGCAGCAGCCAAAGAGTCTAGCGTACAAGTGAAAAACAACGGTACATTGCGTTTGGCCAATGCGAAATTTGTAACTAACAATGAAGGCAAATTGGTGTTAACTTCTCGTAATACCGAATTAACCATTGTGGATACCTTCGGTCGTACCAAAGAACACTATAAAGTGCCTTACGGTGCGATCTTAAACAAAGGCGATCAGCAAGATGTGAATGCCGGCGAAACTATCGCTAACTGGGATCCGCATACCATGCCGGTTATCTCTGAAGTGGGCGGTTTCGTGAAATTCGTGGATATCGTGGACGGCTTAACCGTTACCCGTCAAACCGACGAATTAACCGGTCTTTCTTCCGTTGTGGTACAAGACGTGGGTGAACGTGCGACAGCCGGTAAAGACTTACGTCCGGCGATTAAACTGGTTGATGATAAAGGTAACGATATTGTCGTGCCGGGTACCGATGTTGTAGCGCAATACTTCTTACCAAGTAAAGCTATCGTGACCCTAGATGACGGCGCAGAAGTGCATATCGGTGATCCATTAGCACGTATTCCGCAAGAATCCGTAGGAACGAAAGATATTACCGGTGGTCTTCCACGCGTGGCAGACTTGTTTGAAGCACGTAAACCGAAAGAGCCGGCCATTTTGGCAGAAATCTCCGGTATCGTGTCCTTCGGTAAAGAAACCAAAGGTAAACGTCGCTTATTGATTACTCCGACGGAAGGTGAAGTGTACGAAGAAATGATTCCGAAATGGCGTCAATTGAACGTATTCGAAGGTGAAATGGTAGATCGTGGTGATTTAATCTCCGACGGTGCGGAAACGCCACATGACATCTTACGTTTACGTGGTGTACACGCAGTAACCGAATATATCGTTAATGAAGTCCAAGAAGTTTACCGCTTACAAGGGGTAAAAATTAACGATAAACACATCGAAGTTATTGTACGCCAAATGTTGCGTAAAGCGATTGTCACCAAAGCTTATGACTCCGAATTCCTTGAAGGGGAACAAGTGGAAGTGGCTCGCGTGAAAATCGTTAACCGTAAACGTGAAGCGGAAGGCAAACCACCGGTGGAATATGAACGTGAATTATTGGGTATTACCAAAGCGTCCTTGGCAACCGAGTCCTTCATCTCTGCGGCATCCTTCCAAGAAACCACACGTGTGTTAACGGAAGCGGCAGTAGCAGGTAAACGCGATGAATTACGCGGCTTGAAAGAAAACGTCATTGTGGGTCGTTTGATCCCGGCGGGTACCGGTTTTGCGTATCACCAAAATCGTCATAAAAATCCAACCGTGATTTCCGAAGAAGAGGTGCCGGTAAGATTATCGGCAGCGGATGAAGAAGAGATTGCTTCCGAATTCGTCATGACTTCTGATGAAGCATCGGCAAATTTGGCTGAAATGCTGAATATGGTAGAAGACGACGATCACGCAGAATAATTTATTCTCGTCACTTAAAACCCGGGCTCATGCTCGGGTTTTTGTTTATACGCAATAATCTGATTTTGCATGGGGTTTTATTCGCTAAATTGAAAAATACCCTCTATAATGACCGCACTTTTCATGCAATGAGATAACGTAGTCAAACATAGCTGAGATTACAATCATTGCGTTTGTCGAAATATAAGTAATTTCAGCGACTAACAACATAAGACTAGAGGTTTGACAAGTTCACCAAGCTTCTTATGTTGTCGCCTAAGAGCAAAAGTGCGGTCGTTTTTTGCGGCGTTTTTCAACCAACTAAACAGGTGTTCATATGCAACCGATTAAACCCGAAGACATGGGGTTTTGGTTATTTACACAAGGCTCAAGCATTCATTTAAACCATGGTAAGTTGCCTTTTGGAAAGGCGGTCGATTTAGGTTTAAATGGTTTAAATGCGCTGAAAATTGGCGAGTGGCAACAACAGCCGTTTTATTTGATTGAAAATCAAACGGAAGATACCCGCGATTACTTTTCCTTACGTGAGCAGCTAGGCGAACCGCAGGACTATTTCAATTTATTGTGCCGAGGCGTGGAACTCAACCATTTCTATCAAACCCATCAATTTTGTGGCAAGTGCGGTGGAAAAAACGAACAAATGTCAGATGAGTGGGCGGTGAGATGTCATGCTTGTGGCTTTCGTACTTATCCTGTGATTTGTCCGTCGATCATCGTTGCCGTGCGCCGTGGAAGACAGATTTTATTGGCAAATCATATGCGGCATAAAGGCGGCATATACACCACCCTAGCAGGTTTTGTGGAAGCCGGTGAAACTTTTGAAGAGACGGTGCGGCGGGAGGTTTACGAAGAAACGCATATTCACGTGCAAAATTTGCGTTACTTTGGTAGCCAACCTTGGGCGTTTCCCAATTCACAAATGGTTGGTTTTTTAGCAGATTACGCAGGTGGTGAGATTCAAATTCAGCCTGAAGAAATTCATGACGCGCAATGGTTTGATTATGACGAGCCTCTGCCCGAGTTGCCGCCACATGGCACTATTGCACGTAAACTAATTGAAGCGACACTGGAATTGTGTCAACAACATCATGATAACTAGAGGTTTTATGACCACATTAAAAAATGATCGCTATTTAAAAGCCCTTTTACGCCAACCTGTAGATATGACGCCTGTTTGGATGATGCGTCAAGCGGGTCGATATTTGCCGGAATACAAAGCCACTCGTGCGCAAGCCGGTGATTTTATGTCTTTATGCCGCAATGCGGATTTAGCCTGTGAAGTCACCTTGCAACCGTTGCGTCGTTATGATTTGGATGCCGCTATTTTATTTTCCGATATTTTAACGATTCCCGATGCCATGGGCTTGGGGTTGAGCTTTGGCGCAGGTGAAGGTCCTAAATTTGAACGGGTCATTGACAGCAAAAGTGCGGTGGAAAATTTGCCCGTTCCTGATCCGGAGCAGGAGCTACAATATGTGATGAATGCGGTGCGCACGATTCGCCGTGAACTAAATGGTGAAGTGCCACTTATCGGCTTTTCCGGTAGCCCGTGGACATTGGCCACTTATATGGTGGAAGGCGGTTCTTCTAAAGCCTTTACGAAAATTAAAAAAATGCTGTATAGCGAACCGCACTTATTACACGCCTTGTTAGATAAACTGGCAGACAGCGTGATTCTTTACTTAAATGCGCAAATTAAAGCCGGTGCCCAGGCGGTCATGGTGTTTGATACGTGGGGTGGCGTGTTGGCACATCGTGAGTATCCGGAGTTTTCCTTGCGTTATATGCACAAAATCGTGGACGGTTTGATTCGTGAGCATGATGGTCGTCGCGTGCCGGTAACTTTGTTTACCAAAGGCGGTGGGTTATGGTTAGAAGCCATTGCCGATACTGGTTGTGATGCAGTGGGCTTGGATTGGACGGTGGATGTCGCTGAGGCACGTCGCCGTATCGGGCATAAAGTGGCATTGCAAGGCAACATGGATCCGAGCGTGTTATATGCGCCTGCCGGCCGAATTGAAGACGAAGTGCGGTCGATTTTGGCGGCATTTGGTGAAGGTAGCGGGCATGTATTTAATCTTGGTCATGGTATTCATCAGGATGTGCCGACGGAAAGTCCGAAAGTGTTGGTGGATGCGGTACACCAACTGTCCAAGTCTTATCATCTCTAAAGTGCGGTGAAAATATTATGCGAAATCCGATTCATAAACGTTTAGAAAATCTCGCCACTTGGCAGCATCTGACTTTTATGGCATGCCTATGTGAACGGATGTATCCCAATTATCATTTGTTCTGTCAAATTAGCGAACAACCGCAAAATGCGAAGGTGTATCACAATATTTTGAATTTGGTGTGGGAATACTTAACTGTGAAAGACACTAAAATCAATTTTGAAAACCAACTGGAAAAACTCGAAGATATTATTCCCGATGTTAATGATTACCGGTGTTATGGTGTTATTCCTGCTTTAGATGCGTGTGAAGGGCTTTCAGAAGTGTTACACACCATCATTGCGGGGGCATCATTGGAGCAAGCCGTAAAAGTTAGCCAACTTTCTTTAGGGACGGTTGCGGGTTATTTGGAAATGGAACAAGAGCGAGAATTGTCCGACACCGAATTGAAAGAATCGGATCTGATTCAGCAGGAATTGGACCTGCAATGGCAACTTTACCGTGTGCTGAATGAAGCGGAAAAACATAATGTAGCGCTGATTCAGGACTTAAAAAACGAGTTACGCGAAGAGAAAATCTCAAATATTTGTATAAAAATTGACCATTAGTGCGATATTTTCAGCAATTTTTGCAATTCCTGCTTTGCTTTAAGGCCAACTTAGATTAATCTTGGCACTGCACTGATTACAGTGATTATGGTCATTGAATAGATAATTACAGAATTATTTATTCCTCCACTGTTAAATTTTATTAAAAATAGAAGGTACTAATCTATGAACAAAACAGATTTAATTGATGCTATCGCAAGCTCAGCTGAATTAAATAAAAAACAAGCTAAAGCAGCTTTAGAAGCAACTTTAGAAGCTATCACCGGCAGCTTGAAAAAAGGTGAAGCTGTACAATTAATCGGTTTCGGTACATTTAAAGTGAACGCGCGTAAAGCACGTACCGGTCGTAACCCACAAACCGGCGCAGAAATCAAAATCGCTGCATCTAAAGTTCCGGCATTCGTTTCTGGTAAAGCATTAAAAGACGCTGTTAAATAATTAGAGCCCTTATATTTAATGACTAAACCCTGTTTATCGTAAACAGGGTTTTTTGTTGTCTTTCTTTCTGTTTACATCTCCTTTAAATCCTTATAAACTTTCGAACCGAAATTTAATCTGAACTATTTATTGGTAAAAATGACTAAGCGTAATATTCAACCCCGTAATACCCAACAACGCCGTCATGGCATTATGCAATTATTGTTGGAACGCGGGGAAATCAGCGTAGAACAGCTTGTCCAGTTGTTTGATACATCGGAAGTCACTATTCGCAAGGACTTATCCGTATTAGAACGTAATGGCTTTCTGTTGCGTCGTTATGGTGGAGCAATTTTAATGCCACAAGAACTGATTGAGGATGAACAAGAAGATTTTCTTTCGGAACGAAAGTTGTCGATTGCAAAACGAGCGGCGGAACGTATTTTGGATCACAACCGTATTATTATCGATAGTGGTACCACAACAGCTGCTTTGATTAAGCAGCTGAATCATAAACAAGGCCTAGTGGTGATGACTAATTCCATGTACGTGGCGAATGAACTTCGTTCCCTAGAAAACGAGCCGACCTTATTAATGACCGGCGGTACATGGGATAAGGCTTCAGAGTCTTTTCAAGGTAAAGTAGCGGAACAAGTATTGCGTTCTTATAACTTTGACCAGTTATTCATTGGTGCCGATGGTATTGATTTTGAACGTGGAACGACAACGTTTAACGAGTTAGTCGGGCTGAGCCAAGTGATGGCGGATGTGGCGCGCGAAGTGATCGTGATGGTGGAATCACAAAAAATCGGTCGCAAAATGCCGAATGTGGAATTAATGTGGCAGCAGATTGATGTGTTGATTACCGATAATCTGCTGTCGGAAGAGAATAAACGCCGTATTGAGGCGCATGGCGTGGATGTCATTTGCGCATAAAGTGCGGTGGTTTTTTTCAGTGTTTTTTAGTCTTATAAAGGAAATCTTATGTGTGGAATTGTCGGTGCGGTAGCACAACGTGATGTGGCAGAAATCTTAATTAACGGATTACACCGTCTTGAATATCGGGGTTATGACTCGGCAGGTTTGGCGGTTGTGGATGCACAGCACGAATTACAACGTGTACGTTGCTTAGGTAAAGTGAAAGAATTGGATGATGCGGTGGAAAAATCCCCTATTAGTGGCGGTACCGGTATCGCACACACCCGTTGGGCAACTCACGGTGCACCTTCCGAAGATAACGCGCACCCGCATGTTTCTGGCAATTTCGCAGTGGTGCATAACGGCATTATCGAAAATTATGAAGAATTACGTACCCTGTTAAAAGAACGCGGTTATGTGTTTACCTCTCAAACCGACACCGAGGTGATCGCACATTTGGTGGAATGGGAAATGCGTAGTACCGACAGCCTGTTGGACGCAGTACAAAAAGTAGTGAAACAGCTTACTGGCGCTTATGGTATGGTCGTGATGGATCGTATGCATCCCGAACATTTGGTTGCTGCTCGTTCCGGTAGTCCGCTGGTGATTGGCTTGGGTATCGGTGAGAATTTTCTTGCTTCTGACCAACTTGCGTTATTAAGCGTAACTCGTCGTTTTATTTATTTGGAAGAAGGCGATATTGCAGAAATTACTCGTCGATCCGTGGATATTTACGATCGTGACGGTAAGAAAGTAGAGCGTAGCATGCATGATTCCAACGCTGAAAATGATGCTGCGGAGAAAGGAAAATTCCGCCATTACATGCAGAAAGAAATTTACGAACAACCGACTGCACTAGTGAATACCATGCAAGGCCGTTTGACTCACGATAATTTAGTCATTCAATCCATTGGCAACGGCGCAAAAGACATTTTAGAGAAAGTGGAACACATTCAAATTGTCGCTTGTGGAACCTCTTACAATTCCGGCATGGTGTCGCGTTATTGGTTTGAAAGCTTGGCCGGTATCAGTTGTGATGTGGAAATCGCTTCCGAATTCCGTTATCGCAAATTTGTGACCCGCCCGAACAGTTTGTTGATTACGATTTCCCAATCCGGTGAAACCGCCGATACCTTGGCGGCGTTGCGCTTGGCAAAACAAAAAGGCTATATGGCAGCCATGACGATTTGTAACGTTGCCAGCTCTTCTTTGGTGCGCGAATCGGATTTAGCCTTCATGACCCGCGCAGGCGTGGAAATCGGCGTGGCATCTACCAAAGCCTTTACCACACAGTTGGCAGCGTTGTTAATGTTAGTGGTTGCCGTAGGCAAAGCGAAAGGCACACTTTCTGCCGAAAAAGAGCAGGAAATCGTGAAAGCCTTAGAAGCCTTGCCGGCAGAAATTGAAAAGGCCTTGGCATTCGATCAGCATATTGAAGATTTGGCAGAAGATTTTGCAGAGAAACATCATGCCTTATTCTTAGGGCGTGGTGAATTCTATCCGATTGCGATGGAAGCCTCATTGAAGTTAAAAGAAATTTCTTACATTCACGCAGAAGCCTATGCTGCCGGTGAATTGAAACACGGCCCGTTAGCATTAATCGATGCCGATATGCCGGTAATTGTGGTGGCGCCAAACAATGAATTGTTGGAAAAAATCAAATCCAACATTGAAGAAGTACGTGCCCGTGGCGGTCAGTTGTATGTTTTCGCCGATAAAGAAGCCGGCTTCAGCGAAGTGGAAGGCATGAAAATTATTACCATGCCGACGGTAAGCGAGATCACCGCGCCGATTTATTATACCGTGCCGATGCAATTATTGGCCTACCACATTGCCTTAATCAAAGGCACCGATGTGGATCAGCCTCGTAACTTGGCGAAAGCGGTAACAGTAGAATAATCTCTAAAAACGTTTGAAATTCTGACCGCACTTTGAATGAGAAAAGCAAAGTGCGGTCTTTTTTTACCTCAAATTTTAAATAATTCGATACCGTAAGAAACGATAAGATTTGCGGACTGTGGGGAATATCCACATGATGGCGGCTTTCAATAAACCGATACGTTTCCAAGCCGGAAAATCGAACATATATTTTGCCGACATGAGTTGCAGATTATTTGCCCAATGCTCCATTTCATGATCGTCATCACAACCGTAATCAAATTGGGCTCGCATATGTTTTATTACGTCATGATGTTTTTGCGAATTACGACTCATCCAAGTGCTACCGATATCAAAAGCGATTTCACCACCGCTAAAACGGGCGGCTAAGTCTTTAAACAGTTTTTTCACTTGCGCTTCATTGAAGTACATCAACACGCCTTCAATAACAAATAAAAACGAAGCGTGCGGGTATTGCGTTTGTAATGTATCCATCCAATCCGTTTCAAAGGCTGACGCGGGCAATAAAATTTCGTTTTCCGCCAGCGGCATCATTTGCTTGCGTAATGCAATGACATCAGGCAAATCCAGTTCATAAAAAGGCGTGTTTTTGCCGATATCACCGACACGCTCATGACGTGCGTCCAACCCGCAGCCGACCATCACGATAATTGGTTGTTGATGGCGTTGAATAAAGTCTTTAGTCACGTTATCCAAATATGTGGCGCGAATCGCCGAACCTACGGAACTGTGTACGGCGGTATCAAATTTACTGAAATCGTAATCGATTTGCGGTACTAGACGCAGAGCTGATTCGTCATGAATAATCGGATCGGGTTTTAATGATTCTTGATAACGCATATATAGCGGAATAAGTAGGGTTTCGCTGACCGCATCTTGAATTTGAAACATAGTTACTCCTTATGTTTATACTGCTTGTTTGCAGTGGAATAAAGCTATGGCGGGCAGTACGGCGTAAACTGCCGTCATGGAAAAGGGATTTCTCTTATTAATAGGCGTGATTATAGATGAGAATTATTCTTAATTAAAGACTGGATAATGAAGAGTGAAAAACATTAAAAAAATGACCGCACTTTTTAAGAGAATATTGTCAGTGAATATCAAAAAGTGCGGTTCATTTTTCGGATGAATTTTATTTTTTAAACGCGCCCAAAATCCCACGCATAATTTGTTTGGTGATTTGGTTGCGGATGTTGCGTCCCACGGATTTTGCTACGCCACTGACCAATTCTTCCGTCACAGTCAGTTGCTCGCCACGTTTTTTGGTACCGAAAATCATGCGGCTGAGACTACCCATAATGCCGTTTTCTTCTTCCTGCTTGGCTTGTTCAGCTTGTTTTTGCGCTACGGCGGCTAAATCCGCTTGTTGGTTTAACACCTCAAAAGCAGATTCGTTATCCACATAATCTTTATAGAAAGCGTATAAATCGTCGTCTTTCACCCAAGCGGTGCGTTGTTCGGCGGTAATAGGCGCTAATTGGCTTTTCGGTGGGAAAATATAAGCAATTTCCACCGGTGTCGGCATGCCTTTTTCATCTAAGAACGAGACTAATGCCTGACCTACGCCGAGTGTTGAAATGGTTTCAACCACGTTTATGTTCGGGTTGGAACGGAAGGTTTCCGCGGCCGATTTCACGGCCTTTTGATCGCGTGGCGTAAAGGCGCGCAAGGCGTGTTGTACGCGGTTGCCTAATTGACCTAGCACGGTATCCGGTAAGTCCAACGGGTTTTGGGTCACAAAATAAATGCCCACACCTTTGGAACGAATCAAACGCACGACCTGTTCTACTTTATCCACCAATACGCTTGGTGCACCGTCAAACAGTAAATGTGCTTCGTCAAAGAACATCACAAATTTCGGTTTGTCGGGGTCGCCCACTTCCGGCAATTGTTCAAACAATTCCGCCATTAACCAAAGCAAGAACGCACTGTACATACGTGGGGAGTTAATTAATTTTTCCGAATTAAGCACATTGATGACGCCGCGTCCGTCACGGGTTTGTAACCAATCATCTAAATTTAATGCAGGCTCGCCGAATAAATTTGTTGCACCTTCGTTTTCTAAGGTTAATAAGGCGCGTTGAATGGCGCCTACGCTGGCGGCAGACACGTTGCCGTATTCCACTTGGAAGGTTTTGGCATTTTCCGCCACATATTTCAGCATTGCGCGCAGGTCTTTTAGGTCGATAAGCAATAAGCCTTTGTCATCGGCAACGCGGAATACCAGGTTGAGCAAACCTTCTTGCGTCGCGTTGAGGTTTAATAAACGGGAGAGCAACAACGGCCCCATTTCGGAAATGGTGGTGCGTAGCGGAATGCCGGTTTCACCGAACACGTCCCAAAAGGATACAGGGTAACCACTCAAATAGCTTTCGCCGCCTAAATTGAATTGTTCAATACGCTCGGCGATTTTGCCTTGCATCGCACCCGGTTGCACTAAACCGGAAAGGTCGCCTTTCACATCCACTAAAAACACCGGTACTCCATCGTCACTAAAGGCTTCCGCCATTTTGCGTAACGTGACGGTTTTACCTGTGCCGGTGGCACCGGCGATTAAACCGTGGCGGTTCGCCATTTTCGCGGTAATACCAAGTTGTTGGTTTTGAGGGGTTTGGGCTAATAAATATTGCATTGTTATTGTTCCTAATGGATTGCGAATGAATTTTCCGCATGATATTTAAAAATAGAAGTGCGGTCAAAAAATAAGTTGTTTTTACGGTATAATTCTGCAGATTTCAGATAATAACGAGGAAAATGATGGCAAATGCAGAAATTTTGATCATTAAGGTCGGGCAAGTACAACAGCTGACTTTTGCTGACGGCTCAATATATGAAAGTGCTATTCGCAAGCAACCGGTAGATACGGTGAACATCCATGCGCTAGGGGCGGAAGGCAATGATGTGGGATTAAAAGCCCATCACGGCGGCGTGGATAAGGCGCTCTTTTTTATGTCGGAAGATTCTTTCCCGGCGTTAAATGCGTTATTAGATGAAAATTTTTCTTATCAGGGCACAGCGATTTACGGTGAGAATTTTGTGGTTTCCGAGTTGAACGAAGATTCCGTATGTGTGGGAGACCGTTTTCAAATTGGCACCGGCGTGGTGGAAGTGTCGCAACCGCGTAAGCCTTGTGAACGTTTATCGAAAAATACCGAAAATCAAAATACTCAACAGACCGTATATCGTTCCGGTTGGTCCGGTTGGTATGTGCGCGTGGTACAAGCGGGTGTAATTCATAAAGGCGATAAACTGCACTTGTTAAGCCGTCCGCATCCTGAATTTACCATTCGTCATTTGAACCGTTTATTGTCGGCACCCAATCATGCAGAGGAGCTTGAACAGGCCTTGGCTCTTGAGGTGTTGGCGCCGGCGTTCAAGCGTTCGTTAAATTCACAACTGATAAAATTACAAGAAAAACAGAGTTAAAAATGACCGCACTTTTAGATTCAAATTGCCCTTGTCAATCGCAGCAAACTTATCAAGATTGTTGCGGACGTTTTCACGCCAGTGAACAATTGCCACAGACCGCCGAGCAACTCATGCGTTCCCGCTATGCCGCTTATGTACTGAAAAATGTGCCTTATATTGTGGAAACCACCGTGCCAAGACAACAGGCGTTACTAAACGTACAGGCCATTCAAACTTGGGCAGAAAATACCCAATGGCTTGGTTTGCAGATTTTAAAGACGGAGACGTTGAGCAAGCTCCAAAGTGCGGTGGAATTTAACGCCGTTTTTCAAGGTGAGGAGGGGGAACAATCTCATCATGAACGTTCGATTTTTGTAAAAATTGACGGGCGTTGGTATTTTGTGGATCCAACGGTGCCGCTGCCGACGATGAAACAACCTTGTGTGTGCGGTTCTGGCAAAAAATTTAAGCATTGTTGCGGAGGCTTTTTATGATTGAGTGGAAAACGTTTTGTACGATCTTTTGG
Source organism: Aggregatibacter aphrophilus ATCC 33389 (assembly GCF_900636915.1). Lineage (NCBI taxonomy): Bacteria > Pseudomonadati > Pseudomonadota > Gammaproteobacteria > Pasteurellales > Pasteurellaceae > Aggregatibacter > Aggregatibacter aphrophilus. Next base: position 340,336 of record NZ_LR134327.1, on the reverse strand, counting down.
CAGCGTTTTAATCAGAATAAATTAACCCAAGCCGCCGGTTATTTGACTTACAGCACCATGCTTGCCATTGTGCCGTTAATTATGGTGGTATTTTCCATTTTCTCGGCATTTCCGGTGTTTAACGAAGTAACCGGTGCCTTGAAAGAGTTTATTTTCACCAATTTTGCTCCGTCGGCGAGTGATGTAGTAGGGCAATATATTGATGAGTTTGTGAATAATTCCAAGCAAATGAGCGCGGTGGGGATTATCAGTTTGATTGTGGTAGCATTAATGTTGATTAATTCTATTGACCGTACGCTAAACAGTATTTGGCATGACACTAGCACTCGTCCGATTTTTACTTCTTTCGCTATTTATTGGCTCATTCTCACCTTAGGCCCGCTGTTAGTTGGCACCAGTATTGCCGCCAGTGCCTATGTAAAAACCATGTTTGAAAATGCATCGGGATTTTCTTTTGGCTTGAAATTATTGAGCTTTGTGCCGTTTCTTTCTACGTGGTTTATCTTCACTGTGATTTATATGGTAGTGCCGAATAAAAAAGTCAGCATCAAACATTCTGCTGCCGGTGCGCTTATTGCTGCCGTGTTTTTCACGTTGGGTAAGCAGGCCTTTGCTTGGTATATCGTGACATTCCCGTCTTATCAGTTAATTTATGGTGCGATGGCCACTCTGCCGATTATGTTACTGTGGATTCAGTTAAGCTGGACGTTCGTGCTACTCGGCGCACAATTAGCAGCAGTGTTGGCGGAAGTGCGGTCGGAAAAAATGATAAATTTAGAACAAATAGAGGAAACAAAATGATCGCATTAATTCAACGGGTAACTCAGGCGAAAGTGGACGTCGAGGGCGAAGTGGTCGGGCAAATTGGTAAGGGTTTGTTGGTGCTATTAGGTGTGGAAAAGGATGATGATTGCCAGAAGGCGGATAAGCTTGCGGAAAAGGTACTCAATTATCGTATTTTCAGCGATGAAGATGACAAAATGAATTTGAATGTGCAACAAATTGGTGGCGAAGTGTTGGTGGTGTCGCAGTTTACCTTAGCTGCGGATACGCAAAAAGGGCTGCGTCCGAGTTTTTCTAAAGGCGCACCTCCTGCATTGGCCAATGCGCTTTATGATTACTTTGTACAAAAGTGCGGTGAGAAAATTAAGGTGGAAACGGGGAGATTTGCTGCGGATATGCAAGTAAGCTTAACTAATGACGGCCCAGTTACATTTTGGTTAAATAATTAAGGTTTGACCTGTATTTTTATGTGTTTTTTGTAGAAGTGGTCTTTATTTTCTGCTAAATTGAAAGTCCTTTCGTGATTAATAAAAATTTTTTATTCTTCGCATAAGTTTTTCTGTGCTTTATATTTCAAGTTGTCATGGAAAAATTACTATCAAAAAGAGGATATTCTATGAATTTTAATACCTATGAAACCCTTGCTCTAGCAGGTTTTGTTTTGTTGCTAGGCTATTTCTTAGTCAAACGTATTTCCTTCTTGAAAAATTATAATATTCCCGAGCCGGTTGTGGGCGGTTTCTTAGTTGCGCTTATTCTTACCGTTTTATATCAAGGGTGGGGTTTGTCTTTTACTTTCGATACGAACTTGCAGTTCACCATGATGCTGGTATTTTTTTCTTCCATCGGTTTAAGTGCCAACTTTGCTCGTTTGATAAAAGGTGGTAAGCCCTTAATTATTTTCGTGATTGCTGCAACATTATTAATTTCTGTACAGAATTTTGTTGGTGTTGGTGGTTCTGTATTATTTGGTATTGACCCTGCTTACGGGTTAATTGCCGGTTCAGTGACATTAACCGGTGGGCATGGTACTGGTGCAGCATGGGCAGGTAAACTAACAGAGTTATTCCACCTTGAAGGCGCCTTGGAATTAGCCATGGCTTGTGCAACCTTTGGTTTAGTCTCCGGTGGTATTATCGGTGGTCCGGTGGCACGCCATTTATTAGGGAAAATGAAACATGGCGAGAATCCGGAAAGTGATGATGTCGATGATGTACAAGAGGCTTTTGAGCATCCCACTTATCAGCGTAAGATTACAACTCGTTCTTTAATTGAAACCATCACTATGATGGTATGTTGTTTACTTATTGGTCAGTTCTTAGATATACAAACAAAAGGCACACTTATTGAGTTGCCGACGTTCGTATGGTGTTTATTTACCGGCGTGGTAATTCGTAACTTGTTAACCCATATTTTCAAATTTAATGTTGCCGATTCTGCTGTAGATGTATTAGGTAATGTGGGTCTATCTTTATTCTTGGCAATCGCATTGATGTCCTTAAAATTATGGCAATTAGCAGGTTTAGCGTTACCTGTGGTCGCTATTTTGGCTATTCAAGTGGTATTAATGGCTGCATTTGCGATTTATTTGACTTATCGCATAATGGGAAGAGATTATGATGCGGTGGTACTAAGTGCTGGTCACTGTGGTTTCGGTTTGGGGGCTACGCCAACGGCCGTGGCCAATATGCAAGCAATAACCAGCCGTTTTGGGCCTTCTCATAAAGCCTTCTTAATCGTGCCGATGGTTGGGGCGTTTTTCATTGATTTGGTAAATGCTGCTGTACTAAAAGTATTTATGGAAGTCGTAAAATACCTACATTGATCACCTGATACGAAAAACAAAGAACCCTATTGATGATCCATAGAGTTCTTTGTTTTGTAATAGAAATTATTTGGCAATCCAAAGCGGTAGGCGTAAAGTCACGGCTAATCCACCTAAGCCACTTTTTCTTGCCCATACTGCGCCGTGATGGTCTTTAGCTGTGTTGGCTACAATAGATAAACCCAGCCCTGCACCGCCTGTTTTTCTAGTTCGAGCTTCATCAACACGATAAAATGGTTTAAAAATTTTTTCGTATTCTTCTTGTGGTAAACCTTCTCCGTTGTCTTCAATACGTATGAAGAGATCATTTTCATAAATATAAATGTACATAACAATGGCTGATTTTGTGTACTTCAACGCATTTCTAATGAGATTTTCCACTGCACTTGCCAATAAGCCGTGATTACCATTTAGGTAATATGTTTCTGGATGGACAATAGACTGAACAACGGTAAATTTAATATGTCGTTGTGCGGCTTCAAATTCCGCATCATTTAAGACTTCTGCCCATAATGTTGGAATTGGGAAAATGTTTTTTTCTAAATGACTGTGTAATTGCTGACGGGAAAGTTGCAATAAGTCATTGATCATTTTATCTAGACGTTGTGCTTCCGTATCAATTCGTTGGATTTCACTACTGTCGCCTAATTTACGGCGTAGCAGTGCCGTGGCTAACTGTAAGCGGGTGAGTGGTGTTCTAAGTTCGTGAGAAATAGAGGATAATAACGATTGTTGGTTTAATAACACTTCTTCGAGAGACTGCATCATTCGGTTAAAACTTTGTCCTACTTGGCGGAGTTCTAACAATCCTTTTGTTTCAAGATCTTTATTAATTCTCAAGTTTCCGATAGCAACGGCATTTGCGGCTAGTTGCAGATTGTGGATTGGTTGTCCGATACTGCGTGACAGCCACCAAAGCAATGGTGTAGAAATTAGAATGACCAATACAATCAGGAAAAATGGACGATCAAAAATATAATTTAAGATTTCTTTCTGGGCATTAATTTGATTAACAAAGTATAAACTATAGGATTGGTTATGTTCCGGATTTAAATAAAGTGAAAATGGTCCAACAATTTGAATATTGGAATAGATTTTTTTCAACGGTTGTTCTAATACTGCATTATTAAATATAAACTGGCGTAACGATTTTTCTTCTTCTGGTAAAGCGCCTAGAATTTGTCCGCTTGGTGCAATTAAAACCGGATGTGCGCTAAATCGATCATTTGGAAATACAGGCACACCGGCCAAAATACGTGAAATTTGATTATTACGGATAGAGGTGGTGATTTCTTTTTGATATTTTGCAACTTCGTATTCTTTTAGATTGGAATAAATATGTGCGTCAAAATAGGGCAACAGGAAAATAAATATTAATAAAATAGAGAATGTTAACCAGAAGAAGGTAAATATTCGGATGGTTAATGAGTTAAAAATAAATTCTTTTCTGAACATGATTCTTAGAGATAAAAAAGGCTATATGGAAATGGAATAGCCTTTAGTTAGTTGATTATTTTTCGGCAATTAATAGATAGCCTCGACCACGGAGCGTTTTAAACCATGGTAAGTCATCAGGACGATTAGGTAATTTCTTCCGTAGGTTTGACATATGCATATCAATCGCTCGATCAAACGGAGTCAGTGGTTTGCCTAGAACTTCTTGGCTTAATTCTTCACGGGTAAGAATTAGACCTGGGTTCATAATGAGTTTGAGTAATAAGGTAAATTCTGTGCCGGTTAATTCAAGATCCTTTGAGCCAAATAAGGCTTGTTGGCGTCCTGGATAAAGCAAAATGCCGGCAAACTCAACTTTATCCAAATCAGCAGGATCTTTGACGCTATTGGCTTGTGCAGTACGTCTTAGAATTGCTTTAATACGGGCGACTAATTCACGGTCGTTAAATGGTTTTTGCAAGTGTACCCAACCACTTAATATTAGAAATTGATAACAGGTTAGGACTTAAATTGAATTAAACGGAATTAAGCGGGAAAGAATCAATGAAATAAAGGGCTGAAAGAAATTTTGGCCTTTTTTGTTGGGTGGTTTTGTCGTTAAAGTTGGTTTTAGAAAAAAAGTGGCTAAAATCTAAAAAGGGCGGTTTTAGCCACTTAATTGTAGAAAAACAAAAAGGCGTTTAAAAAACGTTTAAAGACCGTTTAAATTACGCTTTTGCCGATGTAGGCAACTTGTCCGATTATCTCTAAATTGTCCGCTTCCTCTTTGGTTAGCGTTATCGGGGCGTACTCTTCTTTGTTGTCTGAAATGAGCTCTATGCCGTTCCAGTTGAGTTTTACACGCTTAACCCACACGCTTTCGCCGTTTTGCACTAAATAGATTTTATCGCCCTTGATCTCTTTTTTAGAGAGGTCAACCAACATCTGATCGCCGTCATCAATGGTTGGGCGCATGGATGTGCCATCTGCCCAAAATACGGCGGCGTGCGTTGGTTTAATGCCGAGCTTTTGCAACAGGCTGTCCGAATATGGCACTTGCCCGTCGGGCGCGGTTACGCCCTCGTTAAAGCTGCCAAAGCCTGCCGACACGTTTACCGAACAAAAGCAGTCAATCATTGAAACTCCGCTTATTTCGTGCTTTTGTGCGCGTTTAATCGGAGGACTATCAACATCCCCGTTCTTCTCGCCAGTTAGTAAATAACTAGGCTCAACCCCTAATTCTTCCGCAAGGGTAATAATCATTGAAGCTATAGGCTCAGTTTGACTTGTTTCCCAATTCTGCAAGGCAGATAACGAAAGCCCCAAATTCTCTGCCATGGCATTTCTGGAGATTTTTTTCTGCTCTCTTAACTCTCTAATTCGACTTCCTATTGATGAGTTGTTTTTAAACTTAACACGCATAACTTTAAAAAATCCTTGTATTTTCTTTAATGTTTTTAAAGTTGAATTAAAAGTTATTGATTTCAAAGAGATACAATAAACAACCCTTAAAACAACGCTTAATTTTTAATCAATTAACTTTAAAATGACTTTTTTAAAGTTGATTGAGTTGTTTTTATGGTTTATTATCCTCATTAGATTAACGAGTGAAGTTATCTAATGAGGACATAAATGGAAACTAAAAAAACAGCTATTGATTGGCATAGAGAAGACATCAAAGCTGCATTAGCAAAAAAAGGTTGGTCGTTGCGCCAGTTATCGTTGAAACACGGTTACAGCAACGGAAGCACGTTAAAAAATGCGTTAGACCGTCCATGGTTGAAAGGTGAACGCATTATTGCTGAAGCGATTGGCGTACCTGCCGAAGTGATTTGGGCATCTCGCTATGAGCAACGCAACCTTAAAAAATATGCTGACAGATAGTTTTGAGGTTATTTATGAGCGTAAACAACTTAAAAACACACTACTCAGCAAAAGAATTAGTTGGTTTAAGTTTAGCAACTTTGCCTAATTCGGTGCAAGGAATACTTTACCAAGCTAAAAAGAATTGCTGGGCAACTCAAAAAAGAGTTGGTAAAGGCGGTGGTGTTGAATATGCCGTGAAATCCATGCCGGAAGACGTGCAAGCCGAAATCGTGGTGAAACTTGGCAAAAGTGCGGTGAAAAATCTCCCAGTTTTAGCCGAGGAAAGTGCGCCTGTTGATGCGCAGTTGTTGTGGGCGACCTATGAACAAGGCACGGCAAAGCAACAACAAAAAGCGCAAATGAAGCTTGGCATTATGTTTGCGGTGGCCGAATTGGTCAACGGTGGCGTGAAGATTTTGGATGCGTTGGCATTGGTATGCCATAAACACAACCAAGATGGCGAGAAATCGGTCACGGTGAGTGCACTTAAGTCTTGGTGGTATCAAGTTAAAGACGCTGATCGTAGTTTGTGGCTACCGCTTTTAATGG